>JACDHV010000013.1:5409-28772 GCA_013820855.1 Gemmatimonadales bacterium | reverse complement strand
GCTCGACCCGGTCGAGCGGCGACAGCTCGGGATCCCGGTCGATCCGGTGGATCTCCTCGGAGATGTCCGGCACCAGGAAGAGTCCCGGATCGTCGGGCGACATCGCCTCCGCGCCGCGGTCGGTGAGATGGACCGAGTGGCCCTTTTCGTCCAGCACGAAGTAGAGCACGTCCTCGGTGTCCCGCAGCCGCTGCTGTCGCACCGGCAGCTTGCGGTCGGCGATGGCGTCGAGCTCCATCCGCTGCACCATCTGCTTGAGCCCCTGCTCGTTCATCAGCTTCAGCAGTCGCCGGTTCTTCGGCATGCCGAGGTGCGCCTGGTAGAGCTTCATGGCGGCGTCCTGCCGGGTCTTCTCGTTCTCCAGCAGCCGTTCCGCCTCGGCCAGCAGCGTATTGACCACGCCGGTCTGCTTGCGCACCAGCTCGGCGACGTGCCGGTTGAACTGGGCGTACTTGTCGTCCGCCTCGTTACCGACTGGCCCGGAGATGATGAGCGGCGTCCGCGCCTCGTCGATGAGGATCGAGTCCACCTCGTCGATGATCGCGTAGGCATGCTCCCGCTGGACCCGCTGGTCAAGCGAGAAGACCATGTTGTCGCGCAGGTAGTCGAAACCGAACTCGTTGTTGGTGCCGTAGGTGATGTCGGCCTGGTAGCCGGCGCGGCGGTTCGGCGAGGACGGCTCGGTGTCGTCGAGACAGGCGACGGTGAGCCCGAGATAGGAGAAGACGTGTCCCATCCACTGCGAGTCGCGGCGGGCCAGGTAGTTGTTCACCGTGACCAGGTGGGCGCCGCGGCCCGCGAGCGCGTTCAGATAGAGCGGCAGCGTGGCCACCAGCGTCTTGCCTTCGCCGGTGGCCATCTCGGCGATCTTGCCCTGATGCAGCACCACGCCGCCGATGAGCTGCACGTCGTACGGAACCATGTCCCAGACCAGGTCGTGGCCCATCACGGCCACGGTCGTACCGACCATCCGCCGGCACGCCTCGCGGACGGTGGCGAACGCCTCGGGCAGGAGCTCGTCGAGCCCCGCCTTGAGGGCTTTCTTGTAGCCCGCCTCCAGCTCCTGGAAGCGCTGCTCGAGCTGGTCCCGCTCGACCGGGTCCGCGCACCCGTGCTTCGCGGCCCGAACCTCCTCCAGCTCGGCCTTCACGGCCCCGGTCCGCTCGGCGAGCCGGTCGCGGAACTTCTGGGTCTGGGCCTTGAGCTCGGCCTCACTGAAGTCCTTGAGGCCTTCCTCGGCCGCGTGGATCTGATCCACGATCGGCTGGAGCCGCTTCCGCTCCCGATCGAATCGGGTGCCGAGGACCGCGGTCATCAATGATTTGATCATGCTGGGTCCAAATATAACCGGTGCCGGGTCACGTACTCCGCGACCCGGTCGGGTACCCAATAGCGGAGGGAGCGGCCTTCCCTGGCCCGCCGGCGGATCTCGGTTGCGGAGATCTCGATGGCGGGGACCTCGATGGTCCCCGCGATGAGGCGGGAGGTCGGCACCGGTATCCCCGCGCGTGCGAACACGATCACAGTCGCCAGCCGCGGGATCTCGGCGGCTTCATGCCAGGCCTCGAGCTCCGCCGCGGCGTCGGCGCCGAGCAGCAGGGTCAGCCGCACGCCCGGCTCCCGGGCGTGCAGGGCGCGCAAGGTGTCCACCGTATAGGAGGGGCCGGCCCGCTCGAGCTCGGCACGCTCCACCTGCAGTGCCTGGAAGCCGGCGACGGCGAGGTCCAGCATGGCGGCCCGGTGCTCCGGGGAGGCGCCGTGGCTGCCCCCCTTGAACGGCTGTTCCCGGGCCGGCACGAAGCGGAGGGAATCGAGCTCGAGACGTTCGGCCGCCACCTGGCCCACGATGAGGTGGCCGTGGTGGACGGGATCGAACGATCCTCCGAAGAGGCCGACCATGTCGCTACGAGGTGCCGGCCGTGTCGGTGGGACATGGGGACCGCCCCCGCACCGCGTCGGGATGGAAGCGCCGGAGGTAGCCGCAGGTCTCCTGGACGTCTTCCTGGTAGCCGAGCCGCTGGTAGGCCTCCACCAGCTTGAGCAGCGCGTCCGGAGCCACCGAGGCCCTCGGATAGGTGGCCACGACGTCCTTCAGATACAGGATCGCCGAGTCGTAGGCTTTCAGTTTGAAGTAGAACACTCCCGCCCGGTACTCCTTGTAGGCGAACCGCTCCTGTAGCTCGGTGATGCGCTCCTGCGCGCGTGCGGCGGCCGGAGCGTTGGCGTACCGGTTGAGCAGCTCCTGATAGGTCGCGAGCGCGGTCTGCCCGTAGGAGGGGTCGAGCTCGGGCCGGCGCCAGAGATCGGTGTAGACGTCGCCCACCCGGAGCAGCGCCTCGGGCGCCAGCCGGTCGTTCGGGGTCTCGTCGGAGACGCGGCGGAACTCGCGGGCCGCCTCGAGGTGGCTTCCGATCGCGAACTTGGCCTCGCCGAGGAAATACCGTGCCTGGGGAATGCGCGAGTCGCCGGGAGAAAACTCCAGCAGCACGCGCTCGAGGTGCTTGATCGCCTCGCCCCATTTGCCGCGTCGGGCCAGCCCCTCCGCCTGGCGGAAGAGCGAATCCACCTCCTGCGGGCTGGCGCCCTCCGCCTGCGCCGGGGTCGCGCCGCCGGCCCCGGGCGAACGGCCACCGCCACATCCGGCGAGGACGAGAGTGCCGGCGAGCACGAGCGAGCGAAAGCAGTTCATGGAGTGTCGGACCCGGTATCGGTGGCCGTGTTGGGGGTGAGTCCCAGCCCGGCGAGCCCGGCTCGGGCCTTTCCGCTGAAGGAGTCGGAGACCGCCGCGTCCGCCGCGATCGCCTGCCAGGCGAGGGCGGCGGCGAGGGTGTCGCCTTGCAGTAATCGAGTCTCGCCGTAGGCGAAGAGCGCCCGCCGCCCGGTGGCGGAGCTGGAATCCATGCGCGCCGCCTCGGCGAACCAGAGGGCGGCGTCATCCTCCCGGCCGCTCACGCCCGAGCGCTGTCCGAGCGAGAGCGCGCACCCAGCCGCCCCTTTCCGGGCCTCCGCGAGGAGCGAGCTGTCCTGGCTTCGCCGAAGCACCGCGCGATACTGAAACATCGCCTGGCCGCAGCCGGAAGTCTGGTGCAGCAGCCGGGCGTGGAGTGCGAGGAGCGAGTCCACGGTCGCCTGATCCGGTGCCGCCGCGATGGCGCGGGGCAGCAGCCTCACCAGCTCGGCCGCTTCCGCCCCTTCCTTCTGGGCGAGGAGGAGGGCGTAGGCGCCGGGTACCCGGTCAGGCACGAGGGTCTGCAGTCCCACGACGGCCTGCTGGAGCGCATCGGCCCGATCGGATCGCTCGGCGGCGCGAGCCACCGACTCGAGCCCCTCCGCGGCCTCCTGCACCCGGCTGGGGTCCTCCCCGGCCAGATGCAGATACGCGTCCGCGGCCTCGCGCAGCTCCCCGGTGCGGAGCGCGGCCGCTCCGGTCTTGGCGTAGATGCGGGGGTCGGCCTTCCCTCCGGCCAGCGACCGATACTCCTTCAGCGCCTGGGCGTACTGGCCGCGGCCGTAGGCCTCGTCGCCCCGGCGCTCGCCGTCGTCCGCTCCGCCGCAGGCCGCGGACACGGCGGCGGCGGCAAGAGCCCAACGCATCACGTGCCGGTGCGGCCGAGCATCGCCAGATAGGCCTCCACACGGGCATTCTCGGGGCGTCGGCTCAGGCACCCCCTCCAGATGTCTCGCGCGCCCAGAGCGTCGCCGGAGAGGTAGTGCGCCAGCCCGAGCGCGGCGCAGGCGTCCACGAAGTTGGGGCGGATCCGGAGCACTTCCTGCAGCGCCTCGCGTGCCTCCAGCGAGCGGCCCGACTCCAGCAGCAGTCTGGCCATGCGGTACCGCAGATCCACGAACGTCGGGCCGAGCTCCAGAGCGCGCTCGTACTGCTCGACCGCCCGGTCGAGCGCCCCGGCTTCCGCGTAGGCCTCGGCCAGCTCCGCGTGCTGGTTGGCCAGCTGCGAGGCGATCGGCGCGGGGAAGCCGTTCGAGGAGGGTGCGACGCTTGCCGACGCCCGCCGGAACGAGTCCTCGGCCTCGGTCTCCCTTCCCATCTCGTACAGGACCAGCCCCTGGTGGATCAGGGCCTCGAGGTAGCGGGGATTGAGCTCCAGCGCCCGCTCGAACTCGACCAGCGCGCGCTCGCGCTGACCGAGGAGCGACAGCGAGACGCCCAGCAGATGGTGGACGTCGGCGAAGGCGCGACCCCCGGCCACGATGTCCTCGAGCAGGTGGACCGTGCCGTAGTAGTCCTGCACCGCGAAGCGGTCGCGGGCGCGGGCCAGCACCCGCTCAGTCGGAGCGGCCATGGGCCTCCCGAAACCAGGCGACGAATTGCCGGATTCCCTCCGGAAAGGGTGTCCTGGGCGCGTAGCCGAGCACCGCGCCGGACTTGGTGAGGTCGGCGGCGGTGCGCTGCACGTCGCCCGGCTGCATCGGCGCCCACTCGATCTTCGGGGTCATCCCGAGCGCCGCGGAGATCTCGTCCACCATCGCCCCCGTCTCGACGACCCGGTTGCCGCCGAGGTTGAACTGCTCGACACCGACCTGCGCCGTCTCGGTCCACCGGAGCGCCGCGAGCACTCCGGCCACGATATCGTCGCAGTAGGTGTAGTCTCGCCCCTGCGTGCCGTCACCGAAGAGCGTCAGCGTGCTGCCTTCGACCATCCGGCGCGTGAAGGCGTGGATCGCGAGGTCGGGTCGCTGGCGTGGGCCGTACACGGTGAAGAAGCGCAGCGAGGCCACCCGAAAACCGTAGATCGCGGCGACCGAGCCGAGCAGCAGCTCGCCGGCCCGCTTGGTGGCGGCGTACGGCGAGACCGGATCGATGGCGGCGGCGTCTTCGCGAAAGGGCACGGGCGTGCTGTCGCCGTACACCGACGACGACGAGCCGAACACGATCCGCGACACACCGGCGCCGCGGGCCGCCTCCGCCACCGCCGCCGTGCCGCCGACGTTGACCCTGGCGTAGCCCACCGGATCGCCGAGGGAGGGGCGCACCCCGGCCTTCGCGGCGAGGTGGACCAGCACGGTGTCTGAAGTCAGGAGCGACGCCAGGGCGGCGGCGTCGAGCAGGTCCAGCTCGTGGAAGGCGAAGCCGGGGAGCCTTCCCACCTCGGCCAGGTTCCGCTCCTTCATGGCCCGGGGGTAGTACGGGTCGAAGTTATCGATCCCCACGACCTCGTGGCCCTGGTGGCACAACGCCTCCACCAGGTGCGACCCTATGAAGCCGGCCGCACCGGTGACGAGAACTCGGGTCACCGACCTCCCCTGCCGATCCCGTGATATTCGAAGCCCAGCGCCTTCATGCGCTCCGGCTCGTAGAGGTTCCGGCCGTCCACCAGCAGCGGCCGGCGGAGCAGCCTGCGCACCCGATCGAAGTCGGGATTGCGATAGAGCAGCCACTCGGTCATGACGCAGAGCGCGTCGGCCCCGTGCGCCGCGCTGTAGGGATCGGCGGCGTACATCACGCGATCCTCGAAGATGTGCCGCGCGGAGTCGGTGGCCTTGGGATCGTGCGCCTGGACCTTGGCGCCCGCGGCGAGCAGGCCCTCGATCAGCGGGACCGTCGGGCTCTCCCGCATGTCGTCGGTCTCGGCCTTGAAGGCGAGGCCCCAGAGGCCCACCGTCTTGCCGCTCAGATCGGACCCGAGGTAGCGCTGGACCTTGTGCAGCACCACGAGCTTCTGGCACTCGTTCACCGCCTCGACCGACTTGAGCACGTCGAGCGAGAGGCCCAGGTCGTCGGCGGTCTTGATGATCGCCTTCACGTCCTTGGGAAAGCACGACCCACCGTAGCCGGGGCCCGGGTAGAGGAAGGCCCGCCCGATGCGCTGGTCCGACCCGATCCCCAGCCGCACGTTGCTGACGTCGGCGCCCACCAGCTCGCAGAACAGCGCCATCTGGTTCATGAACGAGATGCGGGTGGCGAGCATCGCGTTGGCGGCGTACTTGGTGACCTCGGCCGACGCGATGTCCATGAAGAGGATCCGGTTGCCGCCCTGGCGGGTGAACGGCGCGTACAGCTCACCCATCACCGCCCTGGCGTCCTCGTCGTCCACCCCGATGACCACCCGGTCGGGCTTCATGAAGTCCTCGATCGCCGCCCCTTCCTTCAGGAACTCGGGGTTGGAGCACACGGCGAACGGAACGTCGGTCTGCGACTTGACCGCCGCCCGCACCTTCTCCGCGGTGCCGACCGGCACGGTGGACTTGGTGACGACGACCTTGGGCTCGTTCATGTGCCGCCCGATCTCGCGCGCCACGCCGAGCACGTGCTGGAGATCGGCCGAGCCGTCCTCGCCGGGCGGGGTCCCAACGGCGATGAAGAGGACCTTCGCGCCGCGGATGGCGGCGCCGATGTCGGTGGTGAAGGTGAGGCGCCCCTCGGCCTGGTTGCGCTCCACCATGGGCTCGAGGCCCGGCTCGTAGATCGGGATTTCGTTGCGCTGGAGTCGCGCGATCTTGTCGGCGTCCTTGTCCACGCAGACGACGTCGTTGCCCGTCTCCGCGAGGCAGGCCCCGGCCACGAGCCCCACGTACCCGCTTCCGATCACCGCCACGTGCATGTCACGCCTCTTTCGGCATCGCGTTTCGAGTGTCGACCACCAGCTTGGCCGTCCGTCCGATCATCCGGTAGTCCACGGCCGAATGATCGGTGACGATCATGACGCAATCGGCTGCGGCCACGGCCTCGGCATCGAGCGGCACCGAGCGGTAGTCCTGGCCGTTCTCGGAGAAGCACGGAACGTGAGGGTCGGAATACGTGACCCGCGCCCCCTGCCCCTCCAGCAGCCGGATGATGTCGAGCGCCGGGCTTTCCCGTATGTCGTCGATGTCCCGCTTGTACGCGACGCCGAGCACCAGCACCGACGCGCCGCGCACCGCCTTACCCTGCCCGTTGAGCGCCTCCGCCACCTTCCGAACCCAGAACAGCGGCATCTCCGTGTTCAGCTCCCCCGCCAGGTCGATGAAACGGGTCTTGTAGTTGAGGCTGCGCATCTTCCAGGCGAGATAGTGCGGATCGATGGGTATGCAGTGCCCGCCCAGTCCGGGGCCGGGCAGGAATTTCATGAAGCCGAACGGCTTGGTCGAAGCCGCCTCGATCACCTCCCAGACGTCGACACCCAGCTTGTCGCAGACGATCGCCATCTCGTTCACGAGGCCGATGTTCACGCTGCGGAACGTGTTCTCGAGCAGCTTCACCAGCTCGGCCGCCTCGGTAGTCGAGACCGGCACCAGACGCTCGATGGCCGGCTCATAGAGCGCGCAGGCCACCCGGGTGCAGTTCTCCGTGATGCCGCCCACCACCTTCGGGGTGTTGTGCGTCTTCCAGACCGGGTTGCCCGGATCCACCCGCTCGGGGCTGAAGGCGAGGAAGAAATCGGTGCCGACCGCGAGCCCGGTGCTCTCGAGCGCCGGCTGCAGGATCTCCCGCGTGGTGCCGGGGTAGGTGGTGGATTCCAGGATGATGGCCTGGCCGCGACGCAGCGTGCGCTTCACGGCATCGGTGGCGGCCACGATGTAGCTGACGTCGGGGTCCTTGAACTTGGAGAGCGGCGTCGGCACGCAAATGGAGACGGCGTCGGGCTCGCCCAATCGGGACATGTCGGTCGTGGCCTCGAACCGGCCCGCCGCCATCGCCTCGCCGAGTTGCTCGTCGGTGACGTCCTTGACGTGCGAGTGACCGGCGTTGAGGCCCCTCACCACACGCTCACTGACGTCGAAGCCGAGCACCCGGTATCCGGCCTTGGCCAGCTCGACGACCAGCGGGAGCCCGACGTACCCGAGCCCCACGATGCCGAACAGCGCGTCGCGGCGCTGCGCCTTGCCGATCAGGTCGCGCGCGACGTCCACCCCGGTCGGTCGGTCGTCAGGCATAGAATTCGAGGATCGCCGCGATCACGGCGTCCTGCTGCGCCCGGGTGAGCTCGGGATAGATGGGCAGTGAGATCACGGAGTCCATGGCCGCCTCGGTGACAGGCAGCCGGCCGCGTCCGTAGCCCAGGTGAGCGAAGCACGGCTGGAGGTGCAGGGCGAGCGGGTAGTAGATCGCGTTGCCGATGCCGCGGGCTTTCAGGTGCGCGTGCAGCTCGTCCCGCCGAGGTGCCCGGATCGTGTACTGGTGGAATATGTGCTCGTTGGCCCGGTCGATGGCCGGCGGACACACGGCCGGGTGCCCGGTGAACGCCTCGGTGTAGGTGCCCGCCCGCTCGGCCCGCGCGCGGCTCCACCCCTCGAGATGCGGCAGCTTGGCCAGGAGCACCGCCGCCTGCAGCGTATCGAGCCGGCTGTTGTAGCCGACCTCCTCGTGGTGATACTGCCGGGCTCCCCCGTGCAGGCGCAGCCTGCGGAGTCGATCGGCCAGCTGGTCGTCCTGGGTCACCATCATGCCGCCGTCGCCGAACCCGCCGAGGTTCTTGCTCGGGAAGAACGAGAACGTGCCGACGGTGCCGAGCTCGCCGGCCCGGCGCCATGTGCCGTCCACCATGCGGCGTGCGCCGATCGCCTGGGCGGCGTCCTCGATGAGCGCCAGTCCGTGACGGCGCGCCACCGGCACGATCTCCTCCATGGGCGCCATCTGCCCGAAGAGGTGGACCGCCACGATCCCCCGGGTTCGCGGGGTGATGGCGTCCTGAATCGCGTGCGGCGAGATGTTGAACGTGGCCGGGTCGATGTCGACGAAGACCGGTGTGCCGCCGGCATTGTGAATGGCGCCGGCCGTCGCGAAAAAGGTGAATGCCGTGGTGATCACCTCGTCGCCAGGCTTCATGTCCAGGGCGCGGAGGGGCAGCAGGAGGGCGTCGGTGCCGCTGGCGCAGCCAATCGCGTGCCGGGTGTTGGACAGCTGGGCTACCGCGTCCTCCAGCTCCGCCACCTCCGGGCCCATGATGAACCCCTGGCGCTCCACGACGGCCATCATGGCCCGGAGCACCTCGTCCTTGACGCCGTCGTACTGAGCCACCAGGTCGAGCAGTGGTACGTTCACCGAATCTCTGTCCTCTGCCCCGGAATGTGGGAACGAAGCATCATGTGAAACGCGCCCGGGCACCGGTGCGAGCCGGGCGGGCCACGGGCGCGAAAAGAAGCGGAACCGTCGGCAGCCGTATAACTTAGCCCGCCGTGCGAGGGCGGTCAATCTGATGCAGGGCGCCGTCGCGCTCCTCGTAGCCGGCGCCGCAGGCAGAGCAAGAGGCGCGCCCGTCCTGGAGCTGCAGCCGGATACCGCACTGGCACATCCATCCCACTTGCCTCGCGGGCACCCCGACCATCAGGGCGTACGCCGGAACGTCGCTCCGGACCACGGCTCCCGCCCCGATGAAGCAGTACTCGCCCAGCGTCACTCCGCAGACGATGGTGGCGTTCGCCCCGATCGAGCTGCCCCGCCGGACCAGGGTGCGGCGGTACTCCGACTTCCGGGGAACCTGGCTCCGGGGGTTGGAGACGTTGGTGAAGACGCAGCTCGGCCCGCAGAAGACGTCGTCTTCCAGCACGACGCCCTCGTAGATCGAGACGTTGTTCTGGACCTTCACGTTGTTTCCCAGCCGGCTGCCGCCCATCACCACGACGTTCTGCCCCAGGTTGCACCGCTCACCGATGACCGCGCCGGGCAGCACGTGGCAGAAATGCCAGATCCTGGTGGCCTCGCCGATGACGGCGCCATCGTCGATGTAGGCGGACTCGTGGGCGAAGAAGGGGGGCATGGCGTCGAGCTCGGTGATGGTGGAAAGGTTCATCCTTCAGGGTGACACCGTGAGGTACTCTCCCCCGGCGCCGATGATCTTCACCTCCGGCTCCAGCAGCGCGCCGAATTCACGCTTGACCTTCTGCCGGACTCGGTCGATCAGCCCTCGTACGTCGGCCGCGGTGGCGCCGCCGGTGTTCACGAAATAGTTGGCGTGCATCGGAGACACCTCGGCCGCACCGTGCCGGAAGCCCTTGAGTCCCGCGGCCTCGATGAGCTGGCCGGCCGTCCGCGGCCCGTCCTCCCGCTTCCGGCTCGGCCCCGCGGGATTCTTGAAGACACTGCCACAGCAGGGCTGGTTGAACGGGGTGCCGCTCTGCCGCCACTCGAACATCTCGGTGATCTGCTCGTCGAGCCGGTGCTGCTCCTCCCGACGGAGCCGGACCGTGGCCTCGAGCACGACGCGTCCGTCCAGACCGCTCCGCCGGTAGGTGAAGGGAACCTCGGAGCGCGGCACCACCGCGTCCTGCCCGGCCTGGTCCACCACGGTGACCGATTCCACCACCTCGGCCCAGTCGCCGCCATGGCAGCCCGCGTTCATGTAGATCCCGCCGCCGACGGAGCCGGGTACGCCGACGAAGATGTGCAGCCCGGCGAACCCGGCGGCCGCCGTTCGCCGGGCGGCGAGCGGCGCCGGCAGACCGGCGCCCACGATCCAGCGGTCGCCGTCGCGCTCCAGCCGGTCGAGCCCCTTTCCCAGCCGAACCACCAGCGCGTCGAGGCCGTCGTCGGGCAGCAGGATATTCGATCCGAGCCCGAGCGCGAACCACGGCACACCCGCTTCGTGCGCCATGCGGACGGCGGTCGCGACGTCCTCGGCGGTGGTCGGCAGGACCACCGTCGCGGGACCGCCGATGCGGTAGGTGGAATACCGGGCCAGCGGCTCCGCCTCGCGCACCTCTCCGCGGATCCGGGATCGCACGGCGGCTGCGAAGCCGGGGTCGCGCGCGGTCAGCCGGTCCACTCGGGTGACATCTCCCGGGCGAGCACGTGCCACTCCTGCAGGGATCGCACCTCGCCGGCGCGGCTCTTGAGCGCGATGATCGCGTCGCATGCGGCCGATGCCGCGGAGAGCGTGGTGGTGTACGGCACACGATGCTGTAGGGCGGCGCGGCGGATCGCGTAGTCGTCCTGCTGCGTGAGCTTGCCAAGGGGGGTGTTGATCAGCAGCTGGATGCGGTCGGAGACCATCAGGTCGATGGCGTTGGGGCGGCCCTCGTGGACCTTGAGCACCCGCTCGGCCGGGATGCCCCGGGCGCGGAGATAGCGCGCCGTGCCGTCGGTGGCGAACAGCCGGAAGCCGAGCCCGTGGAACCGGCGCGCGATCGGCACCAGGTTGACCTTGTCGTGGTCGTTGACGGTGAGGAACACCGCGCCCTCCAGCGGAAGCGCGCCGTCCGCGGCGATCTGGGCCTTGGCGAATGCCATTCCGAACGAGTCGGCGATGCCCATGACCTCGCCGGTGGAGCGCATCTCGGGTCCGAGCACCAGGTCCACGCCGGCCAGCTTGCTGAAGGGAAACACCGCCTCCTTCACCGCGACATACGGCTGGACCACGTCGTCCTGGAGGCCGAGCTCCTCCAGGGTCTTGCCCACCATCACCGCGGCGGCGAGGCCCGCGAGAGGCACCCCCGTCGTCTTGGAGACGAACGGGACCGTGCGGGACCCGCGGGGGTTCACCTCGAGCACGTACACCACGCCGTTCTTGATCGCGTACTGCACGTTGAGCAGACCCACCACCCCCAGCCGCTCCGCGAAGGCCCGGGTGTACCGGCGCATTTCGTCCACCTGCGCCTCGGTGATGAGGTACGGCGGCAGAACGCAGGCGGAATCACCGGAGTGGATCCCCGCGTCCTCGATGTGCTGCATCACGCCGCCGATGACGCAGCGGGTCCCGTCGGCGATCGCGTCCACGTCGGCCTCGAACGCGTCCTCGAGGAAGCTGTCGATCAGTACCGGGTGCTCCGGGGACACGCGCGCCGCGCGGGCGAAGTAGCCCCGAAGCGAGAGATCGTCGTAGACGATCTCCATCGCCCGGCCGCCCAGCACGTAGGAGGGGCGCACCAGGACGGGGTAGCCCACCCGTCCGGCCACTGCGAGCGCTTCCTCCACCGAGTGCGCGACGCCGTTCGGCGGCTGGGCCACGCCCAACTCCCGGGTGAGGGCCTCGAAGCGCCCCCGGTCCTCGGCGAGATCGATCGCCTCGGGCGACGTGCCCAGGATGGGCACCCCTTCCTGCTCGAGCGCGCGGGCCAGCCGGAGCGGCGTCTGCCCGCCAAGCTGTACCACCACGCCGAACGGCTGTTCCACGTGGACGATCTCGAGCACGTCCTCCAGGGTGAGCGGCTCGAAATAGAGCGCGTCCGACACGTCGAAATCGGTGGAGACGGTCTCTGGATTGGAGTTGACCATCACCGTCCGGTATCCCATCTCGCGGAACGCCATCGCCGCGCGGACACAGAGGTAGTCGAACTCCACTCCCTGCCCGATCCGGTTGGGTCCACTGCCGAGGATCACCACGGTGCGGTCGCCCGAGACCCGCGCCTCGTTTTCCTCGTCGTAGGACGAGTAGAGATACGGCGTGGCCGAGGGAAACTCGCCGGCGCAGGTGTCCACCACCTTGTACGCCGGCCGTACACCCAGCCGGTGGCGCAGCGCTCGCACCTCGGCCTCGGACATTCCGCGCAGGTCGGCGAGCTGCCGGTCGGAGAAGCCGAGCCGCTTCATCCTGCGGAGCGCCGCCGCGTCGTCGCCCGGACCTCCCGCGGCGCGCTCCCAGCCCGACTCCGCCTCCACCAGCTCCGCCATCTGGTGCAGGAACCAGGGATCGATGCCGGTCCGCTCGGCGATGGCCTCGACCGGGGCTCCGAGGAGCAGGGCGCGCTTGACCTGGAAGATGCGCTCGGGGGTCGGGGTGCGAAGCGCCACCATCACCGATTCCAGCGACTCGTCCTCCAGGCGATCGTCGGCGGGCGTGGCGCCGGTCACCCAGCCGGTGCGGTCCGCCTCCAGCCCCCGGAGCCCCTTCTGGAACGCTTCCTTGAAGGTCCGACCGATCGCCATGACCTCGCCCACCGACTTCATCTGGGTGGTGAGCCTCGGGTCGGCGGTGGGGAATTTCTCGAAGGCGAATCGGGGGATCTTCACCACCACGTAATCGAGCACCGGCTCGAAGGAGGCCGGGGTGGTCCGGGTGATGTCGTTCGGCAGCTCGTCGAGGCGGTAGCCCACCGCCACCTTGGCGCCGATCCGCGCGATGGGAAAGCCGGTGGCCTTGGAGGCGAGGGCCGACGAGCGGGAGACGCGGGGATTCATCTCGATCACCAGCTGCTCGCCGGTGGCGGGATCGACCGCGAACTGAATGTTGCAGCCTCCTGCCGCGACCCCGATCTCGCGAATGATCCGGATCGATGAGTCCCGCATCGTCTGATACTCGCGGTCGGAGAGCGTCATCGCCGGCGCCACGGTGATCGAGTCGCCGGTGTGCACGCCCATCGGATCGATGTTCTCGATGGAGCACACGATCACGACGTTGTCGGCGCCGTCGCGCATCACCTCCAGCTCGTATTCCTTCCACCCGATGACGCTGCGCTCGACGAGCACCGAGTGAACCGGCGAGAGCTCCAGGGCGCGCAGCACCATCTCCTCGAACTCCCGGAGGTTGTAGGCGATGCCGCCGCCGGTCCCGCCGAGCGTGAAGGACGGCCGCAGGATCGCCGGGTATCCGATCTCCTCGACCACCGCGAGCCCGTCCTCGAGCCCGCGCACCGTCCGTCCCTGCGGCGTCGCGAGGCCGATGCGGCGCATGGCCGCGGCGAACTCCTCACGGTCCTCCGCCGTGCGGATCGCCCGCTCGTTGGCGCCGATCAGCTCCACGCCGAAGCGGTCGAGCGTGCCGTCGCGCTGGAGCGCCATCGCGACGTTGAGTGCCGTCTGGCCGCCCATCGTGGGCAGGAGCGCGTCGGGCCGCTCGCGCTCGATCACCTTGGCGACCCATTCGGGCGTGACCGGCTCAATGTAGGTTCTGTCCGCCAGCTCCGGATCGGTCATGATCGTTGCGGGATTGGAGTTGACCAGGACGACCCGGTAGCCCTCCTCCTTGAGCGCGCGCACCGCCTGGGTGCCGGAGTAGTCGAACTCGGCTCCCTGCCCGATCACGATCGGGCCCGAGCCGATGAGCAGGATGGTCTCCAGGTCAGTGCGCTTCGGCATCCACCAGCCCCCGTAGAGTCTGCTCCAGCGAGCGCGACGGCGCCCAGCCCGTGGCACGCCGCAATTTGGTCGAATCACCCACCAGGTGAGGAAGGTCGCTCGCGCGGGCCAGCGACGCCTCGACCTCGGCCTCCGCCGTGACCTCCATCAGCCGCGCGAGCCCCGTGAAGAGATCGCGCACCGAGCTCCCCTCGCCTCGCGCCACGTTGTACACCTCGCCCGGCTCACCCGAGCGAAGGAGGAGGAGATAGGCCTCCACGACGTCACGCACATCGAGCAGGTCCCGGACCGGGTCGAGGTTTCCGCTCTTCACCGTGCGAGCGCCCGTGGCCCTGGCCTCCCGCAGCCGCTCCACGAAGGCCGGCAGCACGAATCTCGTCTCCTGGCCCGGACCGGTGTGCGTGAAGGGCCGGGCGATCACCACCGGCAGCCCGGTGCGTCGCCACACCTCCAGCCCCGCGAGCTCGGCGCCGGCCTTGCTCGCCGCGTACGGCGTGGCCGGCGCGATCGGGTCCGATTCGCGGCGGGGCACGCTCAGGCCGGGCCCGTACACTTCGCCGCTCGAGACCAGCAGCAGCCGCGCATCACCCCGGCCGTCCTGCCGCCGTCGGCTCAGGGCGTCCGCCAGCCGCGCCGTGCCTGCTGCATTCACCGTCCACGCATGCCCCGGATCGGCCGCCGCCTCGCGGTTGGACGCGACCGCGGCGAGATGCACCACCGCGTCCGGTCCAGACTCGACCACCGCGCGCACCGAGGTGTCGTCGGTGAGCTCCAGCGGCATCACGGTGACGTCCGTGCCGCCCCAGTCCACCGCTCGGCGGCCGGGGCGGCAGGCAGCCACGAGGTGGTGCCCCGCGCCGGCCAGCCGCCGGATCAGGTGCCGGCCCACGAACCCGTCGGCGCCGGTGACGAGCAGCCTCACCGGCGCGCGGTCGCCGAGAGCCGCTTCAGATCGGCGTCCACCATCATGGCCACGAGCTGGGCGAAGGTCACCTTCGGCGCCCAGCCCAGCTCCTTCCGCGCCTTCGACGGGTCGGCGAGGAGGAGGTCCACCTCGGCCGGCCGGTGAAAGCGCGGGTCGCTCACCACGTACTTCCGATAGTCCAGTCCGACGTGGCCGAACGCCAGCTCCACCAGCTCCCGCACGCTGTGGGTCTCGGCGGTGCCGATCACGTAGTCGTGCGCCCTGGGCTGCTGGAGCATCAGCCACATCGCCTCGACGTAGTCTCCGGCGAACCCCCAGTCGCGCCGGGCATCGAGGTTGCCCAGGCGAAGCTCGCTCGCCAGGCCCAGCTGGATGCGCGCCACGCCGTCGGTGACCTTGCGCGTGACGAACTCGATGCCCCGGCGAGGCGACTCGTGGTTGAACAGGATTCCGCTCACCGCGAACAGGTCGTACGACTCGCGATAGTTCACCGTGATCCAGTGGCCGTACACCTTGGCCACGCCGTAGGGTGACCGGGGATAGAACGGCGTGGTCTCCCGCTGCGGCGTCTCGCTGACCTTTCCGAACATCTCCGACGAGCTCGCCTGGTAAAACTTTGCTCGCGGGTTCACCAGCCGAATCGCTTCCAGGATCCGGGTGACGCCGAGCGCGGTGAACTCTCCGGTGAGCACCGGCTGGGTCCAGGAGGTGGGCACGAACGACTGGGCGGCGAGGTTGTAAACTTCGTCCGGCCGGGTCTCCTGGAGCACCACCGTGAGGGAGTGCTGGTCGAGCAGGTCGGCCGCCACGATCTCCATCCGGTCCAGCAGGTGCTCGATGCGCTCGTAGCTGTCATGGCTGGTGCGCCGCACCATGCCCACGACCTCGTATCCCTTGGCGAGAAGGAACTCCGCGAGGTACGATCCGTCCTGACCGGTGACGCCCGTGATCAGCGCTTTAGGCATGGGAAACGTTCTCGTCGGGTTGTCTCATGCTGGTCGCCTGGTTAGCTTTAGAGGTTTCCGGCGTAACGCAACGACAACGTGAAGGATGGAGCTTATGGCGCGGGTGTGTACCGTGTGCGGCAAGGGGCCGGTCACCGGCAACAACGTCAGTCACGCGAATAATCGGACCAAGCGCCGCTGGTACCCGAACCTGCAGACCGTTCGCGTCCTGGTCGAAGGGGCGCCGCGGCGGATTCGGGTGTGCACACAATGCCTGAAGAGTAACCGGGTGGTGAAGGCGCCCCGCACTTCTCAAGCCACCGCCTGACGCGGGGCGCCGGTCAAGAAAAAGGGGACCCGAGCGGGTCCCCTTCGTCGTTTCGGCGGCTCGGGCTGCGGTCGTCACTCGGAGAGCAGCTCGATCCGGGCGACGTCGGCGCCATCGCCGGGCCGGTGGCCCAGCTTGAGAATGCGGGTGTACCCGCCGGGCCGCGCCGCAAAGCGAGGGCCGATCTCGGTGAACAGCTTGCCGAGTGTGTCGCGGTCCTTGATCCGGCGCTCGACCAGCCGGCGGGCGTGAAGATCGCCGCGGCGGGCGAGCGTGATCAGCTTTTCCGCGAACGGCCGCAGCTCCTTGGCCTTCGCCTCGGTGGTGACGATCCGGCCGTGCTCGAACAGGCTCGCGGCCATGTTGTTGAGCATGGCCCGCTTGTGCGTCGAGGTGCGGGAGAGCTGGCGCCCCTTGGCGCGGTGCCGCATCAGACCTCCCCGTTGCCCACGGTGGGCTGCGTCATCGGCGCGACGCCGGGGCGCGCGATCCGCAGCTCGCCGTCGGATTCCTCGAAGCCCATCCCGAAGTTGAGCCCCTCGCGCTGAAGCAGCTCGGCGATCTCGCTGAGCGCCTTCTCACCGACGTTCTTGACCTTGAGCAGATCGTCCTCGGTGAACTCGACCAGATCCCTGAGGGTCCGGATGTTCGAGTTCTTGAGCGAGTTGAGCGACCGGACCGAGAGGCCGAAGTCGTCGATCGGGCGGGCGAGACGCTGCCGGAGGTTGGCACCGCCCGGTGCGGACGGCGTGCCGCCGGCCTCCCGCATCGTGGGCACCTTGCCGAAGTCCACGAAGTACTGGAAGTGGACCTGGGCGAGCGCGGCCGCGTACGCGATCGCGTCTTCCGGGGTGATGGTGCCGTTGGTCTCGACCTGGACGGTGAGGCGGTCGTAGTCGGTGCGCTGGCCGACGCGGGTCTCGGCCACGACGAAGTTGGCGCGGCGGACCGGATTGTAGATGGCGTCGATGCGGACCAGATCCACCGGGAGCGACCGGTCGGCCGGATGCATCTCGGCCTCGACGTAGCCCCGCCCCTTGTTCACGTACAGCTCCATGTTGACCTCGCGGTCGTCCTGGAGCGTGAACAGGAGGTGGTCGGGATTCTTCACCGAGACGGAGCCGTGCTCCTGGATGTCGCGGGCATAGACCGGCCCCGCGCCCTCGCGGCGGATGTGGAGCACCGCCTCGTCCACGTCTTCCGCCAGCACGAGCGTGAGCGACTTGAGCCGCTGCACGATCTGGTGGACGTCTTCCAGCACGCCCAGCACGGTCTGGTGCTCGTGCACCACGCCGTCGAGGCGGAAGCCCCAGACCGCCGTGCCGCGCAACGAGGACAGGAGCAGTCGGCGGAGAGAGTTGCCCAGCGTGTAGCCGAAGCCACGCTCCAGCGGCTGGAGACGGAATTCGGCGGCATTGGGGTTGTCGTCGCGCTTGGTCATCTCGACGAGATGAGGGCGGACTAACCCGGTCAGATCAATGGTCATGGTCACGTCTGTCAGAGCGTTAGACCCGGCGCTTCTTCGGCGGGCGGCAGCCGTTGTGCGGGATCGGGGTTACGTCGCGGATGGACACTACCCGGAGCCCGACCGACGCCAGGGCCTGGATGGCCGACTCGCGGCCGCTGCCCGGGCCCTGCACTCGCACGTGCACCCGGCGCAAACCAAGATTCATGGCCTCGCGGCCGCAGTTTTCGGCCGCCACGGTGGCGGCGAACGGTGTGGACTTCTTGGAACCCTTGAACCCGGCCTTGCCCGCCGACCCCCACGCGAGGGTATTGCCCCGCATGTCGGTGATCGTGATGAGCAGGTTGTTGAACGTCGCCGCGACGTGCGCGATGCCCTCGGCGTCGACGACCTTCTTGGAGCGCTTGGCGGCGGGCGCCTTGGCCGGAGCGGGAGCGGGAGCGGTCATCTTACTTCTTCGTCACTTTCTTCTTGCCGGCGATGGCCCGACGCGGCCCCTTCTTGGTGCGCGCGTTGGTATGGGTGCGCTGGCCGCGAACCGGGAGCCCGCGGCGGTGGCGAATGCCCCGGTAGCTGCCGATGTCCATCAGCCGCTTGATGTTCATGGCGACTTCGGTGCGGAGCGAGCCCTCCACCTTCACCGAGCGCTCGATCATCTGGCGGAGCCGGGCGACCTCGGTATCCGAGAGATCGCGCACCCGGGTGTCCGGATTGACGCCGGTCTCGCCGAGGATGCGGCTGCTGGTGGGCCGTCCGATGCCGAAGATGTAGGTGAGCGCGATCTCGACCCGCTTCTCGCGCGGGAGATCGACGCCTGCGATACGCGCCATGATCAGCCTTGCCGCTGCTTGTGCTTGGGATTGCGCTTGCAGATGATGCGAACGACGCCCTGTCGCTTGACGACTTTGCAGTGCTCGCAGATCGGCTTGACGCTCGAACGAACCTTCACTCTTAAGCTCCGGACCGGTTAAGGGCTAGCTTGCCAATATACCGGCGGCGGAGAGGCCATGCAAGTGCGGGGGGCTGGTGGGCTTACAGCCGCCGGCAGGCGCGCCCGGGCCCGGAAGATCGAGAGCCCGAACGCGACGATCGTGACGGCGTGCCCGAGTCCCGTGCCGATCCCAAGCGCCCCAGGCTTTCCGGGCGCCGTCATCCCACTACTCGCAACTCCACGAGCCGCCAGCCGGTACCCAGCAGACGATAGCTGAGCAGGAGGCTCTGGACCCGCACGTCCTGCGTCCCCGCGATGCGATAGCGTCGCTGAAGCTCGACGTACCCGCGGCCGGGCTCGACCTCCTTCGCCGCTCGCACCACCGTCTCGACCTCCTGGCCCTGCACCATGAAGTCCGCCAGCAGCGCGGCGGCCTGGGCCGGGCCCAGCGCGATGGAAGGATCGGCCCCGGGCAGCTGAACCAGGAGGCGTGGCGCGTCGGCGACCAGCCCTCGGGCGTCGTGCTCGAACCAGGCGGCACGGGCCTCTTCGGCGGCCTGGGTCAGCGCGGGCCCCTGCGCGGCGGACGCAACCGGCGCTGCGAGAAGAGCGGCCACCAGCATCAGGAAGTGGGGCAACGCGCCTCCTCGAGGAGCTGGTGAAGCGCGTGAGCCGGGTCGGGCGCGTGGAGCACCGGGCGCCCAACCACCAGGTGAGTCGCCCCAGCGCGCGCCGCTTCCGCGGCAGTGGCGACCCGAACCTGATCGCCCGGCGCGTCGGTCTCGCGCCTGATGCCGGGCACCACCAGGAGCGCCGTCCGCGGAAGCGCCCGGCGCACCGGCCCCACCTCGTCCGAGGAGCACACGATTCCCGCGAGCCCCGCCGACGTCGCCTCGCGCGCCTGGCGCACGACCTCCTCTGCCAGAAGGACCTCGGTACGTCCGGTGGCACGGCCATACGAGGCCGCGTCGTGCGAGGTGAGCACGGTGACCCCGAGCAGAGCCAGCTCGCCGCCGGCGGCCGCCGCAGCCCCTTCCATCATCGTCCGTCCGCCCAGCGTGTGAACGGTCGCCATCGACACTCCGAGCTCCCTCGCGGCCGAGACGGCGCCTGCGACGGTGTTGGGGATATCATGCCATTTGAGGTCCAGGAACACCCGAAGCCCGCGCCCGGCGAGCGCGCATATCAACGGGGCGCCTTCCCGCGTCATCAGAACCGATCCGACCTTGACCCACCGGAGATCCGGGAGGCGGTCGAGCAGCCGCAGGCTCTCCGTGCCACTGGGCAGGTCCAGCGCGAGGACCACCTCAGCCATCGGAGCGCTCCAGGTCACGCACGATCCGTTCCGGCAGACGGGGATCGGCCAGGGCCGCGGTGCCGATGGCAACCAGGGTCGCGCCGACCTTCAGGTACTGTCCGACGTCCTCGGCAGAGCGCACCCCCCCGACCCCGATCACGGGCATGCCGCCGGTCCGCTCGACGACCCGCGCCGCGGCCAGGACCCCGACCGCCAGCAGCGCCGGTCCGCTCACGCCGCCGGCGCCGTGGCCCAGCCGGGCGGCCCCGGTCTCCTGGTGGAGCAGACCCGGCAGGGTGTTGACCACGGTGATGCCATCGGCACCGGCGTCCCTGGCGACCAGTGCCAGGCCTCCGATGTCGGGAAGCACCGGGGACAGCTTGGCGACGAGCGGCAGCCCGGTCCGGCGTCGGCAGAGGGACACGATCCTCTGCACGCACTCGGCGGTGGCGCCGAATTCGATGCCGCCCGCCGATGTGTTGGGGCAGGAAAGATTGAGCTCGAAGCCGGCGACGCCCGGCACTCCCTCCAGCCCCGCGACCACCTCGGCGTATTCCTCGACGGTGAAGCCCACGACATTCACCAGCACCTGCGCGTGGCGGAGGCGGCCGGCGAGCCAGGGCAGACAGTCGGCCCGCACGGCGGCGAGACCCGGGTTCGCCAGACCCACGGAGTTGAGCATGCCACCGCGGAACTCTGCGACACGTGGCGGCCGGTTGCCCTCCCGCGGCTCCCGGGACACCGCCTTCGTGACCAGCCCGCCGAGGCGGTCGAGGTCCATGACGCCGTCCAGCTCCCGGCCGAAGCCTGCCGTGCCGGCGGCGAGGAGCACTGGATTCTGGAAGCGGCGGCCGAAGACGGTTCGGGAGAGGCGGGATTCCGTAACCTTCACGGCTCGAGCCCGCGGCGCGGGGGCGGGGGCGCGCCGGGTCGGCCGGGAAGTGAATCGGCCCCGGCACCAGGCCGGCGCACGGCGGCGCGCTCCCCGGCGCCAAGCTCGAGGGCGAACATCTGGAGCGAGTCTTCCAGCTCACGGTATCCGTACGGCTCGGCGCCCTGGAGGAAGGCGACATAGGGACTCGCGGCATACCGCGCCTCGAGCAGGGGCACCGCCGACGCTCCCCACACCGGATCGAGGGCCTGGCCCGCGAGAATCGCCTTGGGCGCGTAGGGGGAGTCGGGAGTGGCGTCCACGATGGTGCGGAAGAGCGAGGCCGCGAGCGCCGGCGCCGCGAGCGAATCGCGGGCGGTCTCGGCGGCGAGAAAGAGGTGCAGGTCTGCCTGAGCCGCGCCTGCGGTAGCGGAGTCGCTTGCGGCCATGATGCGGGCGACCGACTCTCGGAGCTCGCCGGCCTGGCCCCCGAGCGCGCTCCTCGCCTCGATCCACGCGTCCAGCTCTCGGGCGACCGGAGAGAGGTCCGCGACGGACTGGGCGCGCGACAGCCGCAGCCGGGCGAGGTGCAGCCGGGCCCGCTCACCGGGATCCGTGGCGCCTCCGACTTCGGCGGCCTGCCGCAGCCGCGCCTCCGCACGAGCCGAATCCACTGGGAGGAGGCGCAGCCCGTCTTCGAGCAGGAGCCGCGCTCGCGCGATGGGCTGGGTGCCGGGTCGGCGCCCCACCCGGTCCACCAGCGCCGACGCGGTCGCGGGGTCCTCCCGTCCTACGGCGACCACCACCGTGTCCCAGCGAGCCGTGGTGTCCGCGGACGTCAGCATCGAATCGGCCAGGGTGAGCGCCGCATCGCGGCGCCCCGCGCCGGCCAGCGCGAGCAGCCGCTCGTCCGCCGCTCGCGGGTCGGACGAGCCTTCGAGCGCGGCCACCGCTTCCTGGTAGCGCCCCATCATCCGGAGTGCTCGTCCACGCAGCAGCGCTGCTTCCACTCGGCGGGCCGGGTCGGTGCTCTCGCCGATCCGGGCGAACATGATCTCGGCCACCGAGGGCTCGCCGAGCTCCAGCTGGCAGCGCCCCAGCGCGAGGGTGGCCTCCTCGGTCACGTCCGTGTCCCCGCGCAGCAGCGAGACCCGGCCGAGGGGGGCCACGGCCGATTCGCACTGATCGAGCCGCGCCAGGGCGACTCCCTTCAGCACCATCGCCTCGTCCACATACTTGCTGTCGGGGTGCCGCGCGACCAGCGACTCCGCGCGCGTGACGACCTGGCCCCAGAGGTTGTTGGCTTCGAAGCGGCGGCCGTCGCGCTCGGCCTTGCGGGCCGATCCGGCGAGCCGCTTGGTGTTGTACATGCCGTTGTAGTACACGCAGCCGCCGAGTAGCGAGGCCATCAGCGCGACCGAGAGCGCGCGGGAGATATTCACCTTCCCGCTCCTGCCTCGGCCCCGCCCGTCTTCCGCTCGTAGTCCTTGAGATACTCGACGATGGCATCGGCGATGGCCGCGGCCATCCTGCGCTGGGTGACCCGCGAGGTGAGATAGCGGCCGTCCTGGGGGTTGGTGCTGTAGCCCATCTCGACCAGGATCGCCGGGCGGCGGGCGGTGGTGAGCACCATGAATCCGGCCTGCTTCACGCCGCGGTTGTCGCCGGTATGCACGGTCCCGAGCTGCTTCTGGATCAGCTCGGCCGCCCGGGCGGACTCGCGAAGATGCTCGTTCAACTGGAGATCCTTGAGGATGAAATCGAGCCCACCCGTCATGGGACCATCGGACGCTCCGGTCTCGAACCGCACCGCCTCGTTCTCCATCTTGGCGACGCGGGCCGCTTCCTCGGTCCGGGCCTCCGCCAGGAAGTAGGTCTCGAACCCCCGCACCTCGGTGTAGCCGCGTCGGCGCGCGAGCGAGTTCACGTGCAGGCTCACGAAGAGATCGCAGGCGGCGGTGCAGAAGGCGCCGCGATCGCCGAGGGCGATCAAGGTGTCGGTGGTGCGGGTCATCCGGACGCCCACCCCCCGCTCCCGGAGCTCGTCTCGCAGCAGCAAGCCGACCTGAAGCGTCACGTCTTTCTCCCGTACGCCGCGAGGAAAGTACGTCCCGGGATTACCGGGGTCCACGCCCCCGTGGCCGGGATCTATCGTGACCACATGGCCGGCCCGGAGCCCGTTGGGCAGGCGCACGACCGACTTGGGCGCCTTGGCGGGGGCGGGCTTGCCGGTGATGTCCTCCAGCCGCGCCGAGCGCGCGTCGTACCGGTAGCGCTCGCCAAGAAAATAGGGGATGATCTCGGATACGAACTGAAAGGGGAGGTAGAGTGTGTCGCGCACCATCCAGACGGGAGTGGCGAGCGTCTGAAGCTGACTGCTGAACAGATAGAGGGGTGCGCCGACCAGGAATCGGAAGGGCTGCCGCGCCACGGTCACGTCTGCCCAGCCCTCGTGCAACCGGACCGTGCCGCCAAGGGCGGCCAGGAGGGGGGCCGCGGCAATGACCGGCGCACCCCCGGGATCTTTCCTGACCGGCACCTTGGCTTCGCCCGCCGGACCGGTCACGGTGATCTGGCCGGGGGCGCCGAGCGCCAGCGCGCCGAGAAGCATGAGGGCGCCGGTCACCGTGGCTCCCTCGCGGCCCGGGAGAGTC
>JACDHV010000013.1:0-5399 GCA_013820855.1 Gemmatimonadales bacterium | reverse complement strand
GGAGAGTCCTCGCGAGACGTCGCGCGCCGCCTCGCGCTCGGAAACCCTGCGCTTCAAGGCCTCGCGCTTGTCATGTGTCTTCTTGCCACGCCCCAGGGCCAGCACGACCTTCGCCCGGCCGTTTCTGAAGTAGAGCTCGAGAGGCACGAGGGTGAGGCCCTTCTGCTCCACCGAGCCGATCAGCTTCTCGATCTCACGGCGATGCAGGAGCAGCTTTCGGGAGCGCACGGGGTCGTGATTGTAGCGGTTGCCCTGCTCGTACGGCGTGATGTTCATCCCTTCGAGGAAGACCTCGCCGTTTCGCAGGCGGGCATAGGCCTCCTTGATCGACGCCTTGCCGTTGCGCAGCGACTTGACCTCGGTGCCGGTCAGGACGATTCCCGACTCCCAGGTCTCGAGAATGTGGTAATCGTGCGTCGCCTTGGGGTTCCTGGCGACCGACTGGCGGCGCTCGGCCGGGGGCGATGATTCGGGGCTCACGTAGGGATCCTAAGCAAATGATAGGCCACCACTTCGGGCGGGTCAACGGCGCGGGTTGACCGGCCCCGACAACCGGACTACCTTTGCGCCCTCGCCGAAGTGGTGGAACTGGTAGACGCGCTGCGTTCAGGGCGCAGTGGGCGCAAGCCCGTGCGGGTTCGAGTCCCGCCTTCGGCATGGTGAACGGCGGAACGGCGGAACGACGGCTCCGAATGACGCGACCCTCCGATGGGACACCGGAGGGTCGAACTTTTAGGAGCCTTCCGGCGTACCGCCGTTCCCCTTCAGTACCTCGCCATTCCGGGCTCGATCCTGCCGGCCCACGCGTCCACTCCGCCGGCGAGGCTGCGGACCTTGCCGAAGCCGGCTCCCCGCAGAATCTCCAGTGCCTTCATGCTGCGCGACCCCTTGTGGCAGTAGGTGACGATCTCGGCATGGCCGTCCAGCTCGCCGAGACGATCCGGCAGTTGTCCCAGTGGAACGAGGCGGGCCCCCTCGATGTGTGCGATCTCCCACTCGTGCGGCTCTCGTACGTCGAGGAGGACGAGGCTGTCCCCCTTCTCGTCCAGCTCCTGCTTGAGCTGCTCCACCACGACCTCGGGTCCCTGATAGGCCGGCTCGGCACCGATGCCGCAGAAGGCCTCGTAATCGATCAGCTCCTTGATCGTCGGGTTCTCGCCGCAGATCGGGCAGTCGGGATCCTTCCGCAGCTTCAGCTCACGGAACCGCAGCTTGAGGGCGTCGAACAGCACCAGCCGCCCGATGAGCGAGTCCCCTTCCCCGAGGATCAGCTTGATGGTCTCGAGGGCCTGGATGCTGCCGATGATGCCGGGCAACACGCCCAGCACGCCTCCTTCGGCGCAGCTCGGCACCAGGCCCGGAGGGGGCGGCTCCGAGTACAGGCAGCGATAGCACGGTCCTTCCCTGGCGTAGAAGACCGAGGCCTGTCCCTCGAAGCGGAAGATGCTGCCGTACACGTTCGGCTTGTCGAGCAGCACGCACGCGTCGTTCACCAGGTAGCGGGTCGGGAAGTTGTCGGTACCGTCCACGACGATGTCGTATTCCCGGATGATGTCGAGGGCGTTTTCCGAGGTGAGCCGGGACTCGTGGCTCTCGACCTCCAGATTGGGGTTGAGATCGGTGAGTCTCGCTTTGGCGGACTCGAGCTTGGAATGGCCGAGCGTCGAGGTGCCATGGACGATCTGCCGCTGGAGGTTGGTCAGGTCCACGACGTCGAAGTCCACGATGCCGATGGTTCCCACCCCTGCCGCCGCCAGATAGAGCGAGAGGGGGGAGCCCAACCCCCCGGCCCCGATCGTGAGCACCCGCGCCGCCTTGAGCTTCCGCTGGCCCTCGACTCCCACCTCGGGGAGCAGGAGATGCCGCGAGTACCGCAGTACCTCGGAATGGGAGAGTTTGGGCAGCTCGGTCTCGACAGCCGGCCGGCCCCCGGCGATGCTCGGGACGATCGTGAGCACGTCGCCCTCTCGCACCGGGGTGTCGGTCGAATCGAGATGCCGGATATCGGTGTCGTTGAGATACAGGTTGACGAAGTTCCTGAGCCGCCCGTCGTCCTGCACCAGATGGCGCTTGAGGCCGCCGTGGGTCGCCAGGAGCCCGTCGATCACCTCGCCCACCGTCTCGCCGGCGAGCACGACGGCCTCGCGCCCGCCGGTGAAGTTCCGCAGGGGGGTTGGGATGGTTACGGTCACGGACATGTTCACACCTCGCTGAGCACTTCGAGTGACTCGGGCCGCATGAGCGGCTGCTCGTCGTCCAGCGTCCAGCTGGCCGCCTCGAGCCCGCGCCCCTGCTCCACCCGCACGATCAGATAGCTGTACCACGGCCAGGCATGCTCGGTATCGAACGCCGAGGGCACCGCGGGGTGGTCCGGGTGCGAATGATAATAGCCCACGATCTCGAGTCCCTCGAGCCGAAGGTCCCTCTCCAGCCGGCGGAGATCGTCGGGGGCGATAAGGTACCGGTGCGGGTCGTCGGTCCGCCGGTTCACCGCCGGCCCGAGACGCGCCACCTCCTTGACGCCGGCATCGGCCACCCGCCCGGCAAGGATCCCGCAGCATTCGGCCGGATAGGCGCCTTCGCCGTGACGGCGGATATCGCCGAGCAGCTCTTCCGGGAGCCGCAGCGTCATCGCTCCGCCCACCGGTGCGGCTCGCTGATGTAGCGGGCGCCCGTATCGCAGCCGATGACGACCACCTGCGCGTCGGGCTCCCGGCCCATGACATCCAGAGCCGCGGCCACGGCCGCACCGGCGGACCACCCCACCAGATACCCCGACGCCCGGGCCAGCCAGCGCGCGGTGCGGTCGGCGGTCTCCGTGGGAATCTCCGCCACCTTGTCCGGGACAGCCGGGTCGTACAGCGCCGGCGGATGCGCCGTCGTGGGCAGGTGCTTCAATCCTTCCAGGCCGTGGAAGGGGGAATCCGGCTGCACGCCCACCAACGTGATCGCGGGGTTTCTCTCCTTCAAGAAGCTCCCGCTGCCCATCATGGTTCCCGTCGTCCCCATCGCCGCCACGAAGTGCGTCAGCCGCCCCCCCGTCTGTTCCCAGATCTCCGGCCCGGTGGTCTCCCGGTGGGCTCTGGGATTGGCGGTGTTGCTGTATTGGTCCGCGTAGAAGTACTTGTCGGGTGCCTCGTCGGCCAGCTCGCGCGCCCGGCGCGCCGCGCCCTCGGTGCCGTCCATCCGATCGGTCACCACGACCTCGGCTCCGTAGACCTTGAGCAGCGCCCACCGCTCTGGGCTCGCGTTGCCGGGCAGACAGATGGTGACCCGCACGTCCGCCGCGGCACCGAGCATGGCGTACGCGATGCCCGTGTTCCCGCTCGACGCGTCGAGCAGGCGCTTGCCCGGCAGCTCCCCGCGCGCGATGCCGTCCCGCAGGATGGCGCGTGCCGCGCGGTCCTTGACACTCCCGCCCGGATTGAGCCACTCGGCCTTGAGCCAGAGACGCCCCCGGGCGTGCCCGGCTACCTGCACCGGCAGCAGGGGCGTGTTCCCGACGAGGCCCCAGAGTGCGGGCTCCCTCGTGACGGACAGCTGTCGTACAGCGGTCATGAACCCCCTCCACAAAACGAAAACCACAAAACGAAAAACCCGACCGGCGGGTCGGGCTGTGCGCACGCACTCTCGAGCGTGACTACACCGCCGACGAGATCCCGACCAGCTCCTGCACCTGAGGCTCCTCCTTCATCAGGTCGGCGAGGGAAATGCCTCCCAGCAGCTCGTCCACCCGCTGCTGCAGGGCATGCCACACCGGCCGGATGCTGCACGTCGATCCGGGGCTACATCGCTCGGCGTCCACCTGGTGGGTCTCGCAATTCACCTCGAACGTCTGGTGCTCCGATGCGCTCATGACGTCCCGCACCGAGATGGCGGCGGGCTCCCTGGCCAGCAGGTAGCCTCCCTTGGCGCCCCGGACGCTCTCGACCAGCCCGGCCCGCCGGAGACGGAGCAGGATCTGCTCGACGTAATCGGCCGGCAGCCGCTCCGCGTCGGCCAGCTCGCGCGCGGCGACCGGACCGCTGCCGGTCCGGCCGCGCTTGGCCAGGTGAAGCGATATGATGAGGCTGTACTCGGTCCAGGTGGTAACTCGCATGGTGGCTGGAATATCTACTTCTTTTCAGCCGACGTCCAGCGGGCGACCTCATCGGGGGTGAGATTGCCGTGGGGGCGAATCCGGGCGTCCCGGAAGTTGCCGCCGAACACGTCGCCGAGATACTGGGACCAGGAGAGCAGGGTGCCGTAGCAGACCGGGTCTTCGGCGTCGGGGGATTTGGTCTCGGCGGCCAGACGCTCCATCAGCTCTTCGAGGAGGGCTGCCGGAACCCGCGAGCGCTGGCTCGGATAGATGAAGCCGAAGAGCACCAGGTGCGCGAGCAGTACCCGCCAGTGACTGCCGAACCGCTCCATCAGACGCCGCCAGTCCAGCCGCTCGCCATGAGCCAGAATGATGTGGGCCACGTCCGCCCCGTCGTAGCGTTCGCGTTCCATGACGAAGGCCTTGGACCAGAGGCTCTCCTCGGGTGGAGCCACCTGCACCCGGACCCCGAGCACCTCGCGCTCGCTGGCGTGCTCGAACCATTGGTCGTCCACCACCGCGAGGCCGTTGCCGGAGCTGAAGATCACGTCCACGAAACCAGAGGGCGCCCGAATCTTGGCGAGCCAGTGGGAGAAGACCAGGTCGGCCTCGTAGCCCACCGCGGCGGACGCGCGCAGCAGCCGCTGTACGTCGGAGGGACGCACGAAGATGTCGAGGTCCTTGGTGGAGCGGTCGATCCCGGCCTGATGCACGAAGGCGAAGGCGCCGCCGACCAGAAACGGAATCTCGGCCCGGGCCAGGAACTCCATCGCCTCGCGATAGAACTCACGCGACGGGGTCTCGACCAGGGAATGAGTGGGCGACAGCCCCATCCGGCGCTCCCATTGAGGGAAGGGTACAATAGGCAGGCGCCGCGCAGGGAGTTGTGCCCCGGATCACCGCTCCTCGGGACGCCTTCGTGATTATTGGGCGGAACATGATGAAGACACCCGGAGTCGTTCGCATCGCCGCGGTCGGCGACATACACCTCGGCCGGGCCGCCTACGGCCCGCCCATTCAGGCGCTGTTCTCGCAGGTCGCCGAGCGCGCCGACGTCCTGGCGCTCTGCGGCGATCTCACGGACCGGGGCGAGCCCGAGGAGGGCCGGCAGCTCGGACGGGCACTGGCCTCCGCCGGAGTGCCCGTCGTCGCGGTACTCGGCAACCATGACCACGAGTCGGGGAAGGTGCCCGAGCTGAGCCGGATTCTCTGTGACGCCGGCGTACAGGTGCTCGACAGCGGCGACGCCTACGAAGTCCACGGCGTAGGGTTCGCCGGCGTCAAGGGGTTCGCCGGCGGGTTCGGCAGGCGGGCGCTG
>JACDHV010000160.1 GCA_013820855.1 Gemmatimonadales bacterium | reverse complement strand
GCTTTGTGCAGTCTCCGCGGCGTCTCAGGTAAGCGGGCCGCTATCTTTCAGGGGTCCATGTCGCACCGCCAGGAGGGTACCACGCGCGAGCTTCGTCCGCCGCCGAATCTGTCGTTGCCGTCGAGCCGACGGCGCTATGCCGGCCTGGTGTGGTCGATCGTCCTGCATTCGGTGCTGCTGGCCCTTGTCGTCTTTCGGGGTGACCGGCTATGGAAGCGCACGCCGGCGCCGGGCGCCCCGAGCCTCTTCCTCATACAGGGCGGCGGTGGCGGCGGCAATCGCGTGGCATATATTACCCTGCCTCCGAGCCCCAGCCCGGCCCCACCACCCGCGGCGCCGGCCGCTCCCCTGGAGACTCCTCCCGAAGTGGTGGTCCCGCCGCCGGTCGAGGAAGCCGTGGTGGCGGAGCCGACGCAGCCACAGCGGGTGGACACGCTCCCGGCAACCGCCTCGGCAGACACAGCCCCGGCCCGGCCCGCGAGCGGCGTCGGCCCGGGTGGAGTGGGTGGAACCGGTGGCGGCACTGGAGGCGGGGCTGGACCAGGCGCCGGGCGCGGCACGGGCGAGGGACAGGGCCCGGGGGCGGGCGGTGGTGGGGGCGTGATCCGGCCGCCGGAGCTTCGCGACCTCGCCTTTCCATTCGAGACTCCGCCCAAGGAGCTTCGCGGCGCGTCGCTCGACGTGGTCTTCTGGGTCCGCGTGGACGGGCGGGTCGAGCGGTACGAGGTCCAGCCGGTCATTACCGACCGGGACTACGCCCGCAAGTTCGACGAGGTCATGCGTGCCTTCCGCTTCACACCCGCCCGGGCTCCCGACGGCAGTCGCATCGCGGGCACGACGCGCGTGACGTTCACGCTGCCGGGCAAGCGGAGCTCGTGATTCCGATCGTGGCCCCTTCACCTCCTTCGGCGTGACAGCGTAACCCGGACATCCTGCTTCCCGCACGCTCCCGAAATCTCAACCGAGGTCCCTGATGAGCCGGCTGTTTCTCCGGAAGTCCGTCCAGGATTGCGAGAACGACATCGCGGAGCGGGGTGGGCTCCGACGCTCGCTCGGCAAATGGCACCTGACCGCGCTCGGCGTGGGCGCCACGATCGGAGCGGGCATCTTCGCCACCACCGGGACCGCGATCGTGGGGGACGCCGTGCGGCTCGGGGCCGGGCCCGCCATCGTGATCTCGTTTCTGCTCACCGCGATCACCTGCGGGTTCGCCGCGCTCTGCTATGCCGAGTTCGCCTCGATGGTTCCCATCAGCGGCTCGGCCTATACCTACGCCTACGCCTCGCTCGGCGAGTTCGTGGCCTGGATCATCGGGTGGGACCTGATCGTCGAGTACGCGGTGGGGAACATCGGCGTGGCCATCGGATGGTCGGGCTACTTCCGCGAGCTGCTCACCCATTTCGGGCTCGCGCTGCCGCCATGGCTGGCGACCGACTACCGCACGGCGCATATGGCCGCCGAGGCGGTCGCCGCCGGCGCGACCGACGCGACGAGCGTGTACCTCGCCTCCGCGCTCACCACGGCACCACAGCTCTTCGGCTTCAACGTCATCGCCAACCTGCCCGCATTTCTCATCGTGGCCTGCATCACCAGCATCCTGGTCATCGGGATCCGCGAGTCGGCGACGTCCAACAACGCCATGGTGATCCTCAAGGTCGTCATCATCCTCTTCTTCATCGCCGTGGGCGCCACGCTGATCCGGCCCGAGAACTGGACCACGCCGGAAACCGGCGGATTCGCGCCCAACGGCTTCCGGGGCATCAGCGCGGGCGCCGCGATCATCTTCTTCAGCTATATCGGCTTCGACGCGACCTCGACGGCCGCGGAGGAGGCCAAGGACCCGGCCCGCGACATGCCGTTCGGCATCATCGTGAGCCTCATCGTCTGTACCGTGCTCTACATCCTGGTGGCCGGCGTGATGACGGGCATGGCCCCCTGGCCGAAGCTGGGGACGGCGGAACCGATGGTGACCGCGCTGGCGCTGGCCGACGGCTCCCCCGGCCTGATCACGGTCTCGCGGTTCGTCGTCTCTCTCGGCGCCGTCTTCGCGATGACCAGCGTGCTGCTGGTCTTCCAGCTCGGCCAGCCTCGCATCTTCATGTCCATGTCGCGCGACGGGCTCCTGCCCCCGATCTTTTCGAGAGTGCATCCCCGGTTCAGGACACCGTACGTAGGCACCATCATCACGGGTTTGTTCGTGGGCACGTTCGCCGCGTTCGCGAACATCGCCGAAGTCGTCGAGCTGACGAACATCGGCACGCTGTTCGCGTTCATGCTGGTGTCCGCCGGCGTGATCGTGCTGCGGAAGCTGGAGCCGGACCGGCGGCGGCCCTTCCGGGCACCCTGGGTGCCGCTGACGCCGATCTTGGCGATCATCAGCTGCCTCTATCTGATGCTGCAGCTGCCGGGGGTGACATGGATCCGCTTCGGACTCTGGCTGGCGCTCGGGATGGTGGTCTACTTCCTCTACGGTATCCGGCACAGCCGGCTGGCGCGGGAGCGGGGCGCGGCGAGCTAGTTCGCACGCGCGGAAATGGCGCCGGCTGATTCAGGGATCGCGGATGCTCGCCGCGGCGAGGCGCAGCGCGCCTACGACCGCGTCCACCGGCGCATCGATCGGTCGCAGTCCCGACTCCTCCCTCAGCCGCGCGAGGACGCTCCGTCGGAGCGGCCGATCGTCGGCGAGCAGTCCCCCGGTGAGCGCCACGCCGATCGGCGGATCCGCTTCAACCAGCGGGAGCAGACAGATCGCCAGCTGGGACAGCTCGCGCGCGGCGTAATCGCCGATTCCCTGGGCCAGCGGATCGCCTTCCGCCGCGACGTCGAGCACGTGTGGGGCGAGGCCGGCGAGCTCGGACGGTGAGGCGCTCGCCGCCCACCTGACCAGCGAATCGAAATCGGGACTGCGCGTGGCCCAGAGGATCCGGTCCCTCAGCGCGGTGCGCGGACTGCGGCCGTCCAGGGCCCGGCTCACGGCCCCCAGCGCGGCCCGTCCTATGGCATAGCCGCTCCCCTCGTCCCCCATCTGCCACCCGTACCCGCCGATGCGCCGATGCGCGCCGGTGGCGTCCCGGCCCACGGCGATGCTTCCGGTCCCCGCGCTCACAACGATTCCGGGGCCCGTTTCGAACGCGCCGGCGAGCGCCACCTCGATGTCGGTCGTCACCACGACTCGCGGGGCCACGTTCTCTCCTCGCAGCGCCCTCGCGAGCTCGCTTCGCTCGGGATCCCGCCCCGCGCCGGCCGCGCCGACCAGCAGGACGTCGCCCGAGAGGCGGCCGATGCCGGCGAGCGCGCGGCGCACCACCTCCGCGATCACCCCCGCGGAGGCGAGCGAGCGGCCGGGACGCACCGCCGCGCCCGGCCCCTCGACGCGCACCAGGACGTCCCCGCCTTCGGAGACCCCTACCGCGGTCTTGCTGCCGCCGACATCGGCGCCGATCAGAATGGGCATGGAACGGGATACACCTGGTTCATCCGCGGCATCGTCACCCGGGCGGAGCGAAGGAGTATGCTACTCGGCACGCCCAGCGGGTCTTCCGCCGGACGGAAGATAGCTGAGCGCCACCCCGGTGCCGAAGGCGAGCACCGTTCCCAGCGGAACGTACCAGGGCCAGGCCAGCCGACCCACGGGCTGGAGCCAGTCCAGGCCTTCCTGCGCCAACCGCCGGGCGAACACGACGACGAGCATCACGACGACCGTCACCGCCACCGCCCCGACCACGTCGCGCCCTCTCGCGCGGGGCCACCTGGCGGCGAGGAGATAGGTGCCCAGCAGCGCTCCATAGGTGACCGAGGCGATCGACAGCGCGAGCACCACAACCGGAGTGTCGCTGCCCGAGGCGTACGCCTCGAAGAGCAGCGCGCCACCGATCAAGGCGAGGCCCCACCCGGCGGAAAAGGCGCGGCCGACCCGGAACAGGTGTGCCGGATCTCGCCGCCCGGTCCAGCTCGCGTAGATGTCGTGCGTCATCGAGGAGGCCAGCGCGTTGATCGAGGAGCTGATCGTGCTCATCGCGGCGGCAAGGATGCCGGCCACCACCAGGCCCGCGATGCCCACCGGCAGGTGATCGATGACGAACCGCGGGAAGATCACGTCGGCGAGCATCTCTTCGGGCGCGAGACCGGCGGACCAGATCGCCACTCCCACGAGGAGAAACAGGAGGAACTGGAGCATCACCACCAACCCGGAGCCGACCAGCGCCACCCGCGCGTCGCGAAGCGAGCGAGTGGCCAGGAGCCGCTGCACGATGAGATGGTCGGTCCCGTGCGACGCCGCGGACAGCAGCGCTCCGCCGACAATGCCGCCGAACAGCGTATACGTGGCGGTGAAGTCGATGGCGAGATCGACGACCCGCAGCTTACCCGCTTCGGCCGCCGCGGCGAGCGAAGCGGCGGGGCCACCGGCCAGGTCCCAGGCGATCCACAGCGCCGCCACGCCCCCGGCGACATACACCATCAGCTGCACCACGTCCGCCCACACCACCGCCTTCAGTCCGCCGAGCCAGGTATAGGCCAGCGTCACGATCCCCATGACGACGATGGAGGAGGGAACGGGCCAGCCGGTGATGAGCGCGAGTGGAATGGCGCCCGCGAAGATGCGCACCCCGTCGCCCATGAAACGGGTGGCGAGGAACACGACCGAGACCAGGCGGCGGGTGCCTGGACCGAAGCGGGACTCCAGCCGGGCGTAGGCGGTTTCCTGGTCGCCGCGGAAGTAGCCCGGCAGGAGCCAGTAGGCCACGGCCGCGCGTCCGAGGAAGTACCCGAAGGTGAGCTGGAGGAACACGAGGCTGCCGCGCGCGCCCAGGCCGGGCACGGAGATCACGGTAAGCGCGGAGGTCTCGGTCGCGACGATCGAGAGGAGCACCGCCCAGGCGGGGAGCTGGCGGGCGCCCAGGAAGTAGTCGCCGGCGGTGCCCTGCTTTCGCGTGACCCATAGCCCAACGCCGAGGGTCCCCACCAGGTAGATCCCGATGACCAAGACGTCCAGGGTTCGCAGAACGGCCCCAGCTAGGAGGAGAGCGTGATTCGGAAGTGGGGGACAAATGAAAGGGGTGGCTCAGCGACTGACGTCGCCGGGCCACCCCGTCGTGCTTCTCAGTGACTTCTGGACAGGGTCTTCAGGCGGTGAAGCTGCTCCCGCACCCGCACCCGCCCGTCGCGTTCGGATTGCTGAAGGTGAATCCGGAACCCTGCATCGAGCTCACGTAGTCGATCGTGATGCCGCTGAGATACTGGGCGCTGAAACCGTCCACGAACAGGCGAACACCGTTCACCTCGGTGACGAAGTCGTCGTCGAGCGCCCGCTCTTCGATGTTGAGGCTGTACTTGAAGCCGGAGCAGCCACCCGGCAGCACGCTCACCCGAAGGCCCGCGGACTCGGCCGGTACCTGCTCCTGCACGATGAACTTCTGCACTTCCTCGGCCGCCCGCCCCGTCAATTTCACGGCGAGCCCACCCGCCGGGGCCTGCTGGTCGATGCCATCCATTTGACGCTCCTTGACGGACGTTAACCGGCTCAGCGGCCGGTCCGATCTGGCATCAAAGCTAACGACTCGGAATCCCCTCTGTCAACGCCGGCCCGAAGCGTCGGATCAGCACGCAAGTTGCGGTAGATCAAGGAGAAAGCCGCGATCGCGACCACTCCATAGGCCGCTCCGCTGAGGGGGGAGCCCGTGAGGGACGCCCCCACCGCGAAGACCGCGGCATACACCGCCACCACGCCGGCGGCCCAATTGGCCCAGGAGAGCGCCCCGCCGGGGATGGTGTCGCCGCCATACCCCAGGCGCTCGCTCACCCGGCGCCATCCGGCCCCACCGGGCCGGACCCTCCGATAGAACCGCTCCAGCGTAACGTCGGATTCAGGGGCGGTCATGAACGTGACCGTGAGCCAGACGACGGTGGTGACGGCGACGGTGATCAGCATGGTGAGAGCGTAGTCGCCCGAGGCGGTGTCGCCGAGGTCGAGCCCTGTCGCCTGCAGCGAGATCGAGGTCACGAAGGAGGCGGCCATCGCGCTGATCTCGGACCACGCGTTCACCCGCCACCAGTACCAGCGGAGGATGAGCACGAGGCCGGTGCCCGCGCCCAGTCCCAGCAGCAGCTTCCAGCCCTGCTCGACGCTGGTGAGGAATGCCATGACGCCGAGCGACAGCACCATCAGGAGAACGGTGGCGGCGCGCGATGCCATCACCTGGGCCCGCGGACCGGCGCCGGGCCGGATGAACCGCAGGTACACGTCGTTGACCAGGTAGGAGGCTCCCCAGTTCAGATGGGTGCTGATGGTGCTCATGTACGCCGCGCCGAAGGCGGCAAGCATGAGTCCCTTGAACGGCGACGGGAGCACGTCCACCATCACCCTGACGTACCCTTCCTCGGGGTTCGCGAGGTCGGGATACCGGATCGCGGCGACGAAGCCGACCAGGATCCAGGGCCACGGACGGATCGCGTAGTGGGCGACGTTGAACCACAGGGTCGCGAGGAGGCCGTGCCGCTCGTCCTTCGCCGACAGGATGCGCTGCACGATGTAGCCCCCTCCGCCCGGCTCCGCGCCGGGATACCAGGCGGCCCACCATTGGACGCCCAGGAACACCATCAGCGTCGAGAGGGGAAGCCACGCCTGGTCGGTCGGCGGAATGACGCTGAACGCCGCCTCGGCCGACCCGTAGCGGATCGCGGACTGCTCCACCAGGGCGTCCATGCCCCCGATCCACTCGACGGCGAGGACGGCGAGGAGGATGGACCCGCTCATCGCGACCACGAACTGAAACGCATCGGTCACGATGATGCCCCACAGTCCAGAGAGGACACTGTAGAGCGCGGTGATCCCGAACAGCACGACCGCCGCGACCCACGGATTCACGTCCAGCGTGACGCCGAGGATCGTCACCATCGCCCGGGTGACCCAACCCATGATGATGAGGTTGATGGGAATCGCGAGGTAGAGCCCGCGGAACCCGCGGAGCGCCGCGGCCGCCGGCCCGCCGTACCGCAGCTCGGCGAACTCCACGTCGGTCAGCACGCCGGCCCGGCGCCAGAGCCGGGAGAAGAAGAAGACGGTGAGTATGCCCGACATCGCCCCGTTCCACCAGAGCCAGTTGCCGGCGACGCCGTACTTGGCGACCAGCCCCGCGACCGCGAGCGGCGTGTCGGCCGCGAACGTCGTGGCCACCATGGAGGTTCCCGCCAGCCACCAGGGCAGCGACCGGCCGGTCACGAAATAGTCGGCCAGAGACTGGCCGCCCCTCCTGGTGTACGCCAGCCCGATGCCGGCGGAGATCAGGAAGTACAATGCGACGAGCAGCCAATCGGACGCAGCGAGCGTCATGCCGGACTCCTTCGTTGGACGCCCCAGCCGCGGGGGTACAGAGGAGGGATCGAGATCGGAAGCCGGCCCGTGATGGGCGCCGCGCCGGCGAGCGCGCGCGCCACGGCCTCCTCCGTCACCGGATTGGAGCGCCAGCCGATCAGGTAGGAGCCGACCTCGGGCAGGCGCGAGATGAGGTAGGGATTTCCCAGCGACACCAGGATGGTGGAGCGCGCCCGCGCGCTCGCGCCGATGAGTGCCGACATTCGCTCCGGAAGGCCGATGTTGCCCCGCCATGCCGTCGGCTTGTCGGCCGTGACGAAGAGCGCGACCGGCCGCCGCGCGAGCGCCGTGGCGGCCGAGTCGTAGCTGGCCGACCCGCTGCCCGGCCAGAGTCGGACGACGGCGGGCGCGAACCCCTGGCGGCGAAGCTCCGCCGCGAGCGCGAGGCCGACGGTCCGGTTCTCCTCCTCCGCGAACGTCACCAGCGTGATGGCCGGCCTCGAGCGGCGGAGGCCGTGCACCGTGCCGCCC
>JACDHV010000012.1 GCA_013820855.1 Gemmatimonadales bacterium | reverse complement strand
GTGCCCGGCGGGCGGCCCCTCCCGGCGGCTCAGAGAGAGCATCGCGGCACGCCGACGCCGCTCGTTCTGCTCGTCGTGCTCCTGGGCGTGTCCTGTTCGCCGGCCCACCGGGGTGAGCGGCTCTATCACCAGGGCAAGTATCCGGAAGCGTACGGCGTGTTCCGGCAGGGGCTCGAGCGGGACAGCAGCGCACGGCTCGCGTTCGACGCGGGAAGCGCGCTCTACCGGCTGGAGCGGTACGACGAGGCGGTGGCGGCGTTCCGCCAATCGAGCCGGACGCTCGAGCTGCGGCAGAAGAGCCTCTACAACCTGGGGAATGCCCTGGTCCGGGCCGCGGAGGAGCGGCCGGGCGAGACGGCGCCGCTGCTCGAGGCCGTGGCGGCCTACGAGGAGGCGCTGCGCCTCGCGCCGGCGGATGCCGAGGCCCGGTGGAATCTGGAGGTGGCGCTCCGGCGGATCGGGGACGACCGGATCAGCGGGGGCTCGTCCGGCCGCGGCCGGGCCGGCGACTACGGCCGGGGCGACAACAACGTGCCCGGATACGAGGGGAACCCCGATGCCGCGGTCGGAGCGATGGCGGGAGGCGGCTACGGATCCGCCGAAGGCGAGTCGGTCGAGGAGCTCAGTCCCGACGAGGCTCGCCGACTGCTGGAGGCGGTCGAGCGGCAACAGCTTACGAGCCACGAGGGACGGCGCAGCCGCCGCGGCCCCACCGGAGAGCGAGACTGGTAAGCCGGCCCCCACTTGCGCCCGGCGGAAGAATGTCCTAACCTAGGTTCACAACCGAAGCTCGTGGTCATTTGCGGCGTATTGCAGCCACGTTAAACAAATGCTAAAAAGCCTCGCGACCCGCGTGCTTTTTGGCACCGGGCGTTTTTTCATTTCGGCCGGTGCCGGAAGATTGGGGCAGTGAGGCGGAGGAAGTGGCCATGACGACAGCCCTGATCACCGAACGCGAACAGTCGCTTCAGCAGCCGACGCTGCGCCCGCTCCCCTTGGCGTGCCGGCTCTGCGGCGCCTCACAGCCCGCGGCGCCCGCGGCGATCTGCGAGGAGTGTCTGGGCCCCCTCGAGCCGGTGTACGATCCCGACCGGCCCCTGCCGGACGCCGCCACCATTGCCTCACGTCCCGGATCGCTCTGGCGCTACCGCGAGTGGCTGCCGTTCGAGGGCGAGCCGCTGCTGTCGCTCGACAGCGGGTTCACCCCCCTGGTGGAATCGCCGGCGCTGGCGCGCCGGCTAGGCGTGGGGCGGCTCTGGGTCAAGAACGACAGCGTCTGCCACCCCTCGCTCTCCTTCAAGGACCGGGTGGTCGCCTCGGCGATCAACGCCGCCCACGCCTTCGGCCTCGACACCGTGGGCTGCGCCTCCACCGGCAACCTCGCTAACGCGGTCGCCGCGCAGGCGGCGAGGGCGGGGCTGGCCGCCTGGATCTTTATTCCCCACGACCTCGAGATCGGCAAGGTGGTCGGGACGGCGGTGTACAACCCGCACCTGGTTCGGGTCCGCGGCACCTACGACGACGTGAACCGCCTCTGCACCCAGGCCGCCGACCGGTACGGCTGGGGTCTCGTCAACATCAATCTCCGCGGCTACTACGGCGAGGGATCCAAGACCGTCGCCTTCGAGATCTGCGAGCAGCTCGGCTGGCGGACGCCCACCGCGGTGGTGGCCCCGATGGCCGGCGGGTCGCTGGTGACGAAGCTGGGGAAGGGGTTCGCCGAATTCGCCAGTGCGGGTCTCCTCTCCGGCGCTGCGCCGCGGCTGTACGGCGCCCAGGCCGACGGATGCTCGCCGATCGTCCGCCTGGTGGAGTCGGGCGGAGAGCACGTCGAGCCGGTCATCCCGAACACCATCGCCCGCTCGATCGCGATCGGCAACCCGGCCGACGGCCGCTTCGCCGCACAGGCGATCCGGGGCACCGGCGGCTGGGTGGCGGGAGTCTCCGACGAGGACCTCGTGGCCGGAATCCGGCTCCTCGCCGAGACGACGGGGATCTTCACCGAGACAGCGGGCGGCGCCACCGTGGCCGGGGCGCTGGAGCTGGCCCGCACGGGCCGATTCGGCCCCGAGGACGAGGTCGTCCTGTGCATCACCGGCAATGGACTCAAGACCGTGGAGGCCCTGCAGGGCGTGCTGCCCGAGGCCCCCGTCATCGCACCCAAGATCCGAGAACTGGAGGCGCTGTATGGCCGTGACCTTTAGCCTGCCCACCGTGCTCGCCAGACTGGCGGACGGACAATCCACCATTCAGGCCAGCGGCACCACGCTCGGCGACGTGGTGGCCCAGATCGCCGACCGCTTTCCCCGCCTCGCGCCGCGGCTGCGCGACGACCAGGGCGGGCCCTATCCCTTCGTCACCTACTACCTGAACGACGAGGACATCCGCTTCCGCGGCGGGTTCTCCGCGCCGGTGAGCGAAGGCGACGAGATCACGGTGGTGGCGGCGATCGCCGGCGGCTGATCAGTACTGCTCGATCAGCACCTTGGCGGCCCGCTCCAGTGCGCGCTGGTAGAGCGGCCGCCGCCGCCACTGCTCGAGCTGGATCTCCTTCGAACGGGTGAGATCCAGCTCGAGGCCCTCGACGATCGCTCGCGCGAACCCCGACTCGGCGATCCCCAGCAGGTTCTCCTCGTTGATCTCCATGCTGCGCTCGTCCATGTTGGCCGAGCCCACCAGCGACCATCCATCGTCCACGACGACCGTCTTGGAGTGCATCATGGACGCCTGGTACTCGAAGATCCTGACCCCCGACTCCAGCAGCTCGTCGTAGTAGCCCCGGCCGGCGTATTGCACCGGGACCGCATCGGTGTGATTGCCGGGGACCAGGATCCGCACGTCCACGCCCGCCCGGGCGCGCTCCTGCGCCGCCTCGCGCAGGTGCCGGTCCGGAATGAAGTACGAGCTCGCGATCCAGAGCCGGCGTCTGGCATTGATGAAGCTGAGCCAGAAGAGGAGCCGGATCGGCTGCTGTGCGTCCGAGGGGGAGCTCACCACCGAGAGCCCGCATGCGGGGCCCTTGTCCTCGTGAGCCGGGTAGAATCGGGGCCCGGCGATGATCTCGCCGCAGCAATAGACCCAGTTGGCGGCAAACGCGGACTGGACACCGGTCACCAGCGCGCCGGTGACCCGCGTCATGCTGTCGCGCCACTCCTTGGGCGTGCGCGTATCGCCCAGCCACTTGTTGGAGATGGCGGCCCCGCCGGTGAAGGCGACCGCGCCGTCGATCACCATGGCGCGGCGGTGAGTCCGGCGATACATCCGGACCAGATTGCGGAGCGAGAGCGGCCGGAAGAACTCCAGCTTCACTCCGGCTTCCTCGAGCGCCCGGCGGTCGGCTCGCTTCAACTTGAGCGAGCCGAACCAGTCGAGCAGCAGGCGGACCTCGACGCCTGCGCGCGCGCGACTCACGAAGGCATCGATGAACTTCCTGCCCGTCTCGTCCGACTCGAAGATGTAGACCTCGAAATTCACCGAATCCTTCGCGCCCTCGATCGCCTCGAGCATGGCCGGGTAGAAGCGGTCGCCGTTCTGGAGGATCTCGGCGTGGCCGCCGCGAAGCAGGGGAACGCTGAGGAAGCCGGCCGCGGCCACCACGAAGTCGTCGGAGGACGGCTCCGCATCGATTCCCCGAGTGAAATCCGGACTGGGCCAGTCGGGAAAGAAGAGCGCGCCGGTCACACCCACGAACGCGACGATGCCGGTGACGAAGAAGAACCATCCCCACCAGGGGAGCTGGAGGCCGAGCGACTCCATCATGTCGCGAGATCCACGCGCGCGACCAGCGGGTGGTGATCCGATCCGAACACGTTGGGACCACGGTCGCTGGGATCCTCGTCCACCCTGGTGATCGCCGACGAGCCGATGGCGCCGGCGCGATTGCGCATCAGGATGTAATCGATGACGAGCCGCGGGAGCGAGTGATAGGTGTGGCGCCAGGCAGGCAGCTTCGGCGGAACGCCGGGCTCGAACCCGCTCTCGGCGAGGAGCCGCCACGCGCGCTCGGCGCGGCCGCGGCCCAGATTGAGATCGGCGCCCAGCATCACGGTGGGATCCTCGAGCTCGGCGAGCAGGTGAGCCATCTGAAGTCCGCGCCCGGCGGCGCCGAGCCATTTGTACCCGACCGGCCCTCTGGGGTCGAGGTGGGCGCTGACCAGCCGGATCTGGTGCCCCGCGATCGTCACCCCGGCGGCAACCGCGACCCGGCGCTGGAGAATGAGTGGAAGCTCGATGGCGGTGGCCGGCCCGAGCGGCAGCGGACTGAGGATCGCGTTGCCACGGTCGCTGCGCTCGGCTCCGTTCCGCATGGAGGGGACGTAGCGCAGGTTCCATCCGAGCCGCCGGCCGACTTCCACGATGTCTTGCCGGGGCCTCACGCGGGTCACCAGCTCCCGGGGAGCGAAGCGGTTCGCGCGCTCGGGAATCGACTCGTCCCGCCGGAATGCCTCCTGGATTAGGAGCACGGCCGGCAGGTGGCCGGGTACACCGAGCTCGCCGGCTTCGAGCCGCTCCACCACCTCGAGCAGCCGGCCCTGGCCCACCCACACATTCCAGCTCAGCACCACGAAGCTCGTCGCTCCCGCCGCTCGCCCGCCTTCGATGGGTGAGGCGAGGTCGAGCGCCACCGCCTCGCCCACGTTTCGCCGCCAGCCCTCCAGGCGCGCCTCGAGACCGCCTCCCCGTGGTGTCACTCCGGCTGAACGTAGACCGGTCGGGGCGGACACGGCAATCCGTGCGGTGTATCTTCTACCGTCCGCGGGCGCCCGCCCGCTGCGGCCTCTCACCGACAGAGGAGCGGGGAAGCGATGAAGGCAAGCGACATCCGGCGCGGCCACGTGATCATGCTGGAGGGCCAGCCCTGCCGGGTCATGGATTTCCAGCACCGCACGCCGGGCAATCTCCGGGCGTTCGTCCAGCTCCGCCTGCGCAACCTCACCTCGGGCAACACCTTCGATACCCGGCTGAGCGCGACGGAGTTCGTCGAGGACGCCCGGATCGACACCCGTGAGCTCCAGGTGCTCTACCGCGACGCGAATGGCGTTCACGTGATGGATTCGGGCACCTACGACCAGTACACCCTGGACGAGGAGACCGTCGGCGACCAGGGCCAGTGGATGGAGCCGGGGCTCACCTTTCAGGCCGAATGGCTCGGGGGGCGGGCGATCGGGATCCAGCTTCCGGCGGTGGCCGAGCTCGAGGTGGTCGAGACCGCGCCCATCATGAAGACCGCTACCAAGACCGCCAGTACCAAGCCGGCCAAGCTCAGCAACGGGGTCACGATCCAGGTTCCCGAGTTCATCAACGAGGGCGAGCGGGTACGGGTGAACCCCCGGGACGGCGTCTACCTGGAGCGGGCCAAGTAGGCGCACCACGGTGGCCGAGCGCGACGCGGCGGTCACCGGACCGATCTCCCGCCTGCTGGTGGCCGGCGTCGCCTCGGAGGCCGCGCTCCTGGGAGTGGCGTTCGCCCTCGGCTGGCTCGCCGACGTGCCGCCGTTCGAGCGGTCCCGTCCCGATCCGTGGGCGGTCGGCCACGGTGCCGCCGCGACCCTGCCGCTCCTGGTGCTGTTGCGCTGGTGTCTGCGCACCTCGTGGGCACCGGTGCGACGGCTGGTCGCGCTGGTGGAGGAACACCTCCGGCCGCACCTGGTCGGGACCACGGCCGCGGGGATCGTGCTGCTGTCGCTCCTGGCCGGCATCGGCGAGGAAGCGCTGTTCCGCGGCGTGATCCAGGCGGGGCTCGCCGAGCGGCTGCCGGCCCCGGTGGCCCTGGGGATCGCGGCGCTCCTCTTCGGCGTGGCCCACTGGCTCACCCCGGCCTACGCGGTCCTCGCCGGGTTCATCGGCGCCTACCTCGGCATCCTCTTCCTGGTGACCGACAACCTGCTGGTTCCCATCGTCACCCACGCGCTCTACGACATCGTCGCCCTGTCGGTCCTGGTGCGAAGGAAACCGGCGTCGTCGGGCGCGGCCCTGCCGCCCGGCTAGATTCCGGCATGGACATCATCGATGCCATCAAGCGGCGCACTTCGGTGCGCCGCTACCGCCCGGAGCCGGTGCCCCGAGAGGCCATCGAGCTGCTGCTCGACTGCGCCGTCCGAGCGCCCAACCACAAGCTGACGGAGCCCTGGCGCTTCGCCGTGCTCACCGGTGAGGCAAAAGCGGGGCTGGCCGAGATTCGGGCCCGCCATCGCCTTGGGCGCTACGAGGACCCGGCGTCCGGCGAAGCCCGGGCGGCGATGGAGAAGGTGCGGCGGGAGACCCTGGACATACCGGCCGTCATCGTGATCATGTGCCGGTTGCACGACGACGAGATCACCCGCGAGGAGGATTACGCCGCGGTGATGATGGGCACGGCGAACCTCATGGCCGCGGCGGTATCATTGGGGCTCGGTACCTACCTCAGAACCGGCGGCGTCATGCACGACCCTGCACTCGGCGAACTCGTCGGCCTTCCCGACGGTTTTCGCATCGTCGGTGTGCTGTCGGTCGGGTATCCCGCCGAGTCCGAGGCCCCGAGGCGGCGCCGGCCCGCGGGGGACCTCACGCAGTGGCTCGGGTAGGTCCGGGGCCGGGTGTTACGAAAGCAGCATCTACGAGCTATGTTCGCGACTCTGGCGGCGGCCCCCTTTCGGGCCGCCAACCTCCACCGAAGGAGATCTGCCGTGAGAGCCCGATTCGCCGTCCCGATGGTTGCCTGTGCGCTGGTGCTGGGTCCGCTCGCGGGCGCGGCGGCCCAGGACACCTCCGCTGCCCAGGCACCGGCCACGCAAGACACGGCCGCGCAAGGGTATGCGCCCGCGGAACCGGCCCCGGTCGCGGCACCGGGGGCCGAGCCCGCCCCAGCGCCCGCGGCGGCCGTCGCTCCCACCGCGGCCCCCGCACCGGCGCCCGTGGCCCCCTCCACCGCCAGCACCCGGGCCGCGGCCCTGAGCTCGCTGGGGTTCGTGGAGATCCTGACGCCGCGCTCCACCGACCGCATTCGGCGCGCCATCGAGGAGGCCAAGCTCGACCAGCGCGAGGCGGAGACCGAGTATCGCGAGCAGCAGGGGCTCGAGAGCCAGGTCAAGGCCATGGTGGATGTGAAGAAGCAGGAGGTCTCCACCCTCGACGCGCAGCGCAAGCTGGCCGAGAAGAGCAAGCAGGAGGCCGAGGTCGCCTCCTTCGCGGCCGAGAAGAGGGACGCCGAGCGGCACAAGCAGTTTCTGGAGAAACGGGTCTCGCTTCACCAGGCCGAGAAGGACGCCGCCCGGGCCCGGAAGAACCTGGGCGAAGCCAGTCAGCGGGCGTTGGAGCTCGAGCTTCAGCTCGCCGATCGCCGGGCCGACCGGGATCGCACCGCCTCCACCGACCCCGGGGCCACGATGCGGCACGAGAACGTGATCCGCGAGCTGGAGCGGAAGGTGCTCGAGGCCCAGCGAACCGAAGCGGACAGGGAAAAGCAGGTGGCCGACAGGCACCAGGACATCGCCAAGCGGCGCCTGGAGCTCTATCAGGCGCAAGCTGCGGCGACGGGCAACCGGTAGGGCAGTACGTTCAGCGCGCCCACCGCGGCGTATCCCCGCGGTGGGCGCGTGCGTTTTTCCCTCAGCGTCCGGCGCCCAGCAGGTCGAGCAGGGTGCGCGCGTCGCGGGGGGCATGTCCACCCGGGTCATTGTTGAAGTACACGTAGCAATCCTTCCCGGAGTGGCCGAGCGCCGCGATGCGGCCGGCCCACCAGTCGAGCTGTTCCCAGGTAAACCCGCCGCCTTCTCCCGCGCCCGCGTGCATCCGGATGTAGGCGAAGGGCGCGGTGGTCACCAGGTCCGGCCGGACCGGCCCGCCGACCGGAATGCAGAGCGCCACCGCGCGGGCCCCGAGCGCCTCGTAGACCTGGGCCGTGTGCCAGCTCGGGTGGCGGAACTCGATCACCCAGCGGCGATCCCCCGCGAGCTGGCCGAGGAAGCCGCGCAGAAGCTCGAGGTCGGCCTCGAGAGTGGGCGGCAGCTGGCAGAGCAGGGGGCCCAGCTTGGATCCCAGCCGGGAGGCGCGGCCCAGAAACAACTCGAGCAACTCGGCGGCGTCGCGGAGTCGTTTGACGTGCGTGATGTAGCGGCTCGCCTTCACGGCGAAGACGAAGCCGTCGGGCACCGTGTCGCGCCACCGGTCGAAGGTCTCGGGCTCCGGAAGCCGGTAGAACGGATTGTTCAGCTCGAGCGTGCGGAACCGCTCGGCGTAGAAGGCCAGCTCGTCGCGCTGTCGCAGGCCCTGGGGGTAGAACTCTCCCCGTCGCCAGTGAGAATACACGTAGCCCGAGGTCCCCACCCACAGCTCGCCCATCGGGCCTCCCCTTGTCCCGGTGTCCAAAGCCTTGAATCTTCAGGCTTGGTCGAAACCGAGCACCCCAGTCACCGAGTGAGGAGACTCGACATGACGCACGATCCCGCGGGACTTTCCCTGGCGGCGCTGAACCCGGCGGTCGCCACGGTGCGTCCGTGACCTCGCTCGTCCTCTTCAGCCGCAATTTCATCAAGCACCCGCGCATGCTCGGCTCGCTGATTCCCAGCTCGCGCTTTCTGGTCAACCGTCTGCTCGACCAGGTGGACTGGGCCAGGGCCGACACCATCGTGGAATACGGGCCGGGCGTCGGCACCTTCACCGGCGAGATCCTTCGGCGGCTCAAGCCGGGCGGGTCGGTGATGGCGATCGATACCAACCGCGATTTCGCGCGGTATCTGTCCCGCACCCTCCGTGACGACAGGCTGCACGTAGTTGAGGGATCGGCGGCGGAGGCGCAGCAGAGCCTGCGGGAGCGGGGCCTCGGGCGTGCGGACTACGTGATCTCGGGCATTCCCTATTCGACGATGGACCCGGTGCTGCGGGAGCGGATCCTCAAGACCACCCACGACGTGCTGCAGCCTGACGGATCCTTTCTGGTCTACCAGTTCACCCGCGCGGTGCTGCCCCATCTCCGCCAGGTGTTTCCCCATGTGGACCAGGAGTTCGAGCCGCGGAACATCATGCCGGCCAGGCTCTTCTATTGCCGCCGAAACGCGGACCGCAGGCTGGCGAACGGACGGCGCGGGCCCAGGTCCCGGGCCCGCACCGCCTCCGATCGCTAGGCCTGGATGCCCCGGCCGCCCGCCGGCGCCTCGTCGCCCTGGAACATGCCCGAGGACTGGCTCTGCCATACCTGCTCGATCGTCCGCCGCACCTGGGGAACCACGTCTTCCCGCACGGGCAGGCCTTCCTGCTTGAGGAATCCCACGACAGCCGCCGGGATCAGCGCCTGGAGCCGGCTCACCGTCCCCGCGTAGTCCGTGAAGCCCTGCTGGGCGAGCTCCGCGACTTCCCGATCGTCCAGCGTGAGCGCCGTGGTGTGCAGCATCACGTACCCGATGCTCGCCAGGCTGAACGCGGTGTAGTCGTCGCGCAGATTCTTGGGGAGCCCCTCGGTTCTGACCAGGTCGATCACGCCTGCCGCCGCGCCGAGCACCGCCGAGCCCGCCCGCTTCACGGTCTCGGTGATCCCGCCGGCCTGACGCCGGTCGCTCAACCCGCGGAGGTCGGAGATGTGATGCTCGACCTGCCGGTGGATCTGGCGGAGCTCGGCGGCGACCTCCGGATAATCCTTCAGATCCTCGATCTGGCCCCGGACGGCCTTCTCGATATGGTCCTCGAGCGACAGCATGTCGGTGATGTAGCTGTTGATCGCTTCGTTCTTGTCGCGTGCCACGGTGCCTCCAGGAGCTTCGTTGGTCGTGATGGGTGTCTCTGCGATCGCCCCTCGGGCGAGATCCCCAGCATGGGCCATCCGGCTGGTCGTGTCTGTGGGGAGGATCACCGGAGGTGACCAGGATCATCGGGGCGCACACGGTGGACAACGGCGGCATCCACATGGCCGCGCTCCGCGCGGGCCGCACCGGCCTGCGGGCGCTGCAGATCTTCACCGCCATCCCCAAGTACTACGGCGACAAGACCTCCATCCGTCCCGAACGGGTGCAGCGGTTCCGCGAGGCCCTGCGCACGGCGGGCATCGAGCCGGCCAACGTACTGGTCCACTCCGCCTACGTGCTCAACACCGCCACCGCCGACGAGGAGAAGTGGGGCCGAGCCGCCGCCGGGCTCCGGAAGGAGCTGGAGCGGTGCACCGCACTCGGCGTCGGGGCGCTGTGCTTCCATCCGGGCGCGGCCACGGACGGCAATCGCGAGGCGTCGCTGGGTCGGGTCGGACTCGCCATCACACGCGCGCTCGAGGCGGTGCTCGGGGAGACGAAGATCCTGATCGAGAACACCGCCGGCGCCGGAATGACGGTGGGAAAGACTCCCGAGGAAGTGGGCGGGATGCTGAGCCATGTGCCGGCGGCGCTGCGCCGACGCACGGGGTATGGACTCGATACCTGTCACCTCTACTCGGCGGGGCACGACATCACCGCGTCGCCGGCCGCGCTGTCCCGCGTCCTCGATGCCTTCGAGTCGGCGGCCGGGTCGGCCCCCGCGTTCTTCCATCTCAACGACAGCGAGGGCGGGCTCGGCTCCAACAAGGACCGCCACGTGCTGATCGGCGACGGGAAGATCGGGACCGAGCCGTTCCGCTGGCTCCTCGCCGACCAGCGCAGCGCCGGCATCCCGTTGATTCTCGAGACTCCGCAGCGGCACTACGACATCGGCGACGATGACGACTCGCCCGACCCCTACGACACGAGGATGCTGGAGCTGCTCCGCTCGTTCGAGGCCTAAGCCTGTCAAAGGTCGCTGCAGTACGATTTCCGCACACTGCGGCATCGCCCGCTTCTTGCTGACCCTCTCCCCGAATAGCCAATGACCGTGGCCAACCCCGCATCGGGGAGAGCCTCTTCGCATGAATTCGCCAGAACGCGCCGCAGTGCGCGGTATCGAGGCCCCTCGGCGCCCGTTCCTGGTGGCACTGTCGCTCACCATGCTGGTGGCCGCCGTGCAGTGGACGCCCCGCCTTCGCCCGGCGGACTTTCGGGCCGAGAGCCTGATGCCGGCCCGGGCGGCCGCGATGCCGTTCGTGACGCCCGGGCCGGTGGACAGCGCCGCCCTCGAGCGGCAGGTCGTCGCCCGGTTCGAGCATTGGCCGCTGGCCCGGATCCTCTTCAGCCGCACGAACGAGCGGGAGATCTCGGAGCGGATCGCGCGGGCCATCGTGAAGGAGGCGAACCATCTGCAGGTGGAGCCCAGCCTGCTGGCCGGTGTGCTGCTCACCGAGAATGCGCCGCTCGACGTGCGGGCCCGCAGCAGCCAGGGCGCGATCGGGCTCATGCAGGTGATGGGATTTCACGCGGGCGAGTACGACTGCGACTCCGACGATCTGCTCCAGGTCGAAGCCAACATCTGTCACGGGGCGCGGGTTTTCGGGCACTATCTCAAGCGCACCGGCAACGTGCGCCGCGCGCTGCTGCGGTACAATGGGTGCGTGTCGGGCACCAACACGCCGAACTGCCGCCGGTACCCCTCGAAGGTGATGCGCAACGCCCACCAGGTGCGCCGCGAGCTGCTGCAGTATCCGCCGTACAGCCTGGCGATCGACACCACGGCGTTCTGACCCCCGCTACAACCCCAGCAGGTCCTTCAGCGCCTCGCCCACCTCGCGGCCGAACTTCTCGAGCCGCTCGATCAGCGGCGCGTCGTGCCGGGCGCAGATCCGGACCGGCTCGGTGCCCCGCTTGAAGTACTCGCGCTGCGTCGTCGGGCACCACTCGTTGGCGATGTCGCCGGTGTGGGCGTCGATAGTGCGGCTGACCATCCCCACCGGCGGCTGCCAGGCGGAGGCCGGCGCCATCTCCGTCCACCCGTTCCGGTAGAAGGCGGCCCACGCGGGCGCGGCGAGGCGGCCACCCGACGCGTTCGCCGCGATCGGTCGGGGCACGTCGTAGCCGAACCAGACCGCCGCGACGACGGCCGGCGTGTAGCCGACGAACCAGATGTCGGCCCCGTTGTTGGTGGTTCCGGTCTTTCCGGCGACGGGGCCGCGAACACCCAGCTCGCGCACGAAGTGGCCGGTTCCGCCGTCCACCACCGAGCGCAGCATGGAAGTGATCTGGAAGGCTTCCGCCTCGCCCAACACCCGGTCGCGCGTCCGCTCCGGCGCCTTCCAGAGCTCGGTGCCGTCGGGCAGCTCGATGCGCCGCACCAGCGACGGCTCGACCCGGTACCCGCCATTGGCGAAGGGCGCGTAGGCCACCACCAGCTCGAGCGGCGTCACCTCGACGGCGCCGAGCGCGAGCGAGGGCACCGGGTCGAGCGCCCCCCGCATTCCGGCGCGCCGCGCGAGCGCGGCCACCTGCCGCTCGCCCACCGCGCGGCTCAGGCGGACCGTGGCGGCGTTGGCCGACCTCATGAGCGCGCGGCGCAGGGTGATGGAGCCGGCGTACTCCCCGCCGAAGTTGACCGGGCGCCACACCCGCGAGCCGTCGGAGACTTCGACCGGCGAGTCGTCCACCAGGCTCGCGGGGGTGTAGCCATCGGAGAGCGCGGCGGCGTACACGAAGGGCTTGAATGCCGAGCCCGGCTGCCGGCGCGCGCCGAGCGCGCGGTTGAACCCCCGCTGGACGACGTGCCGGCCGCCGACCAGCGCGCGGATCTCCCCATTGCGCGGGTCCACAGCCACCAGCGCCCCCTGCAGCTCGCGCCCCGCACGCAGGGCCGACGTGCCGCGCTCGATCGCGGCGGCGCGGTCGCTCACGGCGCGCTCGCCGGCGCGCTGCGCCGCCGCGTCGAGAGTCGTGTGCACCACGACGTCGCCGACGATCTCCGCGTCGTCTCCCAGAATCGAATCCACCACCGCGCGCACCGGGTCGAGCGCCTGCGAGAGATCGCGGCGCGGCCTCCAGCCCGAGGCGGCGAGATCGAGGGGCTCCCTGCCGGCCCGCTCCACCCGGTCGGCGCTCAGGTACCCCTCCCGGCCCATGAGAGCGAGCACCACGCCGCGCCGGCCCCGCGCCCGGTCGGGGTGCCGGCGCGGTGAATAGATGGACGGTCCGCGGGCGAGCCCCGCGAGCAGCGCGGCCTCGCCGACCGTCAGCGACCCCACGCCCTTGCCGAAGAGGTCGCGGCTCGCCGCCTCGACGCCGTAGGTGCCGTTGCCGAGATAGATGACATTGAGGTAGAGCTCGAGGATTCGCTGCTTGGGGAGTGCCCGCTCGAGCCGGCGGGCCAACTCGATCTCGATGAGCTTGCGCCGCAGCGACCGCTCCCGCGACAGGTGAGGCAGGAAGGCGGTGCGCACGACTTGCATGGTGATGGTGCTGGATCCTTCGCGCACCGCGAGCGCGCGGACGTTGTGCGCCATCGCGCGTCCGACGCTCCGCCAGTCGATGCCGCCGTGATAGTAGAAGCGCCGATCCTCGGCCGCGATGAAGGCCGCGCGCACATGGCGGGGCACCCGCTCGATCGGCACGTTGATCCGGCGCATGTACGCGAGCCGTCCGAGCGGCGCGCCGTTGCGGTCCAGCACCCGGCTGCCCTCGCTGGGTCGGAACCCGCGGAGCTGCTCGACCGACGGGCAGCCCGCCAGGCCGCAGGTCCCCATCCACAGAGTGGCGCCGCCCGACAGGAACAGCAGGCCGATCACCACGACCGCGAACATCCGCTGCCCGCGATTCATCTCTCCACCTTCCCATGAAAACGGCCCCCCTCGGGGGCCGTTCGTGCCGTGGATCCTCGGGTAACCCCTCAACTGGCCTGAGGGGACTCATCGGACGGTTGGGAGCTCGCTCCGGTTTCGCCGGGATGTCCGGTGCCGCCGGGGTCGGTGCGCGCCTGCTGATACCGCTCCCACCGGTCGCCGGCCCGGCGGCGCACGGACTCCGCCGTCTCGCGCACCCGGGAGCGGGCGGGTTCGGCGCGGTCGCTGGTGAGGAAGTACGTCGCCGCGATGCCCGCGGCCAGCGCCAGCACGGCGCCGAAGGGACCCGAGTCGTCCTCCTCCTTCTCCTCTTCTTCGGTGCGCCACCGGTCTTCCAGCCCCTCGAGCGCCGCTCCGCCGCGCTTCTTCATGCGGGAGAGGCGGTCGCGCATGCGCTCGCGCGCCCGTCCGCTCAGCCCCTGCATCTCCTCGAAGCCCTCGCCGAGTTCGCCGCCGAGGTGCTCGAGACGCTTGCGGAGGCGACGCCGGGTCTTGAGGCCCTTGTCCGGCGCGGCCAGCAGGCCGATCCCGACCCCAAGTGCCGTGGCCAGCAGGATCGTGCCCGCGCCGGCGCTCCGCCGGCGGTCACCGAAGTTGAAGTCGGCGTCATCGAACCTGCGATGTGTCTTCGTCATGCGACCCCCATCGCCGCGGCGCGCGGCGTGATGCATCGATGCGTGAGCCCCGGACCGCCCGGAGCGTGGACCTGGTTCACACTAATGGATCTGGAGGGGGAAGGAAACATCTTGCATTCCACCGCGCCATGCCGAAAAACGCACCCCGGGAGCCCGACCGGCGCCGATGCCTGCCGCGCCGGCCGGGCGGGGCGCCGGGGGCCCCGGCCGCGCGGGCTCCCGGGGTAAGCGGTTGCCCGATCTCGCATTACCGGGCAGTTCGGGAGCCGGGCCGAGGATACCCGGCGGCCGCGGACCCGGTGGAGCACGGAATTGGCACCCGGGAGCAGCCGGAGCCACCCGTGGTCTTCCCGTCAGTCCATTCGTTTCACCCCTGGATCCGCCGGCGCCTGAAGCCGGCATCCGCGAACCGCCGAGTGTGCGCCATGTATCTCGTCGAGCTGAGACCGGGCAAAGAGGAGCTCTACAGGACGGGCGACGATCTCGCCGCCGCGATCCGGAGCGGAGAGGTGGACGGTCACTCGAGGATCTATCACCGCTCCACCTCCAAGTGGATCTCGATCACCCTGCACCCGCAGTACAAGGCGATCGTGACGGCGTCGCCGGCGCCGCCGGCACAATCGGACCGGAGCAGCTGGACCTATCTCACCGCTCAGGCCGAGACCCTGGAGAGCGCGGTCGCGGAGCCGGACGGGGTCGACGCGGAGCAGCGGCCGGAGTCCGACGCGAGCGACGGCACCAAGGGCGGCGGTGACCACAGCCCCTGGCGGCGTCCGATCACCCTCGGCATCAGCGGCCTCTTCCTCGTGTTCGGCATTCAGCTCGCGTTCTCCGGGCCGCGGCCGAACTGGTCGGCTCGCGCGGCGGCCGAACCGGCCGCGGCGAAGGTGGTGCCGGCCGCCTCCGAGTCGTCCCCACCTTCGCAGGTCGTCTCCCTCGCCAGCACTTCCGCCGGCTGGAGCGAGCCGGACGACTATGTGGAAGAGGACACGTCGGACGAGCTGCCGGCGCCGGTCGCGAACGTACCGGCAGTGCTGCCGAAGGCGCCGCAGCTCGCGGCCAAGTCTCTCGACGCGACCATTCCCGCCGCGCCGGAGCGCGAGGTGGACGGGAAGTCGATCGAAGGCCTGCTGCTAGGATACGGCAAGGCGTACGAAGGCGCCCGCACCCGGCTCGGCAGCGGAGCGCGCGTGGCGCGGCTCAACCAGCTCCTGGCCGCGACGCGTCTCACGCCGGACGGCGGCGTCACCGACACCCGCCTCGGTCTCGCGGGCTTCGCCAACTTCGTTCGGGTCTACCGCGCGCAGGAAGGCGCCATCGAGCGCGAGTTCCAGGACTCGTTCACCACCCTCTCGAAGGATCTCGGCTGGTCGCCGAAGACGGCGAAGCGGTGGTACTCCCGCGAGGGAGGGAAGGAGTCGCCGGAGCTGGTGTCGCTGACCGACCGGCTGATCGCGGGGATCGACAGCGTGCTCGCGGTGCTGAGCGCCGAGGCCGGCGCCTACAAGCTGGTGGACGGCAGGATCCGCTTCGAGGACCCGAGCGCCGCCCGCAATTACGGCGAGCTGCGCCGGAGCGTCAACGCGGCGGTGGACTCGGCCCGCATCGCGGGCGGCGAGGACTCGGCCGGCCCGATGGGCCACCTGCTCCGGGCGATCGGCACTAGCCGGCTGCCCCAGTAGACCTGACCACCTCGCCGTCTTCGGCGGTCAGGTCGGCCCGCACGACCTGACCAGGGGCCCTGGCAAGCACCTGTTCGGCGAGCCTGCGCTCGCCGCGGCCTGCCAGGGCCCCGTACGCTTCCCGCAGCGAGACTCCCGCTCGACGGTTGCCGTGATGATCCGTCGAGACCAGATCCACCAGTCCCGCCTCGACCATGCTCCACGCCAGCTTCTCCGACACCACATCGTAGTATCCGCTGAAGCTCCCGGCGTTCACCTGCAGCAGGGCGCCCAGCTCGCGCCAGCGGTGCATCTGGTCGAGCGGCGCGACGCCGGGGAGGTACCGGTAGCGTTCCGGGTGGGCCACGACGATACCCCGGCCTGCATCGACCGTCTCCCGCACGACGTCCTCGTGGGTGCCCCGCAGGTCGAAGCCGAACTCGACCAGGAGGTACCGGCCGCGGCCGAGTCCCACGTCGGTTCGCCGGGTCACCCGGCGGATCTGGGACGCATCCGGCGCCCAGATCTCCTGCCCCAGACCGATCGCGGGCAGGTCGGCGCGGTCCACCGCGGCCTGCGCCAGCTCCTCGAAGGCCTCGCGGTGCAGCGCGAGCTCGCGCTCGAGGGCCGATGCGGTGGCCAGACGGGGCAGCAGGAGGTGAGGAGTGGTGACGAGAGCGCCGATGCCTTCGGCCCGCAGCGCGGCGAGGCAGGCGAGCGACTCCTCGACCGAGCCGGACCCGTCGTCCACACCGGGAACCAGGTGGCTGTGGAGGTCGGTGAACAGGGGTGGCTGCATGTCGAGGCGATGCGGCAACGTTCGGGCCACGCTAGTCTTCAGCCATCCTCTCCAGGGAGCCCATGTTGACCACGGCGCGACGCACCCACGGCTTCCGCGAGTCGGTGATCCGGGGCATGACACGGCTCGCGCGAGAGCACAACTCCCTCAATCTCGCCCAGGGGTTCCCCAATTTCCCGGCGCCGGAAGCCCTGAAGGAGGCGGCGGTCCGCGCCATTCGGGGCGACATCAACCAGTACGCGATCACCTGGGGCGCCCATCGCCTCCGCACCGTCCTGGCGCGCACCTACATGCAGCGGTACGGGCTGGAGGCGGACCCGGAGCGGGAGATCACGGTCACCTGTGGCGCGACGGAGGCGATGATCGCCACCCTGCTCGCGCTGGTGAACCCGGGAGACGAGGTGATCGTCTTCGAGCCGTTCTACGAAAACTACGGGCCCGACACGATACTCGCCGACGCACGGCCGGTCTACGTGCCGCTCGAGCCCGGCCGGCCGCTCGACCTCGCGCGGCTGGCCGCGGCCTTCACTCCGCGCACCCGCGCGATCGTGGTCAACACGCCCAGCAATCCCTCGGGCCGCGTACTCGACCGAAGCGAGCTCGAGGCGATCCGCGATCTGTGCGTGACCCACGATGCCCTCGCGGTGACCGACGAGATCTACGAGCACATCATCTACAGCGGCGAGCACATTCCGATCGCCACCCTGCCCGGGATGCGCGAGCGCACGATCACCATCAGCGGTGCCTCCAAGACCTTCAGCGTGACCGGATGGCGGATCGGCTGGATCATCGCGCCCGCGGAGCTGACCGACGCGATCCGAAAGGTGCACGACTTCCTCACCGTCGGCGCGCCGGCCCCGCTTCAGGAAGGAGTGGCCGATGCACTCGGCCAGCTGGACGAGGGCTTCTACCGCCAGCTCGCTCATGGCTACCGCGCGCGGCGCGACCTGTTGCAGGGCGCGCTCACGGACGCCGGCTTCCGGTCGGTGAGCCCCGATGGCGCCTACTACATCCTCGCCGACTTCTCGGCGCTGTCCGAGACCGCGAGCGGCGGAGGGCCGCCGCTCGACGACACCGCCTTCGCGGTGTGGCTCTCGCGCGAGGTCGGCGTGACGCCGGTGCCCGGCTCGAGCTTCTTCCGGGAGGGCGGCGGCGGCCGGTCGCTCGTCCGCTTCGTGTTCTGCAAGACCGAGGACGTGCTGGCCGAGGCAGCCCGCCGGCTTCGGTCGATCGGCCGAGGGGGCGGGCAGCGTCCGGTCGAGGCCGCCACACGGAGCGGACTTCAGCGGTGAGCCGCGGCCTGGCCGTGGTGACCGGAGCGACCGCCGGGATCGGCCGCGAATTCGCCGAGCAGCTGGGCGGGCGAGGGTACGACCTCCTGCTGGTCGCACGAGACGGGGATCGGCTGGCCCGGACCGCGTCCACCATCGGCGCGGCGCACGGCGTCGAGGCGGAGGCGTTTCCGGCGGACCTGACGCTCGACGACGACGTGACCCGGCTGGCGGAGCGCATCGCGGGCTCGCCCGGCCTCGCGATCCTGATCAACAACGCCGGCTTCGGCACCCAGGGAAGGCTGGCGGAGGCGGCCCCGGAGCTCCAGGTGGCGATGGTTCGGCTCCACACGCTCGCCCCGATGCGGCTCACCCAGGCCGCCTTGCCGGTGATGCTGCGCAACCGCGCCGGCGCCGTCGTCAACGTGTCGTCCGTCGCCTCGTTCATCTACTCGGCGGGCAACGCCAACTACTGCGCCACCAAGGCGTACCTCACCACGTTCAGCGAAGGCGTCGCGGCGGAGCTGGCGGGGACCGGGGTGCAGGTGCAGGCGCTCTGCCCCGGCTTCACCCACACCGAGTTCCACAGCCGTATGGCGGCCATGCCGGCCCGGCTGCCTCGGTATGCGTGGATGACGGCACGCGACGTCGTCCGGCATTCGCTGCGCTGCCTCGACCGGGGTGGTCCGACCATCTGCATACCGGGCATGCGCTTCCGCTTCCTGGTGGCGGCGATCCGCCTGAGTCCCCGGCGGCTCATCGGCTGGGTGAGCCGCAGGCGGTACGACCGGGTGTGACACGTGTCCTATCCGCCGGAGCGGCCGATCGGCACCTTCGATGGGACCCTCCGGAGGAATGCGGGCATGCTCACGACCATCCCACCGTTTCGATTCTCCGTCCGGCGCGCCGCCGCGAGCAGCCTCCTCGCCCTGCTGGCCGGCTGCGCCGGCGACGATCTCCTGCTTCCGAACGACGGCGCTCCGGCCGACCTGCGTGTCGTCTCCGGCGACAGGCAGAGCGCGCCCGCCGGTAATCCCGTCGAGAAGCCGCTCGTCGTCGAGGCGCTCGACGGTCTCGGCCGGCCGGTTCCGGGCGCCGTCATCGTCTTCGAGTTCGTGGACCCCCCGGCCGGCGCCGAGATCGCGCCGGCGGCTCCCGCCACGGACGCGGCAGGCCGGGCATCGGCGGTGGTGAAGCTCGGCATCCCGGCCGGAGATCAGCGTGTACTGGCCAGGCTCGACGATCCCGGCACCGATCTCAGCGTACAATTCCGATTGACGGCCCTCCAGCCGAAAGGCCCCGGGGACGGCGGCGACGACGGCGATGACGACGGGGAAGGCGACGGCGGCGGGGGACGCGGCGGGGATGGGGACGGCAACGGGGGAGACGAGGACGGTGGCGGTGGAAGCGGCGGGGGCGGTGGTGACCAGGGTTCCGGTGGAGGGGGAGGCTCGCCCGACGACGACGGCGACGGAGCAGACAGAGACGATGACCAGAGCGACGACAGGGGCAAGGACGGCAAGGGTAAGGACAAGGGCAAAGACAAGAACAAGGGCAAAGACAAGAACAAGGGCCCCGGGCGCGGTTGAGAAGCGGCGATCGGGATGACGACGATCGGGACGACGACGACGATTGAAGCCGTGCCCGCGCGGTGCAGAACGCACCGTGCGTGACGGGAGCGACCGGATGTCTTAGGTTGGCAGTGAAAGGACAGTCCGAAGTTCAGCGGTCCTGGAGGTCCCATGCGCGTGCCGTCGCTCCTCCCCCTGCTCACCGTCGCGGCCCTCGCGGGCTGCGCGACCGAATCCCCCCAGCCATCCAGTCACGAAAGCGCTTTCCGCGGCGCCGGGGCCGCCGACCTCGCTCGGGACCTTACCCTCCAGGCCGGGGCGATGCCCGCCGTCGAGGTGGCCTCCCCGGTCGAGCTCTCGCGCCCCGCGCCGGAGACTCCTCGGCGCGCCAGCACGTCGCGCAAGCCCGTTGCCGCCCCGGCCCCTGCCCCGGTGCCCGAGGCCCCGCCGGCCGAATTGCCGGCGCCGGCATTCAGTGAGGCGGTCGCCGTGGTGACCATGGAGGCCCCGGCTGAGGAGGTCGCGCTGGGGGCAGGACAGGAGCTCGCCCCGGGCAAGACGGTCACGGTCATTCCGGCGTCCAGCGGCCCATCTTCCGCTCCGGCCGAGCCTTCGTGGGTCCCCACCGGTCCGAGCCGGAGCGTCATCATCGAGGGTGGCGGGGGCGGCGGCGGCAAGTGCCGGCCCCGCGGCGGCGCCCGGGGAATCGGCATCGCTGGCCGAATTCCGCACGGCGTGCCGGGCCTCCGACTGAGGTAAGCCGGCGCCCGCCTGTCAAATTTCTAGGGGTGGCGGCTCCGCCACCCCTCTAGTTATGCTTGAGCCTCGTTGCCGATCAAATGAGTCATAGGGCTTCGGCCCCCTGGCCGGCGCTGCCGCCGAGACACCGACGCCTCTGTCCCATCACAAGCAGAGCGGGGAGGTTCGCATGAGGTATGGTTGGCTGATCGTGCTCGCCGTCGTGGCGACCACCGGCTGTAACCAGGCCGAGTTGAAGAAGGCGCTGGCGGAAGCGAAGTCGGCCGAGGCGCAGAAGGACAGCCTGCTGACCGAGGTGCTCGAGACCACGCAGTTCGTCAGCGACATCAACAGCGAGCTCGCCAGGGCGAAGAGCGTCTCCGTCAAGCGGGCCGGCACGGATCCCGGCGTTCCCGGCGCGAAGAAGGACCGGGAGGACCGTCAGGCCTCCCTCGAGCGGGTCAAGCAGGTCATCACCCGGCTGAACGAGGCCGAAGTCAAGCTCGCCGAGACCGAGACCCGGGCCAAGCAGTCCCGGCAGCGGAACGCGCGGCTTCTCGCGCAGATCGAGACCTTCAAGAAGACGGTCGACGACCTCAGGACCACCGCCGAGCAGCAGAAGACGGAGTACGAGACGGCGCTGGCGGAGAAGGACACCCAGATCGCCACGCTGGCCGGCCGGGTGGACACGCTCAGCACCGAGAGGTCGAGCCTCCAGAGCAGCAACCTGGCGCTCAGCGATACCGTCGCGAACCTCACCTCGTACAAGAACACGGTGTATTACGCGGTGGGCACCAGGGACGAGCTGATGAAGCGGGGGATCGTGACCAAGGAAGGCTCGAAGTTCCTGGTCTTCGGCGGCACCCGGCTGGAGCCGGCCCGCAACCTCGACCCGGCCGCGTTCACGCCGATCGACAAGACTCAGGAAACCGCCATCCCGCTGCCGCGGACGGACAAGAAGTACAAGATCGTGTCGCGCCAGAGCCCGAACTACCTCGGCTCGACGGTCACCAAGGACGGCAAGGTGTCGGGGACGCTCCAGATCACCCAGCCGGAAGACTTCTGGGCGCCGTCGAAGTACCTGATCCTGGTTCAGGACTAGAAGCGCCCGTTCACCGACGGACGAACGGCGGAGACGGCCCCTGGTGAGAACCAGGGGCCGCTTTGCATGGGTGCCTGGTGAAGAGCGGTTGAAGGTGGGGGCGGATGTTCCGGGAGTTGAGCGACAACGCATACTGTAAATAATTCATTCAGTAAACATTATATCAAGTGCTCTTCCTGCAATCAATTCTGAAATAAGTTGTCAACAATTTCTACATACATCTGAGGAAAAGCTGCCAGCCACCTGCCCGGTTGCGTGACGGCTGACACGGCGTGGAAACCTGAGTTTCAGCACCTTGTGCCCGTCACGTTGCCAGCGATGGTCACTTAATCGAGAGGTCCTATGCGTACCACTGCCCTGACTGCGGCGATCGCCGCCTTCGTTCTCACCAGCGCCTGCGAGAAGACCGGCGAAGGGGAGTACCAGGTAGAAAAGCCGGTCATCGGCACTGAGACCGACACCGTCGAGACGCCCAGCATCGAAACGGGCTCGGTGAGGGACACGATCAGCGTACCCGACGTGGACATCAGAACCGAGAAGAAGGAAGTCAAGGTTCCGACGGTCGACGTCGAGACCCCGAGCGAGCGGGAGCAAGGCGAGTAACTCTCGCACGGACGCCACGGCTGCCCTCCCGGGTGGCTCGTGGCAGCCGGCGTCCCCCGGGTATATTGGGCGCGCGGCCCCACCCAACCGCGCACTCCGTTCGACACATTCCTGGAGTCCACCATGTGCCTTGCCAGGCTCCGCCTCCTGCTGGCCTGCGCGGTCGGGGTTCCGGCCCACGCCGCGGCACAGGTAGCATCGCCGCCGCAGGTCACGGCCATCCGGGCCGGGCGGCTGGTGGACGTCCAGCGGGGCGAGGTCCGCCGCGACCAGCTCATCGTGGTGCGGGGCGACCGGATCGAGGCGATCCAGCCCGGGGCCACCCGCCCGCCGGTGGGGGCCAGGGTCGTCGATCTCTCGCGCTACACGGTCTTGCCGGGCCTCATCGACTGCCACGCCCACCTGATCGGCGACCTCACCGACACCGATGCCCTGCTTCCGCTCCAGCGGTCCGGCGCGCAGGAGGCCTTCAGCGGCGTGCGGAACGCCCGGAGCACGCTCCTGGCGGGGTTCACCACCGTTCGCGACGTCGGCACGTATCGGGCGCTGGTGGATGCCGCGCTCCGCGACGCCATCGCCGACGGGACGGTCATCGGCCCCAGGATGGCTGTGGCCGGGGCCTACGTGACGGTCACCAGCGGCGGCGGCGAGCTGATCGGGGCCGCGCAGGACGTGACGATCCCGTTCGAGTACCGCTTCGGCGTGGCGAACACCGCTGACGAGGTGCGCGAGCGCGTCCGGGCCATTCTCAACGGCGGCGCGGACTTCATCAAGCTGATCGCCACCGGGGCGGTGCTCACCCAGGGAACCCTTCCCGGAGCCTCCGAGTACACCGAGGAGCAGATCCGGGCCGCCGTCGAGCAGGCCGCCGAGTATGGCACCTACGTCACCGCGCACGCGCATGGCGCGGAGGGAATCAAGCGCGCGGTGCGGGCCGGAGTGCGCTCGATCGAGCACGGCTCGCTCATCGACGACGAGGCCATTGCCCTGATGAAGGAGAAGGGCACCTGGCTGGTGGCCGACATCTACAACGGCGACTACATCGCGACCGCGGGCCGGGAGCATGGCTGGCCGGAAGAGATCATGCGGAAGAACGACGAGACCACCGAGACCCAGCGGGCCGGCTTCCGCAAGGCGCTGGCGGCCGGGGTCAAGATCGCGTACGGCACCGACAGCGGCGTCTACCCGCACCGGTTCGCCGCCCGCCAGCTACCCTACATGGTGCGCCACGGAATGACTCCCATGCAGGCTATCCGCTCGGCCACCCTCTCCGCCGCCGAGCTGATGGGATGGGAGGACAGGGTCGGCTCGCTCGCCGCCGGCAAGCTGGCCGACATCATCGCCGTGCCCGGCGACGCGCTCGGCGATCTCAAGAACTTCGAGAACGTAGCTTTCGTGATGAAGGGCGGTGTCGTCCACAAGGCGCCGTGAGTGACACCTTCGAACTTCGGGAGGGTCGCGTGATATATGCACGCCTGGTTCTGGCCGCGATCGCCGCGGTCTCGGCGGGAGAGCTGGCCGCGCAGCGGGCCGTCGAGGCGGGAGATCTCCTGAGAATGCGGGAGGTGAGCGACCCGCAGCTCTCACCCGATGGCGCCTGGGTGGCCTACACCGTCTCCACCTCCGACACGGTCGAGGACCGGCGGGACGCGGACGTCTGGATGGCGAGCTGGGATGGCAGGCGCAGCGTCCGGCTCACCCGGACCCCCGAGCGCGAGCACACGCCGCGCTGGAGTCCCGACGGGCGCTATCTCGCCTTCCTCTCCTCCCGCGACGACCCCCACGAACTGGAGCAGCTCTGGGTGCTCGACCGCCGGGGCGGCGAGGCCGAGCGGCTGACCGACATGGCCGGAGGGATCTCCGACTATGCCTGGTCTCCCGACGGCACCCGCATCGCGCTGATCGCCTCCGATCCCGATCCCGACCGGCCCGTGGAGGGGCAGGACACCACCAAGCGGCGCCCCCGGCCGATCGTGGTGGACCGGTTCCGCTTCAAGCACGACAACGTCGGATATCTCGGTGAGGAGCGCGACCATCTCCACCTGCTCACGCTGGCTGGCCGTCGGGTGGAGATCCTCACCCCCGGTCCGTACGACGAATACGCGCCCTCGTGGTCGCCCGACGGCCGAACCATCGCCTTTCTGAGCCGCCGCCGCCCCGAGTACGACCGCGACGACAACTGGGACCTCTACGTGGTCGCGGCGGTGCCGGGCGCCGAGCCCCGGCAGCTCACCACGTTCGCCGGCGCCGACATGGACCCCGAGTGGGGGAACCGCGCGCCCAGCTGGAGCCCTGACGGAAAGCTCCTGGCGTACGTGCAGGGCGGGAGGCCGGAGCTGCTCTACTACGGCGGGCAGAAGGTCGCCGTGGTCCCCGTGGACGGCGGGCCCGCCAGGGTTCTCACCGGTGGGCTCGACCGGAACGTGCTCTCGCCCACCTTCTCGCCCGACGGCGCGTCGGTCCTCTTTCTCCTGGAGGACGACCGGGTCTACCACCTGGCACGGGTGCCGGCCGCCGGAGGCGAGGTCGAGCGCCTGGTCGGGGGAAAGCGCGCGATCGAGGATCTCTCGGTGGGTCGCGACGGCAGGATCGCGCTGACCTCCAGCACCCCGCGGCAGCCGACGGAGGTCTTTTCCGTGGAAGGCCGCGAGCTCAGGAAACTCTCGGCCCAGAACGACGCATGGCTCGAGCAGGTGCGCCTCGCGCCGGTCGAGGAGATCTCCTTCAGGAGCCGCGACGGCACGCCCATCCACGGCTTCATGGTGAAGCCGCCGGGCTACCGCGAGGGGACCCGCTATCCCACCATCCTGCGGATCCACGGCGGACCGGTCTGGCAGTACTTCCACGACTTCGCCAACCTGGACTGGCAGGTTTTCGCGGCGCAGGGCTATGTCGTCCTCGGGGTGAATCCGCGGGGCAGCTCGGGGCGGGGAGAGAGGTTCTCGACCGCCATCTTCGCCGCGTGGGGCGACAAGGACGGCGACGACGTGCTCGCGGCGGTGGACCATGCCGTCGCGCGCGGGATTGCCGACCCCGGACGGCTCGGCATCGGCGGCTGGAGTTACGGCGGCATCCTGACCAACCAGGTGATCGCCCGCGACCGGCGGTTCCGGGCCGCGATCAGCGGCGCGGGGCAGGGGAACGCGCTGGCCGGCTACGGCACCGACATGTACGTGCTCGAGTACGAGACCGAGCTGGGCAGGCCCTGGGAGAATCTGAAGGCCTGGAAGCGGGTCTCCCGGCCGTTCCTCCGGGCCGACCGCATCGTGACGCCGACGCTTTTCGTCTGCGGCCAGGAGGACTGGAACGTTCCGCTGGTCAACTCCGAGCAGATGTACCAGGCGCTCAAGAGCCTGGGCAGGACGACCGAGCTGGTCATCTATCCGGGCGAGTCCCACGGGATCAAGCGGCCGTCGTTCGTGCTGGACCGGATGGAGCGATATCTTGCGTGGTACGGCGAGCATCTCGATGCCTCGACCACCGGGGTGGAGGCCGCGGGGCGCTAGGAGATCGGAATCATGCAAGGTTCGAGAGTGGCCGCGCTGCGGAAGCTGGGGCTGCTTGCGCTGCTGGTCGGCTGCGCCGGCAAGTCGGAGGAGACCGACCAGGAGGTCCGGCCGTCCGAGACCCGGGCGCAGGTGGCGCTGGAGGTGGAGAACCACGGGTGGAGCGACATCGTGATCTACCTGGTGCGGGGCACCGCGGTGGACCGGCTCGGCATGGTGGGGTCACTCAACACCAGGACCTTCGTCTTCCCCTACCAGAAGCTCGGCGTCGGCACCGACGTTCGGCTCCGCGCCGATCCGATCGGGGGGCCGAGGACGTTCACGAGCGAGAACGTGCTGGTACAGCCGGGGCAGTCGGTGAAGTGGACGCTGGAGAGCGACCTGACGAGGTCGTTTCTGGCGGTGTACTGAGACGGCGGAACGGCGTTCCGCCGTTCCGCCGTCCTCACGCGTTCCGATCCAAGCACCCGACCGCGTTCGGGTTGTTTCCCTCCTCCTGCGGAATCGGCAGGTTGACGTCGCCGCCGTAGCTGCCGCCCTTGATGTAGGTGCCGCTGGGGAACACCGTGTCGCTGGTCCGGCCGTACTGGCGGATCAGCCGGCGCATGTCGCCCAGGCGGTGGCCGGTCGCGAACATCCAGAACGCCCGCTCGCTGAACAGCAGGTCCACGCCTTCCGCCTGGGTGCCCGGCTCGTCCACGGGGTCGAGCCCACCCGCGTCCCGGAGATCGTTGAGCACGGCCGTCATGCCGCCGAGGTCGGGGGCCTGGAGCAGCGCCTCGGCCTCGATCAGCCGGGCTTCGATCCCGTCCGCCACCACGACCGACGCGCTCGCCTCGGGATACTTCGTGAGGGTGAACTGCGGGGTGGTGCCGTCGAGACCCGACGTCTCCTCGTCCACGAAGGGCACCCGCGAATCCTCCGCGGAGCGGAAGGGGAGTCCGACGCCGCCCTCCACGTCCGACACCGACCACAGGAAGCCGACGCTGTAGGAGTAGATCGCGTTCTGGAGTCGCAGCGGGCTGTCCGCGTGCTCGGTGACGTACTGAAAGTCGGTGGGCACCGCCGCCACGGCCGCGGCGGCCTCGGCGAAGAGGCCGCGGTTCAGCAGCGCGCGGCCCTTGCCGACCGACGCCAGGTAGGCGATCTCCTGCGACTCCTCTCCCGCGGTGCCCGGCTCGGCCAGGGCGGCGTCGAATTGGCCGACCGCCGTCTGGAACATCTGATCCGTGGTCTGTGGCGCCCCGAAGACGACCTCCTCTCCTTCCAGCCGGCTGAACGGCACGCCGGAGCAGAAGCTCTCGCCGAAATAGACGTAGGTGAAGCCGGCGAGGCTCAGCATCTCGCCGATGCCGGGGTCGAAGTCGGGGTCGGCGCCGAACTCCCGCAGGGCGCTCGCGGCGGCCTCGGTGGCGGCGCGGGCGCGGTGCAGGTTGTGGAACAGGTCGAAGAGCGTCGAGTTGTTCTCGAACACCCGCCGCTGATCGACCTCCTGCTCGGTGGGCGGGGTGGTGCTGAGCACGAACTCGTCGGCCATCAGCCCGCTCAAGAGGATGTGCCCGTCCCCGGAACCTGTGCCGTCGCCGTCCTGGGCGAAGGCGAAATCGGAGATGGCGCCGATCCGCCTGGCCTGGGCGCCGGCTTCCGTCTCGACGTCGCCGGGATCGACGATGTTGGGCTGATCGGTGTCGAGCAGGCCGCAGCCGGTCGAGAGCGTGAGGGCGGCGACCAGCAGGGCGCCCGCGGTGGTCATCTGTCGCATGATCTCGTCACCCCGTCTCAGAAGCCGATGTTGAGGCGCGCGGTCCAGTAGCGCACCTGGGGCTGCGACTCGAAGTCACTGGTCGCGAAGTTGTCCTGGGCGAAGGCGTTCACCTCGGGGTCCACGCCGGAGTAGTCGGTGATGGTCCAGAGGTTGCGCCCGGCCAGCGTGAGGCTCAGGCGGCTGGCCCGGAAGCGGCGGGCCCAGTCGTCGGGGGCGAAGAAGGTCAGCGAGAGCTCCCGCAGCTTGATGAACCAGGCGGGCTCGTAGTAGCCCCACTCGGTCGCCTCGTTGAGCAGCGCCTGGGCCCGGGCCTGCTCCTCCAGCGGCGCGGTGCGGTCCACCAGCCCGCGGCAGTTGAGCACCGGGGTGCAGCGGAACGACTCGATGGCGTTGTCGAGATAGTGTCCGCCCCGGTAGTCGAACTGGGTGCCCACCCGGACCAGCCCGTCGAACAGCGTGACGGCGCTGTTGAGTGACGCCTCCTTGTTGGGGAGCGCCCGGCCCCGGAACACCGCCTCGTCGGCCACGGTGACCTCGCCCGCGTCGATGATGCCGTCGCCGTTGGCGTCCGCGAAGCCGGTGATCGGCCGCGCCCAGTAGCCGCCCAGGGGGTAGCCCTCGGCATGCCGCTGGAGGCCGAAGCCGAAGATGATCGGCTCCACGCCCTCGCCCAGCTCCACCAGCTGGTTGTCGTACACCGACCCGCTCAGCGCCAGGTCCCAGGCGAAGCTCCGGGTGTCCACCACGCGGGTGTTGATGGCCAGCTCGAAGCCCGAGTTCTTGACCTCGCCGAGGTTGAAGAACTGGAACTCCGAGGCCCCGATGGACGGCGCCACGTTGCGCTGCACCAGCGCGTCGCGGGTGCGCTTGTTGTAGTAGGTGAACTCGAGGCTGACCCGGTCGGCGGCGACCGAGGCGTCGAAGCCAACCTCGAACTCCCGCGAGCGCTCCGGCTTGAGGTCCGCGTTGCCGAGACTGCCGAACGTGATGCCGGTGCCGGCCACGCCGCCGCGCTTGCCGGCGACGGGGCTGAAGTAGCGGAGCGCGTCGGTAGTGCCGGGCTGCTGCCCGCTCACGCCGAGGGCGCCCCGGACCCGCAGCGTGCTCAGGAAGCCGTCGCGGTTGAAGAACGGCTCCTCCGACACCAGCCAGGAGACGCTGGCCTTGGGGTACACCGTGGCGTCGAAGTTCTGGCCGAACGCGCTGTTGTCGTCGAAGCGGAGGGCGCCGGTGACGAACAAGCGCTCCTTGACCGCGAGCTCCTGCTCCACGTAGGTACCGATCGAGCGCGACTCCACGGTGGTGTCGCGCGCCTCGGTGCTCCCGGCGCCGGTGATGGTGCCCGAGCCCGCGGGGAGCCCGCGGCCGGTCGCGAGGACGCCGGAGGCGCGGTCGCGATAGAACTGGCCGCCGACCGAGGTCTTGGAGCCGAGGGTGGGCGAGAGCTTGAACCGCGCGCTCGCGGCCAGATCCACCGAGGTCTGGGAGATCTGGAACCGGTTGTCGTACTTGAGTCCGTTCCGG
>JACDHV010000159.1 GCA_013820855.1 Gemmatimonadales bacterium | reverse complement strand
GCGCCGACGCCCACCAGCGCGGCGGCGTTCCGGCGCCGCCCGGTGCTGTCGGGACAGGGCGCCGAGCCGGCGCGCTCGAGCGCGGTGGCGAACGCCGCCGCCGTGGCGAAACGGCCGCCGGGCTCCTTGGCCAGCGCGGTGGCCAGCACCCGCTCGACCGCCTCGGGAACCTCCGGCCGCGCCAAGCGGATCGACGGCAGCGGCGCGAGCACCTGCTGCGCGATGAGGGATTGCGGGGTGGGACCGGTGAACGGCGGCCCGCCGCCGAGCATCTCGTAAAGCACGCACCCCAGACTGTAGAGATCGCTCCGCCCGTCCACGTCGGTGGCGCCGCCCGCCTGCTCCGGGCTCATGTAGGCCGGCGTTCCCACGGCGAGGCCGGTCTCCGTCAGCCGATCCCCGCCGCCGGCGGCACCGCCCGCGGTGGCGACTCCGAAGTCGGCCACGACCGCGTGGTCATCTTCGATCAGGATGTTCTCGGGCTTGATGTCGCGGTGGATCACGGCATGGCGGTGGGCGCAATCCAGGGCCAGCCCGACCTCCCGGGCGATCCGGACCGCCGTCGCCACCGGGAGCCGCCCCTCGCGCTCGAGCCGCTGGCGCAGGGACTCGCCCCGGACGTAGGGCATGACGAAGTAGAGAAGACCCTCCGCATCTCCCGAATCGAAGAGCGGAAGGATGTGTGGATGGGAGAGCCGGGCGACGACACGGATCTCGCGCAGGAACCGCTCCGACCCGACGGAGGCGGCGAGGTCCTGGTGGACCACCTTGAGGGCGACGGGCCGGTCGTGGCGAAGGTCGCGAGCGAGGTAGACGGTTGCCGTGCCGCCCCGGCCGAGGAGGGCCAGGCTCCCGTCGGGCCGCCGCTCGATTTTGTACCGGTCCGCGAGGGACGCCGCGAGGCGCTCGTGTATGGCTACCATGCTTTCATAGGGCCGTGATGACATCTGTCGAAGCATACCCCCCCGGGCCAAAAACTCCATCCCCATTGTGACCCTGCTCACGGGGCGCTGAAGCTCCGCGCCCGCGCCGTCACCAGGTGGTGCACGAACCAGTCGCGCGCCAGGGCCGCCACTTGGTCCAGCCGTGGTGCCGCCGAGCGAGGTATTGCTCGAAGCCGCCCATCCCCTCGTGGGCGGCGCGCACGACTACGATCCTCTGATGGACCTGATCGGCGACGCGCGCGTCGTGCTGCTCGGCGAGGCGTCGCACGCGGTCGCCTCGCTGTTCGGGACCGACCCCAAGCGGGCGATGGACGAGAACATGGTGCGGCTCAAGTCACTGCTGGAGGAGGGAAAAACCACCGCCGACGAGGGACAAGTGCGCCTCGACGAGGTGACCGAGGCTCGGCCGCAGAACTAACGGTAAGCCGACGCCCGGACCACGTGCACCGGGGGCCCCGGGCCACCTGCACCGGGGCGGGCCACGTGCACCCGTTGACGGATGACCCTCCGGGGGAGACGATTGGTTGTGGACCCTCGGATCATCTCGTCGGCGGAGGCGTGGCATGGAGCTCGAGCGTACGGTAGGGTTGAGAGCGGATGGCGCGGCCTGGCTCCCCGAGCGGCGCGCCGCCGTCGGCTCGATCCTGCTCAAGCTCGCGGCGATGGGAGTCCCGATCCCGGCGGAGACCGGTGACGAGGACACGCTTCACCTGGCGGGCGATCTCTTCGCCCGCTATCGCGAGCAGGCTCGCCTGCTCTCCGAGCACCTGTGCCCCGCCGACCAGCGCATTCAGCACTACCTCGACGGTCTGCTGGCCGCCGCGGCCGTTCCCGGGCCGGTCCGCCTCTCCGGAGAGACGCTCATTCTGGACCGCTACGGACTCGCCCGCGAGCTGTCGTTGCCGCTGGACGCGGACTCATGGCGGAACGAGCTGGTGTCGAGCTACCGGCTCGACAACGGCGTGCTGCACAACCCGGTCAACGATCGCCGCACGACGCAGGGCGTCTTCCACATCGCCGAGGGTGGCCTCCCCATTCCGGCGGATAAGACCCGGGTGCCGCTGGTGGCCTACCTCAGGCTGCTCGAGGAGGCGCTGCGCCCGCCGGCCTCGCTCATGCGCCTGCCGTTCACCGCCAACTGGCCGGAGCCGGTGGAGACGATGGTCTCGCTGCTGCTGCGGCCGCTGGTCTGCCCCGCGGTGCCGAAGGTGCTGCCGGAGAAGCGGATGGAGGTGCGCTTCTTCGTGCCGGGGGGGCTGGTCTCGAACCTGGACTTCGTGGAGAGCATCTTCGGCAACGCCGGCGACCCCTACCTGCCGGGCAACGACGCCGCGCTCGACGTGGATCACTGGACCGGCCACAGCGGCTGCGTGATCCTGGCACCGCACCTCACCCGCCTGCGCAAGAAAGATCTCGGGCTGCCGCACTCGAGTGATGCCACCGAGGCCGATCGCGCGGCGGGCATGTGCTGGTCGGACGAGGGAGAGCTGTACAACGAGGGCAGGCCCTTCAAGATCACCTCGCGCGGCATCCAGGGCGTGATGGTGACGATCCTCGCCGACAACTACTTCGGCTACTGCAAGAAGGAAGTGAAGACCCAGATCGGCTACAGCGCCAACCTGTTCGGCCTGGCGGAGGAGGAGCACGCGGGCGGGGCGCTGGCGTTCGCGACTTTCAATCTCGGCGAGCGCTTCGTGCCGGACCTGGTGAGGATCGTGAGCGCGAGGCACAGCTTCGCCGAGGCGATCGCGCTGGTGGGCGCGCGCGCGAAGCTGCATCCCTCGGGCTACGCGACCGACGCGCTCCATCCCGAGATCCACTACATGCCCGAGGACATGGAGATCGACGTCCACAGCCAGGACATCAAGTGGACCAGCCGGGGCCGGGAGCAGCACCTCAAGCTCCTGCCCGGGCGGATCTACATCCACCCCAGCGGCTACAAGGTCCGCATGACCCGCCACCGCGCGGCGCCGAGCTGGCGGCTGATCGGGACGTTTCCCGAAGGCGCCTTCTGCCACAAGCCGTGCACCGTTTCGGGGGGCGGCAAGTCGGAGATCAGCAAGAGCCTGGTGGACACCGTGCTGCCCGGCCCGTTCTACGTGGGGAGCTTCGCGGACGACATGACGCTGGTCCAGGCGATCTTCGACCGGGATTACGACGACGTGCGTCTGCCCGAGGTCCGCGACGGGATGGGTCTCTCCCGTCCGCTGCTCTCGCCCGACCGCTCGCTCGGCTCGGTGGTCAAGCTGCTCACGCCCAATCCCGCCGAGTTCACGCCCGAATACAACGCCTGGCTGGAGAGCATCCCCAACCACGTGCGTGCGCTGGTCTTCGTGATCAAGCGGTTCCACCGGCCCGAGTGGGGCGACGATTGGCGGAGCCACTTCAGCGTGGACATCATCAACGGCGCACCGGGACACGAGCTCAAGTACGAGGGGCGGCGGCTGGTCGCCAACTACCTCCGGATCGGGCGGGAGGAGAGCGGCGCGTGGCGCACCTACAAGCTGAGGCAGGACTTCGTCGCGGCCGACAAGGTACAGATGGAAGACGACATCACCGCCTCGGTCGTGGTTCCGGCCCGCCGGCTGATCGGGCTTCCCGGCGAGTACGACGGCCACCCCAGCCTGAAGCTGGCGCAGAACTGCGAGTTCCGGCTGTTTCAGCGGCCCGACGACGCCATTCACCCGGGCCTCGACCGGCAGACCGAAGAGGACATGGCGGGCCCCGGGCTCTTCTGCTCCAACTTCCAGCCGCTCACCAGTGACGACGCGCGGCGTATCGTGGAGGACGTGGCGGCGCACGACGCCTTCACGCCGCCGATGCACGATCACGTGGCCCGCAACGCCGCCCGCGCCGGCGGCGGCTACTCGGTCTGCTCGGCGCAGCCGCGGCTGATCGGCGGGCAGCCCAGCCGGAACCCGCGCTATCTCCAGGTGCGGCCCGATATGGCGCACCCTCGCGACCGCTACGTCGCGGAGATGGGAGCGCGGCTCTACCGCCGGCTCCCGCTTCACGCGCCGGTGCTCTTCCCGGTCATCAGCGTGCTCTCCGGCCGGCGGAACAACCGGCCCGAGGACGGCATCCGGCCGCTCTGCGTCTACGGGCCGATCCACTATCAGGAGCTGCCGGAGCTGTTCATGGACTACGTGTGCTCGCTGACCGGCACCTCGCCCAGCACCACTGGCGCCGGCTCCGAGGGCGCGCTCACCAAGGGCCCCTTCAACGCGCTTGCGGCGACCGCGGATCTCAACAACGCACTGGTCTCGATGCTCCTGACCGGCTACGCCGGCTTCAGCTCCGCTGCCGGCTTCATCGGCCCGCGCTTCCGGGTGGACCACGACATCAGCCTGCTGGTCCCCGAGATCTGGTGCCGGCTGTTCCCCCACGAGCGAGACCCGAGGCGGCTCATGGCCGCCGGGCACCTGGAGCGGCTGGAGGACTACGAGCGCGATGGGAAACGGGTGCTCGCCAGCCGGCTCGGCTGGCGGATCACGGCCAAGTTCGTCCACACCTTCTTCGGGCGGGTGTTCGACAATCCTACCGCGGTGTTCACCGAAGAGATCCTCAAGCCCGAGGTCCAGGACCCGGCGGTCTTCGCCGACGGCGTGGACAACATCGTGGAGGCGCAGCAGCGGGTGGCGGCGGCGTACTTCGAGGACGGCACCATCGAGGACGCGTGCCCTCCGCTCGCGGCGCTGCTGCACCTCATGGCCCACGGCGAGTACGAGGGAAAGGACGCCCACCATCCCGACATCCGGGCGCTGTTCACCCGGGAGGCGCTGCTCGCGAGCGACTGGTACCGGGAGCGCCTCGCGGTCAAGCAGCGGCGCGACGTGACGCTGTGGGAGCGCCATACCCGGAGCCTCGCCGAGTTCCTGGCGCGGGCCGGACACCGCGACGAGGCGAAGCGGCTCGGCATCGCGGAGCGGCTGGAGCACGCGCGGGACGAGCTGGAGCGGGTGCGCGCTCCCGAATACCTCGCCGCGCTGGTCGGAACCATCGGCGCCGATCCGATTCACCGCCCCACTCGTGGACGGCCCGGCCGGGAGGCGAAGTTCGTGGCCGAGGCGCTCGGGCACGCCCGGCCGGCGGGGGCCGGCCGCTGAGCTCCCGCGCCCGCTGAGCCCGCAGTCCTCGTGGACCCATTCATGCGAGTCGCCCTCGACGAGGCGCGCCAGGGCCTCCAGGAGGGCGGCATCCCGATCGGATCGGCCCTCGTCTCCGGCGGCCGTGTCCTCGGGCGTGGTCACAATCGCCGGCAACAGGCGGGGAGCGTCGTCCTGCACGCGGAGATGGACGCGCTCGAGGGGGCGGGTCGGCAGCCGGCCGCGGTCTACCGCACCTGCACGCTCTACACGACGCTCTCGCCCTGCGCGATGTGCAGCGGAGCCGTGCTGCTGTACGGCATTCCCCGGGTCGTGATCGGCGAGAACCGGACGTTCCGTGGCGAGGAAGATCTGCTGCGGAGCCGAGGGGTGGCCATCGAGGTGCTCCAGGATCCCGCCTGCGAGCGGCTCCTGGGCGATTTCATCCGCGAGCACCCCGGGCTCTGGTCGGAGGACATCGGGCGCTAGCTCGGACCGTCCCGGCTACGGCTTGGTGATCCCCGCGTACGTCTCCGGACGCCGGTCCCGGTAGAACTGCCACACGTTCCGCACCTCACGGATCTGGTCCAGGTCCAGGTCCGCCGTCACCAGCTCGTCCCTGTCGCGCGCCGCCTCGGCCACCACCTGCCCCCGCGGATTGCAGAAGTAGCTCTGGCCATAGAACTCGCCGATCCCCCAGGGGGCCTCGTACCCCACCCGGTTAATCGCGCCGACGAAGAAGGCGTTCGCCACCGCGTGGGCCGGCTGCTCCAGCCGCCAGAGATACTCGGACAGTCCCGCCACGGTGGCCGATGGGTTGAAGACGATCTCGGCGCCGTTGAGACCCAGCTCCCGCGCTCCCTCGGGAAAGTGGCGGTCGTAGCAGATGTAGACGCCGACGTCGGCATACCGCGTCTTGAACACCGGGTACCCGAGGTTCCCGGGCCGGAAGTAGAACTTCTCCCAGAATCCCGGCGCGCAGTGGGGGATGTGATTCTTTCGGTACTTACCGAGGTAGACGCCGTCGGCGTCGATCACCGCCGCGGTGTTGTAGTAGATCCCCGCGCCCTCCTCCTCGTAGAGCGGCACCACGACGACCATCTCGTGCTTGCGGGCCACCTCCTGCATCAACCGCGTGGTGGGACCGTCCGGGATCGCCTCCGCCGCATCGTACCAGCGCGGGCTCTGCTCGGCGCAGAAGTAGGGGCCGGTGAAGATCTCCTGCATGCAGAGGATCTGCACGCCCTCGCGGCCTGCCCTCTCTATCAGCGGCATGTGCTTCGCGAGGTTCGCCTCGCGAATGGTCTCGAGGGTCTCGCCGGTGGAGCAGGCGTGCGAGGCCTGGATGAGACCGCACTTCACGGTTCTGGGCATGGCGATATTCCTTGTGAAGGGGCGGGCATCCGGGCGCCCACCGGCGCGCTCCGCATCAGCATCAGATAACCGGCGAAGCTGAGCGCGAAGGTGACGAACCAGGCGTAGGCATACAGCCGGTCGAAGAGATTAGGATCCGCTACCACCCCTCCCGGCGTCATCGCCGCCCGGACGAACCCCGGAGCCACCGGCAGCACGGCGATCGCGAACGCGGCGACCGCCCGCCAGTTGACTCCGCCCGAATAGGTGTAGGCGCCTTGCTCCCAGTACAGGTCCGCGACCAGCAGCCGCTGCCGGCGGAGGACCCAGTAGTCGGCGATCAGAATCCCCCCCAACGCGCCCATCAGACTCGAGTACCCCAGGAGCCAGGTGAAGATGTACGCCGCGGCGTCAGCATAGAGCCGCCACGGCATCAGCAGGATGCCGAGAACGGCGGTGATCAGCCCGCCGGTCACGTAGTTGATGCGCCGGGGGCTCAAATTGGAGAAGTCGTTCGACGGCGATACGACGTTGGCCGCCATGTTGGTGGTGAGCTGGGCCGCGAGCACCACGAGCGCGGCGAACACGATCGTGCCGGTGCCGCCGATCCGGCGGATCAGCACCACCGGGTCCCAGATCGCCTCGCCGAAGAGCACGATGGTGGCGCTGGTCACGGCCACGCCGATGAAGGCGAACGCCGTCATCGTGGTGGGCAGGCCGAGCGCCTGGCCGAGCATCTGGGAGCGCTGGCTCCGGGCGTAGCGGGTGAAGTCGGGGATGTTGAGGCTGAGCGTGGCCCAGTACCCCACACTCGCCGTCAGCGCCGCCGGAAACAGGGCCCAGAACGAGGCGCTCCCGCCCCGGAGCCGCTCCGACTCCGCCAGCAGGTGGCCGAGCCCGCCGCCGGCCCGAATGGCCCAGACCAGCAGGATCCCGCCCCCGGCCAGCAGCAGTGGGGCGGACCAGCTCTCCAGCACCTTGATCCCCTCGGTGCCCTTGAGGATCACCGCCACCTGGATCAGCCAGAACACAATGAAGGCGATCGCGACATGACCGGGAATCGCCGCCCATCCGGGCCAGGCGGCGCCGACCAGGGCGTCCAGCGCGAGCCCGCCGATCCAGGTCTGGATCCCGAACCAGCCGCACGCGACGATTGCCCGCAGCATCGCGGGAAGGTTGGCGCCGCGGACGCCGAAGCTCGCGCGGCAGAGCACCGGAAAGGAGATCCCGTACTTGGTGCCGGCATGGGCGTTCAGCATCATCGGCACCAGCACGATGGTGTTGCCGAGGAGAATGGTGATCATCGCCTGCCACCAGATCATGCCCTGCTGCATCAGCCCGGAGGCCAGGGTGTACGTCGTGATCACCACGCTCATCCCGATCCAGAGGGCGGCGATGTTGTAGGTGGACCAAGTGCGGCGCTCGGGCGGCGTCGGCGCGAGGTCCGGGTTCCACAGGGGGCTGCGGGTGAGATCCTCCGTCACCGCGCGCCCGCCGCCGGCGCGGCGAGGGGGCGGTGTGCAGGCG
>JACDHV010000158.1 GCA_013820855.1 Gemmatimonadales bacterium | reverse complement strand
GCTCGGCGCGAAGGCGCGTCCGGGGGAAGCGCGACTCCGCCGCCGCCGCCGACAGGCGCGCGTTGACGGTCGCCGTCACCCGCTCCGCCGACGCGGTGACGGCCTTCTCCCACAGCGCGAGCCACGCCACCCGGTTGAGCGTCGCCATGGCGCCATCCGGGTCGCCCGCCGCCGCGAAGGCGCGGCCGGCTCCCGCCAGCTCGAAGACGCCGGTCACCAGCCTGAGGCGGATGTCGTCCAGCCGAGCGCCCAGCGGCCCGGCCTCCCCGCCTAGCGCCGGATCGCTCAGCCGCCCGAGCGAAGGGCCGAGCTCCGGGACCACCCACTGCTCCCGCGGCGCGCCGGTGCTGGGCATCATGCGGTGCCCGCCGCGAGCGGCAGCGGAACCGTGGCCAGCTCCGCGGCCTGGCCGCTCCGCGACTCGTAGCGCCGAACGAACTCGACCAGCGGCTCCGCGGTGAACGTATGGCGCGGTATGCCGCTCGCGACGATCGCGCGCTCGATGGCCTCCGGCTCTCCCTCCACCTCGAGGAGCGCGTCCATCCGCGGGTAGAACTCGAGACGCGCCGTGGCGCCGTCGAGCAGGTACACCTCGACCTCACGCTCGACCGCATGCACCGGGCGGAAGCCCAGCGCGGCGAGCAGCCGCGCCGGATCGGCGGCCGGCCGCGCGAACGGCAGCTCGATCTCCTCACGCAGCTTGTACCCCTCGGGCGTGCGCGAGGTCCTGCCCTTCCAGCCCAGGATGCTCTCGAGCCCCTCGGGATGGTGGAGAGTCCGGACCCGCAGCACTTCGTCGCGCGCGGCAAGCTCTCCCGCGCGATCGTAGCGCAGATCGGTCATCCGGCCCGCGAACCCCGGCACTGCGCCGGCGGCGCGCAACCGCTCACGGAGCGCGGCGGGGTCGGGCACCACGGCCTTGAGCTCGAGCTCGCGATTCATCGGAGGATCGCCTCCAGCACGCGATCGGTGTCGGACAGATCCTCGAACACTGCGTGCGGACCGCACGCCGCGAGGTCGCTCACCGAGTACGCGCCGGTGGCCACACCCAGCGCGCGCGCCGAGATCCCCTGGCCGCAGTGGATGTCGGCCGGCGTGTCGCCGATGATGACGACGTCGGCACCGCTGGGGACGCGTCCGAAGAGCGGCTCGGCGCGCCGCGCGGCGATCGAGGGAAGGTCCGGGCGGTGCGCGGCGTCCGACCCGTAGGCGCCGACGCGAAAGCGCGAGGGGTCGATCCCTCCCGATTGGAGCTTGAGCGCGGCGCCCTCGGCGAGGTTGCCGGTGAGCAGGCCCAACACCGCGTCGGGGTGGGCCTGAAGGCGGTCGAGCAGCGGCTCGACGCCGGGCATCAGCGTGGTGCGGGTGGTGGAGCGCTCCAGCTCCACCGCCAGCAGCCCGAGATAGCGGCGGCAGAGCCGCCGGACCCTCTCCGACTCCCGCGACTCCGCCTGACCCGCCGCCTCGAGCATCTCGACGACGATCTGGGGATCGGTCTTGCCGTCGAAGCGGATCCCCTCGAAGGCCGCGGGATCGTCCACCTCATCGCAGAGCGCGGCGACGATGGCCCGCCGCCCCGCCCCCGCCGTGAGAAGGAGCGTACCGTCGATGTCGAACAGGATGAGCTTGCGTGCCGGTGCCTCGCCGCTCACCGCTCCTCCATCCGCCGCACGGCCACCAGCCGGTCGCGAAGCGCCGCCGCGCGGGTGCCGGGCACCCAGGTCTCCACCAGCACCCCGCCGCAGCTCACGGTCGAGTGGATCAGCATGTCGCCGTCCGCCGCGAAGGCCACGTGAGTGATACGCTCGCCGCTCTCGCTCCGGAAGAAGAGGAGGTCGCCGGGGCGGTGGGCGCCGGGCTCGATCGCGTCGCCGTGGTCCATCTGGAGGGCCGCATCCCGCGGGAGGGCCCGGCCGCGCGCGGCGAAGGTGGTTTGCACCAGCCCCGAGCAGTCCACGCCCCAGGGCGTCACGCCTCCCCACTGGTACGGCGCTCCCTCGAAGTGATGGAGGGCCCAGCGCTCCGGAGCGGCCGTTCTGGCCGCGGCGGCCGAGGCCTCCAGGGGCGGAATCTCGCCCTCGACCAGCTCAGCGCGGCGTCCGTCCGGCAGCCTGACCCTGGCTCCCTCGAGCGCGGCCCGCGCCCGGAGCGGCAATCGCATGTGCTGTCGGGCGAGGGCGAGCGTCGCGCCGAGACTCCACCCGACCGCGTCGCGGCGCCACCGGTCAGCGGCCACGTCGTCGGTCTCGATCACGTATCCGCCGTGCACCCAGCCTCCGTATCCGTCATAGTCGCAGCGGACCCGGCGCCACTCGTCCGCGCTCTCCTCCACCGCCGCGGTCTCGCCGAGCACGAGCTGGCTCACCTGCTCGGCACGGAGGCTGGGTTGGGCGAAGACCGGCGTGACGGCGGAGCGTGCGATGAGGGTGGACATCGGGAAGCGGTCGGATCAGGTGGCGGCGGGACCCTGCTTCGCCGCCTCCTGGCAAGATTTGCAGAGCGTGACTCCACGAAAGCTGCAGATCAGGCAGATGAAGGTCCCGCAGCCGGTGCAGGGGTATCCCTCGGAGGCGCGGTCCTCCCCGCCGCAGGCGCGGCAGACCATCGCGTCCTTTTCCCGAATGTCCGCCATCGGCACCCTCACGAGGTGATGCTGTACCGCTTGATCTTGTTGATGAGCGTGGCCCGGGAGATCCCGAGCTCGATGGCGGCCCGGGTCCGGTTTCCGGTATGGTGCTTGAGCGTGCGCTCGATGTGCTGGCGCTCCAGGTCCTCGAGGCTGAGCGGCGTGTGCCGCCGGTCGCCGATCCCCGGCCGCGCCCGGAACTCGCCCGGCAGGTGCTCGACGCTCACCGCCGGCTGACTCCGGCCGAGAATGAGCGCGCGCTCGAGCACGTTCCGCATCTCCCGGACGTTGCCCGGCCACGGGTAGGCCAGGAGCCGCTCCAGCACCTCGCTCGAGAGCGTGGGCGGCCCCTCGGGCAGCTCCACCAGCAGGTCGGACAGGATGCGGGTGATCAGGGAGAGCCGGTCCTCGCGCGAGCGGTCGCGCACGGCCGGCAGCGTGAGCGGCATGACGCTCAGCCGATAGTAGAGATCCTCCCGGAAGCGGCCCGCCTCGACCTCGTTCTGGAGATTCTTGTTGGTCGCGGCGATCAGCCGCACGTCCACCGTGATCTCGCGGGTGCCGCCCAGCCGGCGAAAGGTCTTGGTCTCGAGCACCTTGAGCAGCTTGGGCTGAAGCTCGGGGGCGAGGTCGCCGATCTCGTCGAGGAAGATGGTGCCGCGGTCGGAGATCTCGAACAGCCCCTGCTTCCGGTCCTTGGCGTCGGTGAACGCCCCCTTCTCGTGGCCGAACAGCTCGGAGTCGAGAAAAGTGGCGTTGAGTCCCGCGCAGTTGACCTCGACGAACGGCGCCTTGGCCCGGAGGCTCAGGTCGTGGATCATCCGCGCCACCCAGCCTTTGCCGGTGCCGCTCTCGCCGTTGAGCAGCACCGTGGTGCGCTCGCTCTGGGCCAGCAGCCCCACCTGGTGGGCGAAGTCCTGCATGCCGGACGAGCTGCCCAGCGACTCGAGCCCGTGGCCCGGAGCGCTCTGCACCAGCAGCGCCTCGTTGATCCGGCGGAGCCGCGCCTTGTCGGCCACCCGCGCCGTCGCGGCGGCCAGGTGCTCCATGTCCACCGGCTTGGTGAGAAAATTTTCGGCACCGAGCTGCATGGCCCGCACCGCGATGGACACGTCGGCCTGGGCGGTGAGCAGGATGACCGCGGCGTCGCGCTTCCGGAGGCTCTCCAGCACCTCCATGCCGTTCATGCCGGGCAGGAAGAGGTCGAGGATGACCACCTCGGGCCGGAGCCGGTCGAAGGTGGTCAGCCCGGCCTCGCCGCTCAGCTCCCGGGTGACCTCGTACCCGAGCCGTTCGAAATAGTTGCCGATGCTGCGCAGAACATCGACGTCGTCATCGATGAGAAGAACTGATCCGGCCATGCGTTCGAACCTCGGAAGCGCGAGGGGGGTGCCCGCCTAGAAATTAAACAGTCGCGGGCTCCGCGCCATGCGTCAAGGCACCAGGATCCGGATGGCCCCGGGTACCACGCTCACCGCGAACGGCGTTTCACCACCCGGCTCCCCGTCGAGCTGGACCGGCTGCACCGGGTCGGTCTCGACCCTGATCTCCCGCCCCTGGGCGTAGCCCACGAAGGTCTCCTGGCCCTCCGCCGTGGGCGCGTCGCGGAGCAGGGCCCAGACGGCCCGCACGCTCTGGCCGAAGCTGTTGGCCCGCATCACCACGACGTCGAGAAGGCCGTCGTCCGGGCGGATGCCGGCTCGCAGCCGGATCAGCGGCGGAATCACCTCACCGCAGTTGGCGACCAGCACCATGGCCGCCTCGGCGTCGTACTCCACGCCGTCGATCGTGATCAGGTGGGTGGTGCTCCGGATGTCGGTGATGAGCCGGAGCGTGGTCGCCACGTACGCGGCCATGCCCCAGCGCCGCTTGTGCTCCGAAAGGGTGCCGGCCATGACCCGCGCGTCGTAGCCGGCCCCGCAGGCCACGGCGAAGTACTGCGGGCCCCCCGGGCGCTCCATCCGCCCGAGGTCGAAGGGCCGCGGCTTGCCGGCGAGGAGCGCGCGCGCGGCCCGCTCCGGCGAGGCGGGAAGCCGGAGGTTGCCCGCCAGCAGATTGCCGGTGCCGCCCGGAATCACGCCGAGCGCCACGTCGGTGCCGACGAGCGCGGCGGCGGCCTGCATGGTAGTGCCGTCGCCGCCGAACACCGCCACCACGTCCACGCCGTCCTTCACACCGTACTCGGCCAGCCTCCGGGCGTCGCCCGGGCCGCCCGTCGCCAGCACTTCGGCGGTCCAGCCGGCGCCGCGAAACACGCGCATGATCGTGTCCACCGCCCGCGGCTGGGTTCGCGCCGCCGCGGGGTTGGTGATCAGCAGTGCGCGGGCCATCTCAGAACTCCCGCTCCCAGAGCACGTCCAGGCCGATCTGGTAGCGATTCCTCGAGTCGAGCGGAATGACGGCGTTACTGCCGCAGCGCTGGATGGTGGGCTCGATGGCACTCTGGAGCCGCCACTCCCGGCTGAACCGGAACTCGAGCCCCGCGCCCAGGTTCCGCGTGCTGAGCTGGCTGAAGTCGGGGCAGAACCCGGCGTTGAAGGTGAGGAACGTCTTGCGCCCGAGCTGCCATCCCGCGGCGAGCTGGGTCGGAGAGATCGAGCCCGCGGTGGCCGTGCCCGGCCGGATCTCGATGAGATCGATCGGCACGCCCAGATCCTGGATGAGCGTGCGCTCGAGCTCGCTCGAGAGCGCGCTCGACAGGTACGCCAGCCCGGTCTGCAGCGCATTGGAGCCGCCGATCGCGGTGGCCTCGTTGGCCGGATACCCGGTGATCAGGTAGGAGACCAGGTCGGTCTCCGAAATGGGGGGCCGGAGGGTGCTCTCGAGCCTGAGCTGGGGCGAGTACAGAGTGCCCTCGATGCTGGCGATCACCGGGATCTCCTCGCCCCGCACCGTCCGCACCGTGTGGCGGGCCTCGATGTCGAGCTCAGCGTCGAGCGTCCCGATGTAGCGCACCTCGCCCCGCGTCACCGTGAAGTCGCGGGCCACGGGGCCGATCTTCAGGGTGTAGCTCCCCCGCGGCGCCTGGAGCGTGCCGATCGGCTGGTACTCTCTGCCCACCTTGCTCACCCGCGCCTCGCCGTCCAGCTGGATGTTGGCCTCGGCCGAGCGGAGCCACACGTCGGAGCCGATCGCCAGCCGGAGGCCGTCCATCCGGAGCGAGTCCAGAAACCGGTTCTGAAACCTCGGGCCCAGATCTCCCTCGGCGATCAGCGTGCTGTCCACCAGATCGGCGATAGTGGGATCGTCGAGATCGATGACCCTCTTGTTCACCAGATCGGCGAAGTAGAGCACGCCGCGGTTCGCCGTGAGGCTGCCGGTGAGCGTGGCGCCGATCAGCGGTCCCTTCAGGGACATGTCGCCGGTGGCGACCAGGGTGAGAAAGTTGCGCACGTCCATCGCGAGAAACTGCGAGGCGGCCAGGTCGAGGGAAAAGAGCGGCCGGGAGAGGTTCTCCAGCCGGATGGCGCCGCCGACCAGCAGGTCGCCGCCGCCGCTGGTGATCCGCACGTCCCGCAGCAGGACGGAGTCGCCCTGGAGCACGGCTCCGCCGGTCACCGAGCCGAAGCGCACGCCGAGGCCGGGGAGTTCCATGCTCCCATCGCGCACCACCAGATCTCCCGCGAGCCGCGGGGCGTCCCACGTTCCGGTGACTTCGGCGTCCACCGCCAGCCGGCCCCTCCCCTGGCGGATGGCCGGCGTCAGCGCTTCCAGGATGCCGAGATCGACGCTGTCGGCCTGGGCCCGGACCTGGAGCGGCCCGCCGACCCGCCGCTGCTCCACGCCGGTGAGCCCGAGATCCATCGGCAGGTGGGCCTCGATCTCGAGGATGTTCTCGCCGGTGCGCCACAGGTTGAGATTGGCGTCGAGCCGGCGGTCGGCGTAGTTCAGCACGCCGAGGACGAACGGCGAGCGGAAATCGCCGAAGCGGCCCTCTCCCAGGCGTGCGGTGCCGCGGAAGGTCGGCGCGCGCGTCGTCCCTCCGATCTCGAGGCTCAGCCCCAGCTCGCCGTCCACTCCGGCGGTGTCGCGCTGGAGCAGGCCGTAGAGATCGCCCAGGTCGAGGCCGACGACTTCCAGAGCCATGGCGCCGGACGCATCGGCGGTGGGGATGCTCCCGGCCAGTCGCACCAGCCCCGAGCCGTCGGCCGCGCGGAAATCCACGGGGCTCACCGACGCCTGGCCTCCGCCGAGCGACAGGATGGCGGGCTCGACGAGGCGGTAGGTGTGCGACGGCAGCGCGGCGCGCATGCTGTCGAACCACACGACCTGGGTGCTGTCGCGCTGCCGCCAGCGCCCGGCCGCGTCGATCCGTGCCACCCGGCCGGCGGAGCTGCCCACGCCCCAGCCGAGCGAATCGGTGTACCCCGAGATGCTCGCGCCGTTGCGGGTGAAGCTCCAGTCCCCCACCGCGATGGAGTCGGACACGGCCGTCGCGGTGACCCTCGGCCGCTGGCCTCCGGTCCAGGCGAACTCTCCGGTGATGCGGGGCGCGCGCGCCTGCTGGAACTCGAACCCCGCGACCGTGAGGCTGCCGGCGCCGTCGAGCGTGTCGAGGCTTCCGCTCAGCCGAACCACGCCCCGCACCTGCCCGCCGAGCGCCACCAGGTCCGGCAGGGTGTCGCGCCGCTGCCCGGTGACGGCGAGCAGCAGCGAGTCGAAGCCGATCAGGCTGTCCGCCACCAGGTTGAACTCCATGGTGCCGCGGTGCGGCGCGGCCCAGCCGAGGCTGCCCGCCCCTGCCGCCGCCGAGCCCTGCCATTCGGCGTAGGCGGTGTCCACCCGGATGATGCTGTCTTGGATGCCGCCGCGGGCGAACACGCTGTCGATGATCCACTCGCGAACCCGGCTGCGGGTGAGCGCGAGCTCCAGCTCGCCCTCGGGCGCGCGCAGCGTATCGATGCTCCCGCTCACCCGCAGCTCGCCCGCCATCGAGGTGGTGAAGCTTCGTCCGGTGAGCGCGCCGAGGTCGAGCCGGGAGAAGCGGAGCAGCAGCCGCTCAGCGCCCCAATAGGGTGGGAGCAGGGTGACCAGGCCGTCGGCCCTCAGGTCGCCGATCTCGCCGCTCAGCTCGGTGTCCACCTCCAGGCGCCCGAGCGTGCCGGCGCTCTGGAACCTGCCCCGAACCTCACCTCGGGTCTCCAGCGTGGGAAACGCCGCACGGATGCCCTCGAACGAGAGCGGCTCCAGCGCCACGTCGGTGGCCAGGCCCAGGGTGTCGGACCGGGTATCGAGATGGACCAGCCCCACGGCCACGCTCGGCGGCCGGTCGCCGTCACGATGCCGCGCGGTG
>JACDHV010000157.1 GCA_013820855.1 Gemmatimonadales bacterium | reverse complement strand
ACTCCGCCGCGGAGTCGAGCGGGCCGGAGACATCGGCCCCGGCGCTCTCCAGCGCCGACGCGGCACGGCCGAGCGGCTCCATCACGCGCGCGAGCGCGGCGGCCGTTGCCGGCTCGTTCCGCACCACCGACAGCGCCGCACGAGCGACCCGGAGATGCTCACCCGCCACGGAGGCGGCGGAGGCGGCGGAGGCGGCGGAGGCCGGGGAAGCCGCGGAGGCCCCCGGCGCGGACCGGAGCCGCTCCGCCGCGAGGGCGATCGCGGCCTCGACCGCGGGCCAGGGCCGGAGGCCGAGCACCGGCTCGTCGGCGAGGGACAGGCAGGCCTGCCGCAACGCCACGAGGTGAGCGGCGAGGTTCCCGCTGTCCACCGTGGACACGTACGCCGGCTCGAGCACGCTCAGATCCCGCAGGTCGTACCAGTTGAAGAAATGCCCCCGGAACCGGCGCAGCCGTTCCAGGGAGCGAAGCACCAGCTCCAGCCGTCGAACGAGGTCGTCCAGCGGAATGAAGCCCAGGTCCCAGGCGCTCACCGTCGCCAGCAGCTGGAGGCCGATGTTGGTGGGCGAAGTGCGCATCGCGACCACCGGCTCCGGATCCTCCTGAAAGTTGTCGGGCGCGAGCCAGCCGGTCTCCGCGGTGACGAAGCGGTCGAAGAATCGCCAGTGCAGGAGGGCGTAGCGGGTCGCCTGCCTCCGGGCACTCGACGCCAGCCGTCGCTCGCGAGGTACCGCCGGCCTCCGGAGGGCATAGGCCACCGCCGGCGACGCCACCCACGCGACCATCAGCGGGAGCACGGCGGTCGCGAGCATCCAGGCGGGAGTGGCCGGAGCCACGATTTCGCGCCCTAGGACCGCCGCCAGCACCGCGAGCGCGAGCGCCACGGCCGGCCACATGGCCCGCCACACGACGCGGGGCGAGTCCTCCACCCCGCGCTCGGTCTGCGACGAGGTTCGCCATTCCAGCAGCTGCCGCCGCGTCACGAACAGCCGCCACAGCGTGCGCACGATGGCATCGGCCGAGACCCAGGCCTGGTGGGGAAGGAACACGATCGCGAGCGCCAGCTGCCTGGCGCTGGTGCCCGCGTCGCGGCCGACCGCCGAGTAGTAGGCGCGCCACGACTTGTCGAGCGGCGGCCGCAGCAGTGCGAGCAGAAGCGAGACCACCCAGGGTGCCGCGATGGCACCCAGGCCCAGCAGGGTCCACCGGAGCGCGCCTCCGGGCAGCAGCGTCCATCCGACGACCAGAAACGCGAGCTGCGCGATCTCGATCGTGCTCCGGCGCAGGTTGTCGAGAATCTTCCACCGGGACAGCAGCGAAAGCCGATTCGGCTCGAGTCCCTCCGGGCCGGGAACCCGGCCGGTGAGCCACTGGAGCAGCTGCCAGTCTCCCCGGATCCAGCGATGCTTGCGTCGGGTGAAGGTGAGATAACGGCTGGGATAGTCGTCATAGACGACGACGTCGGTGGCGAGTCCCGCGCGGGCGTAGCTGCCCTCGATCAGGTCGTGGGAGAGCAGGGTGTTCTCGGGAAAGCGCCCGCGTGTCGCCCGCTCGAACGCTTCGACGTCGTACACCCCCTTGCCGGTGAAGCTCCCCTCGCCGTACAGGTCCTGGTAGACGTCGGACACGGCCGTGGTGTACGGATCGACGCCGGGCTGCCCCGACTGGATGGCGGCGAAGAGCGAGCGGTTGGCGCTGGGCAGGGACACCCCGACCCGCGGCTGCAGGATGCCGAAGCCGCGGACCACGCGGCCGTGCACCGCGCTGTACTCGGCTCGGTTGAGCGGGTGCGCGAGCGCGCCGACCAGATCCGGAGCGGCGTCGGGAGGGAGCACCGTGTCGTCGTCAAGCGTGATGACGTAGCGCACGCCGCGGATCGCTCCCAGGTCGCCCACCACCACCGCGAAGGCGCCGTCACCTCGCCCCAGCACGAACTGGTTGAACTGGGAGAGCTTGCCCCGCTTGCGCTCCCATCCCATCCAGACGCCCTCGCGGGGATTCCACCGGCGTGGCCGGTGGAAGAGATAGAAGGCGTCCTCGCCGCCTCCGGCGTAGCGCGCGTTCAGCGCCCGGACACCCTCCACCGCCGCGGCCACGATCTCGCCGTCGCCCTCGCGGGTCTCGGTGGGCGAGTCGGTGAAGTCGCTCAGCACGGCGAAGTGCAGGTGCGCCTCACGGTTGGCCAGGAACTGGACCTCGAGGTGATCCAGCGCCTCCCGGACGGCGTCCACGCTGCCGAAGAGGGTCGGGATGACGACCGCGGTGCGGAACTCGGGCGGGACGCCGTGCTCGTGCAGGTCGAGCTTGGGGAGGGTCCGAGGCGGCAGGAATGCGGTGACGAGCTGATTGACCACGTTCACGGCGATGTCGTTCGCCGGAACGAGGCCGAGCAGCAGCAGGGGCAACCACACCGCCCAGACCGGCGCGCCGCCCAGCCACAGGAGCGCGCCGAGCGCCGCCACCGTGAACGAGAGCACGCCGCCCACGAAGACCGCATTGGGGTGGCGACGCACTCCACGGTAGACGGCCTCGCGCACCTGTGTGCGGTATCCGGTGGACCGCTCCAGCTCCGCGAGCCCGTCGTCGATCAGGTAATAGCCGACGTGGGCGCGCCGCGGGTCGGGCGGCTCACGCTCCACGGCGGCCCGGGCGTACTCCACGGCGCGCCTGGCCACCTCCTCCTCCGGCCGCGAGGTCCGCTTCGCGACGCGCTCGACCACGTGCCGGTACCGGTCCCGGGTGGCGAACGTCATCCGGGCGTAGAAGCCCGAAGGATCTTCGCGCAGCACCTGCTCCACGCGACTCTGCCCTTCGACGAAGGTCCGCCAGTCCATCTGCGCGATGGCGCGCAGGCTGGTGATGCTGTTGGCCATGCCGATCTGCGTGAGGGCCAGCCGCCGGGTGGACCTGGAGGTGGCCTCCTCCGCGCTCAGCGCCTCCTCGGCGATCCACTCTTCGAGCAGCCGTACCGCGCCAAGCGATCCGCCGGTGGCGCGCAGCTGATGCAGAAAGCGGGAGACGAAGATCGGGGTGAGCGGCGGCGGGTGCGCCAGGAAGTGATCGAGCTCCGCCGCGAGCGCGTCCTTCCCGGCCTCGGCGGCCTGCCCGATGCGCGCGGCTGCCGCGTCCGCCTGCTCCGTCTCCTCGAGGCGCCCCACGGTGCGGAGCGTCATTCGACGGACGTTCTCGATCAGGCCAAGCCGGAGCATCGCCGGCACCGCCCAGAGCTCCCCGGTCGTGAGGGTCGCCACCTGCTGGAAGGCGGCGACGAAGCCGCTCACGTTGTCCAGGCCGATCCGCCCTTCGCTGTGCGAGATCAGCGTGATCGCCAACTCGTAGATGCGGGGGTAGCCAGCCAGCGGGCCTCCGCTCAGCTCGGGCAGCTCCCGGTAGTAGCCCCGCGGCAGGCTCTCCCGCACCTCCCCGATGTGCTCCTGCACGACATGGTAGTTGTCGAGCAGCCACTCGCCCGCGGGGCCGACGTCCACGGTCCGGTCGGCGGCGCCGGTCAGCCGCGCGTGCGCGTCCTGGAGGATGCGGCGGGTGCCGTCGAGACGATCGAGGAGCGGGGTGAGGCGGCGGGCACGTTTGCGCCGGTGCAACCGTTGCCCAGACGCCAGCGCGTGCGCCCGCTCGGCCAGATGCTCCGCCCCGAGCAGCTCGCCACGGATGGGACCGGCGAGGAGATCCTCGCGGACCGGGGGACGGCGTGAGGGGAGACGAAAGGCGAATCGGGGCGGCTTGAGCGGAGCGATGGCGCGAACCCTTGGGTGGTGGTCGGGGCAGTATATGATGGGTCGAGGATCAAGGCGAGTGGGCACCAAGCTCGCGCGGGCGGTGTGCGGGGGTTAGGTTGGGTGCAATGCTCCTCCTGACGCTGGCTCTCATGGCCGGCTCCCCAGACAGCGCCCTCGTCCGCGACATCGAGGTGGCTCCCGGCGAGATTCTGCGGACCACCACCATGGGTGCGGGCCGCCCCCTGGTACTCATCCCGGGACTCTTCGGCGCGGCGTTCGGCTACCGCATGCTCACCGGTCCGCTGGTGGCGCGAGGCTATCAGTGCATCATCGTCGAGCCGCTCGGGTACGGATGGTCATCCCATCCCAAGAAGGCCGACTACTCGTACACCGCCCAGACCGAGCGGGTCGGCCGGGCGCTCGACACCCTCGGCGTGACCGAGGCGCTCTTCCTCGCCCAGTCCAGCGGCGCGTCCATCGTCTTCCGGCTCGGCATCGTCCGCCCCGACTTGGTCCGCGGCCTGCTCTCGATCAGCGGAGGGCCGGCGGAGACGGCGGCCACACCCGGCATGAAGAAGGCGTTCCGCTTCGGCGCGGGCGTGGCCAAGCTCGCGATGGACGAGACCATGCTGCGGCACGACGTCCGCAAGGAGATCGTCAAGAACTCCGGAGATACGACCTGGGTGACCGACGCGGTGATCCGCGCCTACACCGGCGGACAGACCGCGGACATGCACGGCTCGATCGACGCCTTCCACCGCATGTCGAAGTCGAAGGAAGCGAAACCGCTGGCGAGCCGCCTGCACGAGCTCGACGTGCCCGTCCGGCTGCTGATCGGGATGGACCCGCATCCCGCCGAGGTGCCGCGCAAGGAGCGCGAGCTGCTCGCCGCCGAGCTGTCGGACTTCAGGATCGACAGCGTGCCGGGCTCGGGCCAGTACATCCACGAAGAGCAGCCGGCGGTGGTCCTCGAGGCCCTGGCGCGGCTGGACGAAGTGTCGAACTGAAGGCGACCGCTTCTCCGCGGTGAGCCCGGGACGTCAGTCCCGGGGACCGAGGCCCGTCAGGGCCACGCGGTCCTCGGCCGCACCCGCGTCGTAACTCACCCTGTACCCACTCATGTAGAACCCGGCGGGCGTGTAGCGCCGCGAGGGCGGGGACGGACATGCTCGCGCCCGGCGTGCCGCGCTGAGCTAGAATGAAGTCCCGCGTGACCATCGGCTCGTCGAAGATCACCTTCCCGTTCCAGGAGCCGACGATGAAGGTGGCGGTGAACGGCTCGCTCCGGGGCGGCAGCTCGGAAGAGTCGATGTCCACCCAGTGGAGTCCCATCTTCGGCACCGAGGCCTGGGCGGGCGTCAAGTTCATCAGCTGGTGGCTGGAGACGTAGCCGGTGGGTAGCGCTTCCGCCGGCGGGAGATTGGCGGCCCGGTCGGCGTAATCGGCGAGTGCCGGATCGATGGCGTCGCGCTCGGCGAGGGGCACGCGATAGAAGTGGAAGTCGAAATGTGGCGCCGTATAGGGCCCGCCGTGGCCGTTCGGGCTCCAGTTGAGCTCGACGAACCGGTAGGGTGTGCCGCTATTGGCGGGCAGGCTCAGAACGTACGAGCTGTAACTCTCGTGACCATCGCGCGCGGCCGGCGCCCACCTCGACTGGCGCTCCGTCGTGCCGCCGGGTTGCGCCGATGGTGCTCGACGTGTCGAGTGGGCCCTTCGAATCGCTGCACGTCAATCCAGTCAGCGCTAGGATGGCGAGGAACTTCGACTGCAGTTCTCCTCCAGGATGATCGCCTGCTCGACGCTGGGCGCCGCCGGCAGTCCCTGCTCGATGCTGTTCATGGTGATGCTCCTCCGAATGATTCTACGGGTCCGGGGTCTCGCCGATGCGGGACAGGTTACGTGCGACCCGTCAAGCGCGGGTCACCGGATTCTCATCTCCGCCTGTGGCGCCGTCACAGCGGTGGAGAGGGAGGCAGGGTTGTATGTCGCTGGTACTTGACTGATTGCTAACGAGTTAGTCGTCGCCAACGCGGGGCGCGTGACTTGCGCTTTGGGCCGGCACCACTCGCAGTGCAATCCAATCCAGCAATCGCCGTCGGTTCCGGCCGGCACCCGGAGAGGGTCAGTGCGGATGCTTGCACCGTTCATCGCTGTTACCAGACCAGGCGTCGTATATCGCCCGGGCGCGTTCGCGCCAACGGCCGGCGGCTCTCGTCTCCGGGGCCTCATGGCCGGCCTGCTGGCGACCACCGCGGCTTTCGGCTGCGCGGTCCCGACGACGTCCACCCACCTCGCCACCGGGCCCGATCCGGTCGAGCTCACGATGACGCCGAGCGTCGTCTACACCGGCCAGACGACGCAGGTCGTCATCCGGAGTCCGGGCGCCGACAGCATCGTCTTCGAATCGGAGAACGGTCTGGATCGGTACTGGAGCGCCGATACCGTGCTGACGGTGTCCCTCACCGCGGATTTCGGGGACGCGGTGCCGGAGATCCGCTATGCGCCGACCATGAACGGCCAGGCTCTGGCCTATCTCAACAGACCGGCTCGCATCGCGGCCTGCCGGCAAGGCCGCTGTCGGGAGTTCCGGCACGAGATCGCCATCAAGCTGCCGGAGCGGAACGAGCGCGTGGTGGCGGTCACCGCCGGCTGGAGCTCGGTCTTCGCCCGGCGCTCCATTCGGGGGGCCAACCGGACGGTGCTCTTCGAAGACGCCCTCAACAGCGGCGTCTGGTCACTGCAGGGGGAGTGGTCGGCCGGGAAGTGGAACGGGCGGGTGCAGGGATTCCTGGGCGCCGACGATCAGGGCGCGTGGCTCGACCTGTCGCGGGTGCTCAAGAGCGGCGACGGCATGAGCTATGGCATCGCCATGCACGCCGGCGTGACCCACAACGAATGGCTCGATGCCGATCTCGGCGGCCTGCCGGCCAACCGCACGGCGTACCGGGCCGGCATCGGACCCAGCGTGATGGTGAAGGGGATCACCGCCAGCTCGCAGTTCGGGATCTACACCGACGGCATCGAGACCCTTCAGATCGCCAGCACCCGGCTCTCGGTCAACGGGAACCTGACTTCGGTCCGGCACCCGGTCACGGTCACCGCCGAGAAGACCTTCGCGTTCGGGGGCGGGGCGATCGTCGCACGGAGGCGGGACGCGCTCGAGCGGCTCACGGCGGCGGTCCGCGTCCTCGACGACCTCGCGCTCAACGTGGGGCTCAGCAGCCACCGCATCGCGTGGCCGGACGAGGATCCGTCGGAGGATCTGCGGGCGTCCGAGACGCGGGTGATTCTGGGAGGGCAGTATTCGGTGACCTGGTAGGGCTCTCTCGCGGTGCCATGTGGGGGGGGCGCCCGCCGATCGATGCGGGGTGGCGCCGCGGGGAGGCATCGGCAGCGGTACGGTCCGCGTCCGGAACCCCCACGCGACCGCCGCGGGGCCCCGCCCCGTCATTGCTCCCGCGACAGCGCCCGTCCGACGACGATCGTGATGTTGTCGCTTCCCCCCGCCTCGAGCGCCTCTTGCAGCAGGTCCTCGCACACCTGTCTGGCGGACGTCATGGAGCGGAGTCGCTCCTTGATCCGCTCGTCGGAGACGTGAGCGGTGAGCCCGTCGCTGCAGAGCAGGAGCACCGTGCCCCACGCCATGTCCAGCCGCGACACGACCGGGTCGGTCTGGCGGCCGCCGATCGAGCTGGAGAGCGTCCGCGCGAACCTGGAGCCGGCGGCGTCGGCACGGGTGAGGACGCCGAGGTCGATCAGCTCCTGCGCCATCGTCTGGTCCCGGGTGATCTGGCTCAGCTCGCCGTTCCGGTAGACGTAGCAGCGGCTGTCGCCCACCTGGAGGAGATACGCCTTGGGCCAGACACCGAGAAACAGGGTGAGGGTGGTGGCCATGCCCCGGTACTCGGGATCGTCTTCACCACGCTGCCTCAGATCCGAATGGCACCGGAGCGCGCCCTCCTGCAGCGCGTCCGAGAACTCGGCGTCGTCGGTGCCCGCGGCGTAGTAGCAGCGCATCGTGCCGGAGACGTACTGGGTCGCGGCCTCCAGCACCGTCCGGCTCGCCTCCTCGCCTTTCGCGCCGCCCCCGACACCGTCCGCCAGCATCATGAGAAACGCGAGCCGCTCGGGCCCCGCCATGAGGTGCTCGGTGTCGGGAAGGCTGGTCGCGTAGACGACCATCTGCC
>JACDHV010000156.1 GCA_013820855.1 Gemmatimonadales bacterium | reverse complement strand
GCTCAGCGCCTCGCGGCCGCCGCCCGGGACGACGGACCCCGCGCTTGGCGCCCCGCTCTACCTGCTCGCGGCCGGCACGCTGGGAGGGCTGGTGCTCGCCGGCGTGGTCGCCTGGCGGCTGCTCGCCCCGATCGACTCCACCTACCGCCGGGGCGGACTCGCGATGGTGAGCGCGTTCGCCACGGTGCCCATCATGCAGCTGTATCGGCCTCTGGACATGGCGCTCGGAGCGCCCGCGCTGGTCGGTGCGGGGGCGCTGTTCGCGGGCATTGCCTGGCTTCTGGCCCGCCGGTCCCGGCGGATGGCCGCGGCATAATGCTCCGGATCGAGGACCTGGGACGGCGGCCCTACGCCGAGGTGCTGGAGCTGCAGCGGGATCTCCGTCGCCGCAGGCTCGCCGGCGATCTCGCCGAGGACGTGCTCCTCCTGGTGGAGCATCCCCCCGTCGTCACCATGGGCCGCGGCACGCGTCCCTCGAGTCTTCCCATCCCGCCAGCCGGGCTGGAGCGCCGCGGCGTGGAGGTGTTCGAGGTCGAGCGCGGGGGGGACGTGACGTTTCACGGGCCGGGCCAGCTCGTGGGGTACCCCATTCTGGATCTGCGCGAACACCGCCAGGACCTCCACTGGTATCTCAGGAGTCTGGAGGACGTGCTCATTCAGGCGCTCGGCGGGATGGACATCGAGGCGGGGCGCAACCCCGGGCGGACCGGTGTGTGGACCTCTGGCCGCAAGATCGCCAGCATCGGCGTGCACGTGAAGCAGTGGGTCACCCTGCACGGCTTCGCGCTCAACGTGACGAACGACCTCGACCCCTTCGACCTCATCGTGCCCTGCGGCATCCCGCAGGTGGTCATGACCAGCGTGGCCGAAGAGCTTCTCCGCGCGGACTCGGAGTCCCTCATGACGGAAGCGCGGGCGCGAGTCGTGGCGGCCTTCGGGAACGTCTTCGGCCTCACCGCCGAGCCGAGACCGGGATTGCCGTCGAGCACATGACCGCGAGTCGTCTCCCGCCGGGGCAGATCATCACGAGGAAATGGCCGGTGCTGCATTACGGCACCGTGCCCGCGATAGACCTCCAGGGCTGGCGGTTCACGGTTCGGGGCGCGGTGGAGCGGCCGTTCGAGATGGATTGGCAGGAGCTGCTGTCGTTGCCCCGGCGGAAGACGGCATGCGACATCCACTGCGTGACGCGCTGGAGCCGCTACGACAACGTATTCGGAGGCGTACCGGTGCAGGACCTGCTCCAGCGGGCAGGTGTACGCGCCGAGGGACGATTCGTGCTGGTCTCCGCCGAGCAGGGGTTTACCACGAATCTGCCCCTGGAGGATTTCGACCGTCCCGAGAACCTGCTGGCGCTCACGCACGACGGCGAGCCGCTGACTCCGGAGCATGGCGGACCCGTCCGGCTCCTGGTCCCCCACGTGTATTTCTGGAAGAGTGCCAAGTGGGTGAAGGGATTCGAGGTCCTGGACGAGGACTATCCCGGCTTCTGGGAGCAGAACGGGTACCACATGCGCGGGGATCCATGGGCGGAGGAACGGTTCGGGAGGCCCGATCCGGTGCGCATGAGGCGGGGACCGCGGTGAGGTGCTCTGCGCGTTCGACGGCCGCCCGCCACTCACTTGCCTTTCCCCGCCGATCCGGTTTTTCTGTCTATCATGGCAGAATCACCTCGCCGCCCTACCCCCGAGGCGCAGGCGGAGCAACGGATCAAGGAGATTCTCCGGGCCGCGGACAGTTGGGCGAAAGAGGCCCCGGGGGCGTTGATGCCGGCGATTCGGGCGGTGTGCATCAGACTGGCGGAGATGGTGGCCGACCAGCGGCATTACCTCGCGCCGCTGCCGGAGCCGCAGGAGACCGAGCGGCGCACCGTGCTGACCCTGATCGCCGAAAAGCTGCGGTCCGATGAGGTGGCGGCCGGGGTGGAAGAGCACCTGAAGGGACTCGAAGAGCTGGAGCTTCGCTCCACCGGCTCCTGGGCCACGGTGGCCACCGCCCAGAACGAGTGGATCACCACCGCTATCCGCTATCTCGAGGGCTCCGTCGCCAAGTTGCCGGCTGGCGAGCGCCCTGATTCCTACTGGGCCGACGACGTGGTCGCAGGTATCATCGCGTCGGCCCGGGCGCTCATCGGAGTCGACGAGCTGCACGCCCGAACCGAGGCGCGCTACTCCGGGCCGATCCGGCGGGTGGCCCCCGAAGAGGAAGCCTAGACCGTCTCCACCGCCTCGCGCTCGCTGCCGTCCTCCGCCCGCGCCGACCCACCCCGCTCCGCGAACAGCTCGAAGAACCGGCCGAAAACCCGAATCCCGCTCCACAGCTGCGCCAGGTCGAGCTTCTCGTTCGGCGAATGCAGGCCGTCGTCCGGGAGGCCGATGCCCGTGAGAATCACGGGCGCGCCGGCGAGACCGAGCTCGGGGATGATCGGGATCGATCCGCCCGACCGGATGGAAACCGTGCGCCGGCCGACGACTTCCTCGAACGCGTCGTCGAGGATCGCGAAGGCGGGATGCTCCACCGGTATCTGCACCGGATCGCCGCCGTGCAGGAGCGTGACCTTCACGTCGGCCCAGTCGGGCGCGAGATCGGACACGGCGCGCTCGAGCTGGCGGCCGACCTTCTCGTAGCGCTGTCCGGGAACGAGGCGCAGGCTGACCTTGGCGACGGCGTGGGCCGGGATCACCGTCTTGGCCCCGTCACCCACGAAGCCGCCGCGGATGCCGTGGATCTCGAACGTCGGCAGCGCCCACACCCGCTCGAAGACCGAGTGGTCCTCGAGACCGGTGAGCGCCTTGCCCGTCACCTCCTCGCGGAGGAAGGCATCCTCGTCGAAGGGCAGTTTGCGCCACGCCTTGAGTTCCCGCTTGGTGGGCTCCTCCACCGACTTGTACACCTTGGGGATCCTGATCTCACCGTCGGCACTCTTGAGCCGGCTCAGAATCCGCACCAGCGTCTCCAGCGCGTTGGGAGCCACGCCTCCGTAGGAGCCCGAATGGAGGTCGCGCTGCAGCGTGCGCACGGAGATCTCGGCGTAGCAGAGTCCGCGGAGCGCCGTGTACACCGCGGGCCAACCGGGAGCATAGAAGGAGCTGTCGCAGACCAGGACCGCATCCGCCCGGGTGCGCTCCGGCTCGGCGCGGAGCAGGTCGAAGACCACCCGCCCACCGCACTCTTCCTCCCCTTCGAAGATGAAGCGCACATTCAGCGGCGGCTGCCCGTTGGCGTCCACCACCGCCTCGTACGCCTTGAGCAGGCAGAAGACCTGGCCCTTGTCGTCGGCCGCCCCGCGCGCGAACAGCTTCCCATCGCGCACGGTGGGGGTGAACGGTGGGGTGTCCCACTCCTCGAGCGGATCGGGGGGCTGCACGTCGTAGTGCCCGTAGATCAGGAGCGTCGGCCGCCCAGGCACGACGGGTCCCTCGGCCCAGACCACCGGGTGCCCGTCGCCCTCGATCAGGTCCACGACGGGACAGCCCAGCCGCGTCAGCTCGGCGCGCAGCCAGTCGGCCGCCCGGCGGGTGTCCACGCCGTGAGCCGGCAGCGTGCTGACGCTCGGAATCGACAGAAAATCGGAGAGTTCCTGCAGCAGCCGGGGCTGCTCGCGATCGACGAAGGAGGTGTCCATGCACATAAGTATATGTGTCGAGCGGACGGGCGGGAGGTCCAGGCGTGAGCTACCTCACGGCGACGGTGGGCACTCGGGGGATAGCCTGCCATACGCGAAAGGACACCGATCTCAGCGCCGTTCCGCGGAGCGGCGGTCTAGTAGCAGGGGAGGAATGATGCAACATATGCCAAGCAAGCGCGTGGTTGCGCTCATATTCGGTCTGGCAGCGGGAGCAGCGGGCTCGGCCTCCGCCCAAGATACCACCGAGATGGGCCGCGCGACCATGGACACCACCGCGCCGGGCGCCGGCGCGCTCGACACCACAGGAATGGACACTTCGGCCACACGGCGCGATACCACGTCGGACACCTCGGCCACCCGCGGCACGGGGGCAGACACTTCGGCCAGCGGCGACACCACCGGGGCCGCAGTGCAGAACCCGCCGGGATATCGGGGGATGGAGCGAGACACCACGATATTCCCCCCTTCCGACGACCCCAAGGATCCTGACCATGTCAAGGGCCGCGCGACCGGCGCGTACAGTGACAGCGCCTGGCAGGATACGACGGGGGCCAAGCAGAACCCGCCGGGATACCGCGGCATGGAGCGCCCAGTAGGAAGGGACACCGCGGGCGGAGATACCGCGTCGGATACTTCAGCCGCCGACAGCCGCGCGGAGGCAGACACTTCGGCCGCCCGCGGCACGGGGGCAGACACTTCGGCCAGCGGCGACACCACCGGGACCGCAGTGCAGAACCCGCCGGGCTATCGGGGGATGGAGCGAGACACCACGATGTTCCCCCCTTCCGACGACCCGAAGGATCCCGACCATGCCAAGGGCCGCGCGACCGGCGCGTACAGTGACAGCGCCTGGCAGGATACGACGGGGGCCAAGCAGAACCCGCCGGGATACCGCGGCATGGAGCGCCCAGCAGGAAGGGACACCGCGGGCGGCGCCACGACCTCCGTGGGGGATACCGAGACCAGGGTGGAGGATGAGGCTACCCGGCGGCTGGACCCGTCGGAAAGCGGCACGGGGGACACGACCGCACAGTCGGCCGACAGCATTCAGTAGATCTCGGCACGGCGCACACCAGGAGGACTTGCTTCGCCGGTACATCAACCGGACGGAGCAGGTCCTTCGCGCGCCCGGCACCAGGTACACTCCGGTGGAGATTTGCGACGTCAGTGCGGCTGCTCCACCGCACGCTCCAGCCGCGCGAATGCGCTGTCGCCCTCCACGCCTTTCATCAGCTCCCCCAGGGCTCCGACGCTCCGCCGCACGTCGCGATCGTGGCGCTCGAACCACCGCTCGAAAAGATCGAGGCGGGTGCGGTAGATGGTGGCCCCGATGAGCCGGGCGTTGTTCACCGGACGCTCCGGCAGTGGGCCCAGGCGGAAGCTCCGCAGCCTCGCGCCGACCGGCCCCTCCAGCTCGGCCCTCGCCCAGGCCCCAGCCTCCGCCCGTCCGGCCTCGAGCGCGGCGGAATCGGGCCGGCTGGCGTACAGAGAATCGAGGCGTGCGATGAGCGCGCCGTAGAACTCGCCGAGGACCATCTCGTCGTGAAGCCGGTCGGCGGCCCGGCGCGCGCTCGCCGTGTCCGCCCGACCGGCGAAGAACGACTCGGCCGACCGGTATCCCACGAACTGCGCGAAGCTCTCGTTGAAGGGTGTCGCGCTTCGGACGTAGAGCGTGTTGTGAGCGATCTCGTGGAACACGGTCGCGGCGAGCTCGACGGAATCGCGGGTGAGCGCGGTCGAGAGCAGCGGATCGTTGAACCATCCCAGCGTCGAGAATGCCGCGGAGGGGCGGAGGTAGACGTCGTAGCCCCGGGCCGCGAGCCGATCACTGGCCCGTCGGGCGGCGTTCAGATCGAAGAATCCCTTGTAGGGAATCCGTCCGACGATCGGATACTTCCACGTGAACGGGCAGATGCAGTCCTTGGGCGCGGCCTGCAGCACCAGCAGCAAGGTGTCGCGGCCCACGTCGGCGTAGCTGGTGTAGGTCTCCTTCGCCTCGAGGCCCAGCCGGGCCGCGTAGTCGCGGCTCTCGAGCACGAGGCGCAGCGAATGCCGCACGGCGGGATCCGTGGTACGGTCGGCCACCAGATCGGCGATCGGCTCCCGGGCCTGGAGAATCCGGGTTTCTTCGATCCCCGCCCGGGTGATGTAGCGGACATCATCGCTCGCCAGGTACGCGGTGCCGTACCCGGCGAAGATGGTCGCGACCACGATGAGGAAAATCATTGGCTTCACCGGAGGCGGAGGACGGCGACGCGCGGGGTCACATCGGGATCGAGCGCGGTGGCCCCGTCGTTACGAGTGAGCAGCAGATCCACGTCCGTCGCAGGCGGCTGCTGGACCAGCAGGTGCCGTCCCGAGCCGGCGCGCAGGAACCCGCCGCGCAGATAGTCGGCACCGCTGAAGACGTCCACCTCCAGCGGATAGGCGCGGGGAAACCCCTGCGGATCTTCCTGGTGGAAGGAGGCGAACACGTCATCGAGGCTCCAGCTGGTGTAGCGGAGCCTGGTGCCGTCGGTCACATCGTTCAGGTCCGGCGCGCCCGCCAGGTAGTTCGACAGCTGCCACTCGCCGACCAGCCGGTCGAACGGCGTGTCGGTGGCCCGCTCGACGTTCTCGACCCCCGTCCGCGTGGTCTGGACGAGCGCGCGGGTCAAATCGGTGCCGAGGGTCGCGTCGGTCGCGAAGTGGTCGGAGAGCCAGCGCACGAAGAGCCAGGTCGCACCGTACTGGGTGAGAGGCAGCGGGGGGCGGCGGGGACCGATCAGGTACGCGTCGCCCTCGGCGGCCAGGTAGTCGTAGGCGTTGATGAGATTGCCGGCATGGAACTGGGTCAGGCAATCGCTCTCGATGCACCGGTCGTCGGGGACCAGTCTACCCCCCAGCTCCTCGGCGAGACCGGAGAGGCCCTCGTCGAGCCAGGTGTCCTCTGCGCTCCCACCCCGCTCGATCACGTGCTGGCCATAGCTGATCATGTGCTGGAACTCGTGAATGAACACCGAGGGAAGCAGCTCGATGGCGCGACCCCGGTCCACGCCGCACTCCGCGTCGGGCGTCAGGCCGTAGAAGATCTCGGCGTTGTTCGAGCCCACCAGATTCCTGAACAGGTCCACCGCGAAGAAGAGACCCACGACCACCTGCCCGTCCTCGCACCCCGCGAGCCTGGTGACCCGGTTGGTGAGCAGCACGAGCACCTTGCCGTCGCCGTTGACGTCGGTCTCGGCGCCGAAGGCGTTCACCCCGATCGGGTGGAGGTGGTCGTCGAACAGACTCCCGATCGCGTTGAGGTCGGCCTGAGTGTATCCGCCTCCGGAAGGCGCCGCGTCGTCGAGAAAGATGGCCACATGGGGCCCCACGTACCGGGCGGTACTCTCCACCTGCACGAAGTCGCCCGGCGCGGTACCTGTGACATCGGCGCTGCGCAGCACATTGAAGGAGCGCTGCTCGCCGAGGACCGGAGCGGGGGCCACCAGCCCGGGCGCGACCCGGGCACTCACGTGGGGGCCAGGGTTGCCCCTGGCCAGCTCCCGGCCCCGCTCGCGGAGACCGTCGTGAAAGCGCTGTACGGCGGTGGGGCGGCCCCGGACGGCGGACGCGACGCGCGGCATCACCGCCGCCGCCGGAGGAGGGGCGCCCGCGCCGGTGCCGGTCAGCCGATACTCCGCGGATGTGCCGTCGCGAGTCTCCGAGCCGGCGGCGGAGTAGGCCACGTACAGGTAGCTCGCGCCGCCGGGGCCCGCCTGCGAGAGCCGGACGCATGCCGTCTCGGAAGCATCCATGAGCGCCGGCTGCCCTGGGGCAAGCGTGGTGGGCGCGACCTCGTCACAGTCCACGACCGGACCGCCGCGGGGGCCGCTGCCGTCGCCGCACCCCGCCATCGCGGCGAGGCCGAAACCCGAAATTATGAGGGCATGAAAGCGGGTCACGAGGGGAGCTCCAGGGGATCGGACGGACGGGGGGCGAATTCAGCAAGATAAGAAGTGACAACGGCTTTTGACAATCACGGGGGGTGCCGGTAGCTTCTCCACGTGTCCGAGAACAACTGGCTGTCGGCGGTGCGCTTCGGCCCCGATGGATTGGTCCCCGTGGTCGCCCAGGAGAGCAGGTCGGGGGACGTCCTCATGGTGGCATATGCCGACCGCGAGGCGCTCGAGCGTACCCTTTCCAGCGGTTTCGCCCACTACTACAGCCGCTCCCGCAAGACCCTGTGGCGCAAGGGCGAGACCTCGGGCCACGAGCAGCGGGTGGCCGAGGTCCGGCTGGACTGCGACGGGGACACAGTCCTCTTCAGGGTCGAGCAGAC
>JACDHV010000345.1 GCA_013820855.1 Gemmatimonadales bacterium | reverse complement strand
CGTGGAGAAGGCTCCCCGTCGGCAGTCTTGGAGGGAGGGACCAGCACGGTCACCTCAGCGCCATTCGGATACTGGGCCTGAAAGAGCGACCCGTCAGGAGACGAGCCCAGTCGGCTGATTATGCGGAGCCCACCAGCGAGCATCCGGCCGATCGGGGCCGAGTCACCGGGCATCACAGGTGGACCTGGACAGAGAGAGGGGCAGGGAGAGGCGCGTGTCCGCGGGGCGTGTAGTGCGAAGAACCATCTTGACTTATGAGTTAGGCAGCCGGAATGAGCACCTGGGAATCTACGAGGACTCAGATGGAAGCGCCAACCCATAGGCGCGCCCTTCCGTCATTCCGGTTAATGTAGGAATAGCTACACTAGTGTTACCGGGGTCACAGCGGAAGCCCTTCTGGCACTCCAAACAGCGATCGACGGTGAGATGTATCAAATTCGTCAGCCTCTGTACACATGACTCTCGGACAAGCTGCTAAGCGGACCGTGCTGCTTGTGGACGACGACGCAATGCTCCGCACTATCCTGGCAGACGCGTTAGTTGGTGAAGGCTTCGCTGTCGTCACAGCCGAGGATGGCGAACAAGCTTTAGCACTTGCGAGTACGTTGGATGGGCAACTCGACCTGGTAGTGACCGACGTCCGTTTACCCGTGATGGACGGCGTGGAATTCGCCGCCTGCCTCACCCGTCTCAAGCACCCACCGCCCACGTTGTTCATCTCGGGCTTCGCTCAAAAGGTTCCTGGTCCGCTACTTTCCAAGCCATTCGGGCCGACTGCGTTCCTCGAGCAGGTTGCCCGCATGCTGGCCAGCGTTCAGCATCAATAGCCGGCCACTGTTCACGCACCCGCCACGCCATCAAACGCCCAGGGTGTGATTACCTTATCGCATCCGTCGGACTGGCGTCGAAACTCCCCTTGCCATGCCTGTTGCATGAATCCTCAGTTCACGGGTTCTTACATACCAGACCGGGTCCTGTTTGACCGGGTCCTGTTTGCGCGCAGGAACAACCGCCACCCTAGGGCCATATGAAGATAGGCATCACCTGCTATCCGACCTACGGCGGCTCCGGTGCCGTGGCCACCGAGCTGGGTCTCGACCTCGCTCGCCGGGGCCACGAGGTGCACTTCATCACCTACGACTCGCCGTTCCGGCTCCGGGGGTACGTGGAGCGGGTCTACTTCCACCAGGTGGAGACCCGAATGGGGCGGTACCCGCTCTTCGACCACTTCCCCTACACCCTGGCCCTCGCCTCCAAGCAGCACGAGGTCGCGGTGCGCGAAGGGCTCGACCTCCTGCACGTCCACTACGCCATCCCGCACGCGACCACCGCGTTCCTCGCTCGGGAGATGCTGCGGGGCGAGCGCGACATCCAGGTGATCACGACGCTGCACGGCACCGACATCACGCTGGTAGGTCAGGAATCGAGCTTCTACGCCATCACCAAGTTTTCCATCGAGCGCTCCGACGCGGTGACCGCGGTGTCGGCCTACCTCCGCGACGAGACCTACCGGGCGTTCGGCTGCGTGAGCTGCGATCTCCAGTTGATACCCAACTTCGTCAACCTGAACGAGTACCAGCCCGGCGAGCCGACCGGCCGCCTGGGACTCGCGCCCGACGACCACAAGCTGATCACCCATGTCTCCAACTTTCGAGAGGTGAAGCGGGTCAAGGACGTCATTCGGGTCTTCGCCCGGATCCATCGCGCGATGCCGGCCACGCTGGTGATGATCGGCGACGGCCCCGAGCGGGAAGACGCCGAAAACGAGGCGCGCGAGCTGGGCGTCACCCATGACGTGAAGTTCCTCGGCCGGCTGGATTCGGTGGCATCGCTCCTCCAGGCAAGCGATCTGTTCGTCCTCCCGTCCCAGAACGAGTCGTTCGGTCTGGCCGCGCTGGAGGCGATGGCCTGCGGATCGCCGGTCGTCGCCAGCCGAGCCGGCGGGCTGCCCGAGGTGGTGGACGACGGGTTGAACGGAATCCTCGAGCCCGTGGGATCGGTGGAGGCGATGGGCCGCCGTGCGGTGGAGCTGCTGCGTTCGCCCGAGCGCCACGCCGCCATGCGTGGGGCGGCGATCGCGAAAGCGAGGGAGTTCTCCGCCGATCGGGTCGTGCCGCTGTACGAATCTCTCTACGAGGAGGTGACCCGGGTGAGCCGCCGACATGACGCCTGAGCTGTTCGTCAAAGCGGTCATCCTCGGGCTGGTCGAAGGCGCCACCGAGTTCATCCCCGTTTCCTCCACCGGCCACCTGATCGTGGTGAGCGAATGGCTCGGCCAGGTGGACGAGCGGGCCAAGACCTTCGACATCTTCATTCAGCTGGGCGCCATCCTCGCGATCGTCTGGCTCTACCGTGTCCGGCTCTATCGTGCGGCGGCCGCCGCCCGACACGATCCGGCGAGTCAACGCTTCTTTCTGAACCTGGCCATCGCCTTCGTTCCCGCGG
>JACDHV010000344.1 GCA_013820855.1 Gemmatimonadales bacterium | reverse complement strand
TCGCCGGGCCTACTACGAGTTGGCGTTCCTCGACCAGGCGACGGAGATCGTCGGCCGAAACCAGGATCTGCTGGACAATCTCATCCGTTTGACCGAGGCCCGTTACGCCGTCGGGACCGGCGCCCAGACCGACGTGCTGACGGCGAGAGTCGAGATGGCGCGGCTGGCGGAGCAGGCGGTGACGCTGGCGGAGCGCCGTCGCGCCGCACTCGCCCGGTTGAACGCCGCTATGGACAGGCCGAGCGAAATGCCCATCGAGGCGCCGGATATCCCCGTGCGGATTGCCCGCGCGGCCGTCGCGGATGATCACGCACAGGTCCGGTTCGTCTCCGCGGCGCTCGGCTCACGCGCGGCCGACTCTCCTTTGCCGCCGCTCCTGGAGCTTCAGGAGACAGCGCTGCGCCTGAGCCCGTCGATTCTCGCGCACCAGGCGATGATCGACGCGCAGGGCGCCAGGGTGGCGCTCGCCCGCAAGGAGCATCTCCCGGATTTCGATCTCTCCCTCCAGTACGGTCAGCGCGACGGCCGGTCGGACATGGTCTCCGCGATGGTTTCGATCAGTCTCCCACTCCGTAAGAGTCAGCGGCAGGATCTTCTCGTCCGGGAAGCCGAAGCGCGACTCGCGGCGCTGCACGCCGAGCACGCCAGGCAGGCGAACGACCTTCGCGCGGAGATCGCCAGCGCCTACTCGGATCTGGAACGCGAGCGGGCGCAACTCGCCCTGTTCGTCAAATCCATTATCCCGCAGGGACGCGCCGCACTGGAATCCGCGACTGCGAGCTACCAGGTCGGGCGGGTCGGCTTTCTCGCGCTTCTGGAGAGTCAGGCCACGCTGTACGGTTATGAAACCCAATATCACCGCGCACTGGCCGACTTCGCCTCGCGGCTGGCGGAGCTCGAGCGGGTGGTGGGAGGGGAGGTCCTCCGATGAATACAGCTTCGATCAGAACGCAGATCATCGAGTTCACGAGGCGGCCTCTCGGAATCGCCGCGGTCGCCGGATTGCTCGCCGCGATCGTCCTCGTGTTCTTGCTGACGAGACCGGGCGATCCGGATCCGTCTGGCGGAGAGCCGGCCGCACCGGTCGGTATGGACGAAATGCAGGGGATGGAGATGGGCGGGATGAACATGTCTTCCGACGGCTCTGTACGGCTGACCGCGGACCAGCTACGCCAGTTCGGTGTGACCTTCGGCTCGGTGGAGCGGAGGGTTCTGGTGGACGAGGTGCGCACCGTCGGCATCGTCGGCTTCGACGAGACCCGGATGGCTGAGGTCGCCCCGAAGTTCGGGGGCTTCATCGAGCGGCTCCACGTGAACTTCACGGGTCAGCCGGTACGCGCGGGACAGCCTGTCGCCGAGATCTATTCGCCCGAGCTGGTGTCTGCTCAGGAGGAGCTGCTTCTCGCTGCCAGGCTCGATGCGAACCTGAGCGGCAGCTCCGTCCCGGGCATTTCCGGAAGTACCACCGACCTCGCGCAGGTTGCCCGCCGCCGGCTGCAGCTCTGGGACATCTCGAATGCACAGATCAACGACATTCTCAAGACCGGTCGCGTGCGCCGCACCCTCACGATCCACTCTCCCGTTTCAGGGGTTGTGATCGAGAAGTCGGTGCTCCAGGGTCAGTCCGTTCAGCCGGGACAGACGCTCTACACCATCGCCGACCTTTCCAGAGTTTGGGTGGAAGCGGAGCTGCGCGAGACCGACGCCGGCTCGGTTCGGGAAGGCTCGACGGCCCAGGTCGAGCTGAACGCCTTCCCCGGTGCTCCGATCGCGGGCCGCGTCGAATACGTCTACCCCACCTTCCAGAGCGAGACGCGGACGCTCAAGGCGCGCATCGCCATCGCCAATCCGGACGGGCGGATCAAGCCCGGGATGTACGCCACCGTGCGCCTGTCCAGCCCCTCTCGTAGCGCTCTCACGGTCCCCAGCTCCGCGGTCGTCAACACGGGCGAACGGTCGATCGCTTTCGTGGACATTGGCGGCAGCTCCCTCATGCCGGTCGAGGTGGAGACCGGCCGCATCTCCGGTGCGTTTACGGAGATTCTGAGGGGCCTGGAACCCGGCCAGCGGGTGGTCACCTCGGCGCAATTCATCCTCGATTCCGAGAGCAACCTCGCCGAGGTGATGAAGGGCATGATCGGCATGGGCGGAAGCATGGAAGGAATGGACATGGGCGGCGGCGCCGACATGAAGGGGATGGACATGCCCCGGAAGGAGCGCTGACCGATGCTGAAACGAATCATCGAGTTGTCCGTGAACCACCGCCTGCTCGTCTTGCTCGGCACGCTGGCCCTGATCCTGGCCGGCGCCTGGGCGGCGGTCAAGACTCCCGTCGACGCCGTGCCGGACCTGTCCGATGTGCAGGTAATCGTGATGACCGAGTGGCCCGGGCAGGCGCCGGAGCTGGTCGAGGACCAGGTTACATATCCGCTCTCAAATGAGATGCTCAAGGT
>JACDHV010000343.1 GCA_013820855.1 Gemmatimonadales bacterium | reverse complement strand
ATGCTGAGCGGCCAAGTGCCTGGGACGAACTCCACGCCGCCACGCCGACTGGCTGGTACGTCGGCCGGCCGAGCTACCACGACGAGCGCCGAGAGTGGGTTCTATACGGCCTTCGATGCCTCAGAGAAGCCCGTCGTCGGCGTCAGGCAGCGGGAGTGGGAAGCCGTGGCCGATAGTGAGGAAGCCGTCGTCCGCGAGATGGCCCGCTGTCTGGGCGAGATCGGCGAGGGCCGGGCACCGAAGTAGGTGAGGCGTAGGTGTAGGCGACACAGAGCGCCCAGGGAGGAGCGGAGGGGCGCTACGGGCTCGCGGAGACGGCAGGCGAGAGGGCGGGCGACGTGCCGGGCGACATCCCGGGCATCCCCGGGCTCGCGATGGGGCCGGGTGAGCTCCCCGCCTCGGTGACCTGGAACTCCTGCAGCATGCCGAGCACGAAGTGCGGCGGCCCCACCGGGATCGAGGCGCCGGGCGAGTGCTCACCGTGGCCGGGGGACTCGAGCCCAGGCGACGCGCCGGGGGAGCCGCCGGGCTCGCTGAGGTCGGTCGTCCCCTGAGGGATGAAACAGATCATCAGGTACTCGCCCTCGTCTTGGACCGTGACAGGCGCCTCCGCCTGCTCGCCCGGGGGCGCAACGGTCGCGCCGACCACGGCGACGAGTTGAAACGCCTCCTGGTCCGGGAGCGTGAGGAGCTCCTGGAAGGTCTGCGTCACACCCTCGTTCTTGCGCACGACGACCATCTCGTGCGCCTCCGTGCCCTGGTTCGTGAAGGTGAACGTCGTGCCGGCCGGGACGCTGGTCGGCACACCCTGGAAGGCGTAGTCGACGCCGGTGACCGTGATCGCCTCGCCGCTCGGCGAGCCGATCGGGCTGGTGCCTGGAGAGACCGCGGGGCTGGTCGCCGGGCTCGTGGCCGGCGAGGGCGAGGGGCTCTCGGCGGGGCTCACCGCGGGCGACGTCCCTGGCGAGAGCGTCGGGGAGGCGGCGGTCGTCTCGGTCGCCGCCGTCGGGGTCGCCGGGCTTGGGGTGGTGTCTCCGCCACCCGTACAGGCCGCGGCGAGCACGAGGATCCCGGCGGCGAGGAACGGCATGGGTTTACGCATCGATCTTCCTCACGTGGAGTGGTGCTGTCGTTCGGGCGCCAGACGGGCTGGCACGAACTCGATCAGCGAAGCAGCCATCCCGGCGAGCCACGGGGACCGCGCCGTGCCCATCCCTATCGGTGACGATCGGTCGTGTACCGGGCCGGGTAGCGGCTGTTGATGTTACGGCCCACCCTCTTTTTGTCAATGGCCATGTAGAAGTCCCCACTGGTGGCCACGAAAAGTCCCCACCCCGGAGGTGATGTCAGGACACCGATAGGCGGCCGCCGACACACGAACAACCCACGCGCGGCGGCCGGCGTCACGGGTGCGCGCCGGCCGTCCGCCTTCCAGCCCGCCTGGAGCAACCGGCCGTCGCCATGATTCGGGCACCACCCTGATCGCGGCGGAGCGGCTGGATCGTCGCTGCCACGGCATGGAGATCGACCCCCGCTACGCCTCGATCATCATCGAGCGCTGGGAGCGCTTCACCGGACGGGAGGCCGTCCGTGGGTAGTCGGGGGCCGGCGCCCGGTGTAGATGGCGGTCACGAATGGGCGCTCCACCTCGCCGCCGAAGTCCTGCGTCGCGATGTGCTCGATCTCATCGAGCAGGACGCGCTGGTAGGCCTCGGGTCGCCGGCGCACGGAGATCATGGAGCCGTACAGCGCGCGCAGCGAAATGGGATCGAATCGAGCGGTCCATCGGATGGTCTCGGAACCGACGTCAATCAGGCCGGCCGGTCCGGCGAGCGAATCCGACCATGCATCGACGTCCAGCTCGAACGGGATGCCCGACACGGGTCCAGGAGGTGGTCCGAGGACCTCCGTGGTCGCGTCGGCGAAGGGATCCGGCCTCGAGGGGTCGCGGAACAGTGTCCACCAGATCGCGGCCCATCCCCCAGGCCGCAGGACGCGACTCAGCCTGGGGAGACCGATCCGCTGGTCCACCCAGTGGAAGGCCATGGCGGCGATGACGAGGTCGAAGCGGTCCTCGGGGAGCGCTGCGTCCTCGAAGGTCCCCGTCATCACCTCGAGACGATCGGCGGGCAGCTCCCGCCGGAGCAGGTCGGCGAGCGCCGGATCCGGCTCGACCGCGATGACGCTCGCGCCGGCGTCGATCAGGCGACGTGTCACCCGGCCGGTGCCTGGGCCGATCTCGAGCACCGAAGAGCCGGGCCGGAGACCGCGCTGGGTCAGGACGTCGAGCACGCGCGCGGGATAGTCCGGCCTGCCGGTCTCGTAGCCGACGGGGTCGAGCCCGTACACGCGGCGCGCCTCGGCGCGCTGTTCGGCACCGGGCAGTTGAGGGGTGCGCACCCGAGCAGCCTACGGCCTCGGTCGACCGACGTCCATGTCTCCTGGGGGCGGTCCTGTGGGTAGGCGAGGACCGGCGCCCGCGAT
>JACDHV010000342.1 GCA_013820855.1 Gemmatimonadales bacterium | reverse complement strand
GGACGGCGGCTGGCGATGCGGACGGTGTGATCCGCGCTCTCCGCGGCTCGGATCGCCGCGGCGGAGTTCATCCAGGACGGCCGCACTGGTCAACAGCGTGTACCGCTCCGACGCAATGTTCCACCAGGCGCGCGTCCAACGGCGGCGGGCCACCATTACGGCCTCCGAGCGGGTATCGAAGTAGGCGCTCGGGATCTTAGTCTCGACGTAAACGCGGCGCTTCGGCATGAGACGAAGGTACGTACGAGGGTGGCCGAACGCCAGAGCAAGGTGAGGTTGAGCCGGCTAACGTCCCAGGTTCAGGCGCAGCCGCGGCGGCCTGGCACCCTACGAGCTTGGCCGTGCCCTCCCGCCGTTCCATGGACCGCTCCACAGCTTGCACGTCCGCGAGCGTGCCGGAGCGGCGTTGCCGCACGGCGAGGTACTGCCGCAGCAAGGCACTGAGCGAATCGGCGCTCCGGACGGGGAGCGCACGATGCAGCATGCGGCGCTCGACGTCTCCCATCGCCCGGAAGCCGGGGGCGGCGATGTGGGCGGGGTCGACCGACGGCTTCCGGAACTCCGTCTCGGGCTCGCCCGGCGTGCGCGCGAACGCCCCGCGCTATTCACCAGATTACTCGGGTAAGACCGGCGCAAGTAGGCGCGTGCGCGCAATTCGCTTGGAAGGCTTGGGCCAGCGAGCAGCTGATATTCCGGGGGCGCGGCCCGGGTCGTAATCAGCAGGGCCATGTCGGGTGGGAGGAGGAGCAGAAACGCTTGGTCTTGCGGCCAGTAGCCGGGCCACACGCGGCTGACGGCCGTGGCCGCGCGCACCATCCGGGCCGCGGTGCCAAGTAGCGTCGTATCCGCCACGGCTAAGACGGGGGCAAGGTGGTGTCCCATCCCCAGTTGAAAGCATAGGTTGAGGCGGCAATGGTCGGCAGGGGGCGAACCCTCGGGCCGAGATCCCGAGAGGGGAGCGGATGCTCCCAGGAGGAAGCCGCCGTGAAGAAGCTGAGTGGAAGGCCTGGGGTGATCGACCTGGGTGATGGGAAGGCAATCGAGGAGTTCTTTACCAAGGGTGGGCATGCCCTGCTGCCGCTCCTGGAGCTCGTCGAGCGGACGGAGGGCGCAATACGACGAGGTGAGCGACGTCGTGGGGCGGATGACGATCGAGACGCTGCTGAACCTCTCCGCCGAAGAGGTGGCGGGCCCGAAGGTTCAGGGTCGCCAGAGCGGGCGGGACATCTACTGGTACGGCCGCCAGCAGGGAGAGGTCGTGCTGAGCGACCGGAAGGTCAAGGTTCGGAAGCCCCGGCTGCGACGTCGAGGTGTGGGGCCCGGTGGTGAGGTCGATGTCCCCGTCTACGAGCGACTCCGGGAGGGGAGCATCGCGGGACACGTCCTCCGGCTGATGATGCGAGGCGTCTCGACCCGGAACTACGAGGGGATGCTCCGGGAGATGGCCGACACGACCGGCGTCAGCAAGTCGGCGGTGAGCCGTGAGTGGATCGAAGCGAGCGCCGGCCAGCTTTAGACGCTCCAGAGTCGACCGATCGGTGCGTGGGATCTCCTGGTGATCTACGTCGACGGACGCGTGTTCGGGGAGCATCACGTTCTGGCGGCCGAGGGTGTGGATGCGAACGGAGAGAAGCACGTGCTCGGTATCGCTCCCGGTTCGAGCGAGAACCACCACGTCGCGAAGGATCTCCTGCAGAGCCTGATCGAGCGTGGCCTCGATCCCGAGCGGCCTCGACTGTTCGTGATCTACGGCTCGAAGGCGCTGCGCAAGGCCATCCTCGAACTCTTCGGCCCGGATAAGCCCGTCCAGCGGTGTCGTGCCCACAAGCTCCGTAACGTGGTGGAGCGCCTTCCAAAGGAGGAGCGCGACCAGACGAAGAACGCCATGCGCGTCGCGTGGCGGCTGGACGAGAAGGAAGGGAAGCAGAAGCTGCAGACGCTGGCCTCCTGGCTGGAACACCAGGACCATCCCGACGCCGCCGCGAGCCTGCGAGAAGGCATGGATGAGATGTTCACCGTCAACCGTCAGGGGCTCCCGTCGGCGCTCCGGCGCTGCCTCGCCACAACGAACATCATCGAAAACCCGAACGGTGGAGTCCGTCGCAGAACAGGTCGTGTGAGCCGCTGCCGCGACTCCAGCATGATCCTCCGGTGGACCGCTGCGAGCCTCCTCGAGTGCGAGACCGGCTTCCGGAAGATCATGGGCTACAAGGACCTCTGGCTCCTGAAGGCCAAACTCGACGAACTCGCCCAGGAACGTGCCGCAAAGCGTTCCGCAGAGAAGACCCTTGCGCCCGCGGGCAAGGCCGCGTAAAACTGTGAGGTGTTCGTGCCGTCTACCGGCCTTCAACTGGGCTTGGGACACTACCTCGTATTGTTTCGACGGGATACAATGGTACTCCCGAAGGCATGGTGAACTGCCTTGAAGGAGGCTGCGAGCGGTGCGCCAATCGCGAGCGATTCCAATCTGGAACTGCTTACGAC
>JACDHV010000341.1 GCA_013820855.1 Gemmatimonadales bacterium | reverse complement strand
CGCGCCCGGATCGGCGACGCTGACGGCGAGCTGCGACGGGGTCGAGAGCCGGGTCCGCGTCCAGGTTCCTCCGGTGGCGGCCGAGATGCTCGAGGCGCGGGGGGACGACCTGGCGGCGGCCGTCCGGATCTCGGCGCCCCCGAGATCCGTGCGGGTGGGCGACTCGTTCGTGCTCACGGCCACGGCGCTCGACGGCGCCGGCTCGCCGCTTCACGAGGCCAGCGTGCTCTGGAACACGAGCGACGTCCGTATCGCCGTCGTCACCGCGGAGGGGTGGGTCGCGGCTCTGGGCCCCGGTCAGGTGGTGCTCACGGCCACCCGAGGAGAGGCCAGCGGTTCCGTCAGCTTCCAGGTCGAGGCGGCCATGCCGGTGGCGAAGCCCCTCAGGGCCCCCAGGCACAGTGTGCAGCCGAGCGAGCCCGTTCCGGCGCGTCGGACCAATCGCCGCCGCCGAGGATCCCGGCTGCGCCTGGCGATCGTGAGAGCGGCGATCGGCGTCGCGGCCGCCGGTGCCGCGGTCTGGATCTTCGGCGGGCTGCGCCACGTCGAAGCCCTCCGCGAACCGACGTCCACCCTGGTTCCGGACACGATGCGGCCCGCCATCGACACGAGCATCCAGGAGGTGTCCACCGACTCGGCCCCACCGGTCGAGCGCGTGCTTGCCTCCTCGGCCCCGGTCAGGCCCGCCCCGCGGCGCCCCGCTCGGGCGCAGCGGCTGGGACCGGCGTCGGTCTCCATCGATGCTCCCGAGCCGCTTCGAGCCGGCGATTCGCTCACACTGAGGGCCCTCGTTCTCGATGCCGACAGCCAGCCGATGCGCGATGCGGATGTCGCCTGGACCTCCGGTGAGCCGGAGCTCGCCTCGGTGGACAGCCTGACCGGGAAGGTGATCGCCAGAGCCCCCGGCACGACGCGGATCATGGCGCGGAGCGGACCTGAGTTCGCGACGACGCAACTGACCGTGCTCGCGTCGGCCGATAGCCTGCCGGAGACTTCCGGCTACGTTCCGTTGAGTTCGGAGCTCGTCGCTGAAGAGGTGCGACCGGAGCCCGCTCCGGCCAATGCGTCGCGAGCGACGCGGGTGCCATCGGCGGCCGATCGCGAGTCCGCGGGCGGGGCGGCGGTCGATCCACCCCTGGACCGGCGCGAGCTCGAATCCAGGATGCGCGAGGGTGTGGAGCGCTGCTACGACGCGGTCCGAACCAAGAAACTCGACCGGGTGGCGAGCATCTACCACCCCGAGACCGTCGCGGACGAGGAAAAGCTGAGACGGCTGCTCCGGATACTGCGGACCGAGCCATGGCAGGCGGTAGTGGGCAAGCGGACGGACGGCGCGAAGGAGATGAACCCCCGGGCGGCCGCGGCCGAGTTCAGCTTTCGCTTGACGTGGCGAGACGCGTTCGGGGGCCGCCTGTCCAGTCACCCGATCTTCCGGGCGGAGTTCGCGCGGAACCCCGATGGATGGACCATGTCGAGCTGTCGAATCGTAGGATCCCCCAAGCTTTGACCCCCCCGGCGGACCTCGATCATGCCGGTCCGCTCGTACACGATCAGCTGCAACGTAGCGCGAAGCAGTCGCAGGTCGGCGAACGACACCACCAGCCGGCGCCTCGGAGCGCTTCCCCGCACCTCATACGCCACGTGCCCGCAACCGAGCCGACAGGTCCCGACCGCATCCAGCGGGAGGCAGGCATCGATACCGCCGGGAACGGAGGCGCTCCGGAACCCGATGAACCCGTCGGTCGAAAGGTCGAAATGGTCGTAGGTCGAACCCGAGTGCTCGAATTCGAAGCCGACCGGCAACGGGCCGGTGGTGTCGTGCTCACCCAGGAACATCGGGTTGGCCGTCGCTTCGGGCTCCGGCAGCGACGTGGTGAGGGACTGTGATAGTGCAACCATCGGTGTGCTCGCTTCCCTTTGAATGGCCTGGCGTCCTGCTCGCGCGGACACTGCCATGTCCCAGTCAAGCCGAAGTCAAGTGAGGCCGGCGTGATTCTCTGCCGCACGCTGGGCCCCGTCGATGTGAGCGTGGATGGGGACCCGGCGCCCCCCGATCTTCTGTGGCGAAAGCATCTTGCGCTCCTGATCTACCTCGCGCGGTCGCCCCGCCTCACCCGTAGTCGCGATCAATTGGTCGGATTGCTCTGGGGAGACCGGACCGAGGCCGCCGCTCGGCACTCCCTCAGCGAGGCGCTGCGGGTGATTCGGCGGCATGCCGGCGAGGCGACCGTGGAGACGACCAGCGGACAAGTCCGCCTCGCGCCCGGAAGCGTGGAAGTGGACGTGGACCACCTGGAGGCGCTTGCCGCCGTCGAGCGCTGGGAGGCGGCGGCCGAGCTGATCGCGGGCGAGTTCCTCGAGGGATTCGCCGTACCGGGTGCCTCGGAGTTCGAGGACTGGCTGGCCGCCGAGCGGGAGCTTTGGCGGCGCCGATGCGTCGAGGTGCTGGTTCGCGGCTCGGAGTCGCTGGCACACACCGGGGGAACCCATGAGGCATCGG
>JACDHV010000155.1 GCA_013820855.1 Gemmatimonadales bacterium | reverse complement strand
CGCGCCCGCCACTTCGGCGTCTTCCGGGTCGGCATCGCGCCCCACGAAGTACGTCGCGAGGGTCGCCGTCACATAGCCGAACACGCCGTAAGCGGCCAGCCGACGTCAGGCGGCACCCCCGCGAGTGCCACGAGAGAGGAGCCGAGCGGGGACGCTGGACTGCCCCGTGTGCCTCCGCCGCCTTTGGCGCATCCGGCGCGGGGGGTGCCGACCCTCCCCGCCGCCGCTTCCGTTTCCGCGTCCGCCGCGGCCGCTCGACGCCGATCGTGATCTCCCGGCGCGCCAGAACGGGGCTGGGTCGTGGCCGGGGTAGTGCTCGTGCTGCTCTTCCTCAGGGCCGCGCCGACCGTCCTCGTCGTCGCCTTGGGCGCCTCACGCTCGCCCTGGTCATGTCGTGTCCCGTGCGGCTGCTCGCGGCACGCGCCCTCCCGTGGGGTGGGGCGATCGCGGTGTCGTTCCTCCTCGTGTTCGGGCTGGTGAGTCTGGGCATAGCGATACTCGTCCCGATCCTGCTGGTACAGCTCGGGGAGCTCGTCCAGGCCGCGCCGGATCTTCTTCGCCGCGGCCAGGACGCCGTCAGCGGACTGCTCGAGCCGCTGACCCGGCGCGGATTTCTGCCCGGCACTCCGGAGCAATTCATGGCCCGGCTCGGGAGCGAGCTCGTGGGCGCGGCGCAGAACGCCATCGGGGGAATCCTGGGTGGGGCCGGGCGGCTCGTCGCGGGAACGTTCAACACCTTCATCATGCTGTTCGGGATGCTGTTCATCGCCGTGTATCTCCTCGTGGACGAGCGGAAGATCAAGGCGGCCTACTTGGGCGGGGATTCAGGGCGACGCGCTTCGGGTGCACCCGATCCTCGTGTTTTTGGCCGTGATCGCCGGTAGCGAGCTGGCGGGGATCGTCGGCCTGATCTTCGCCATCCCGGCCCTCGCGATGATGCGGGTCGTGTACGACTTCCTCGGCGCCCGGCTGCGCACCCGGGATCGGCGGCGGTCCCCGGCGGCGGCGGCGCCCCCGACGCCCGGGAGGTCCGGTACGGCCGACCCGGACCCACGACCCGAGCTCCCGATTCCACCCGGCGCGCCGCCCGCGCCGGTCCCGCGGTGACGAAGTGTCGGTGACAGCCAGGTGGCTCGGGGGGGCGCTCGGCATCGCCGCGGCGGCGGCCGTCATCTACTTCCTGCGAGCCGAGCCGCCGGTGGTGGCGCTGGTCGGGCTCGCGTCCCAAGGGGGCGAGCGCGTCCTGCGGGAGCCAATGCGACCGCTGCGCGGCCGAACCCGGGTGTTGATCTTCGCGCTGGACGGCGTGGGCGACGACGAGTTCCACGACGCGGTCCGGCAGGGCGCCGCGCCCCACATGGGCAACCTGCTCGGCGCCGACACCGGCACGGCGGGGTACCTCCACGCCCATGCGGTGCAGGGCGCCTCGAGCATCCTGCCGTCGACGACGATGGCGGCCTGGAGCGCCATCTACACCGGCGAGCCGCCGGCCCGTACCGGGGTGCCGGGAAACGAGTGGTTCGAGCGCGAGCGCCGCCGCTTCGTCGCACCGGCGCCCGTCTCGATCTCGGATCGGGAGCACACCGTCGAAATGCTGTCCGACGGCCTGGTCGGGAACGCCCTCCAGGTGCCCACGCTCTTCGAGCTGGCCGGCGTGCGGTCGTTCGTGTCGCTGGCGCCGGTCTATCGCGGCGCCGACCTCTTCACGACCCCGGAGCCTTCCGCCGTGGTCGATCTCTTCGTCGAGGCCGCCAAGGGCGTGACCGGCGACGGGAGCGTGGCGCGAGAGACGTACTCGGAGATCGATCTCACCTCGGTGGACAACCTCCTCGAGGCGATCGGGAAATACGGCGTCCCGGATCTCCAGGTGGTCTACTTCCCTGGCATCGATCTGTTCACCCACGTGGCGAGCGCGCCGCTGCAGCAAGAGGAGCAGTACCTGCGCAGCGTGACCGACTCGGCGGTCGGCCGGGTCCTGGCCCGCTACGACAGCCTCGGCGCGCTCGACGACACGTACGTTGTGTTCGTCTCCGACCATGGTCATACGCCCGTGCTGGCCGACGACCGCCATGCGCTCGGCACCGACGGCGACGATGAGCCGCCGGCGATCATCGCCCGCGCGGGCTTTCGGCTGCGGCCCTTCGTCCTCGAGCCGGCGGAGGACCAGCAGGATTATCAGGCCACCGTCGCCTACCAGGGCGCGATGGCGTACGTCTATCTGGCGGACCGCTCGACCTGCCCGCGGCCGGGAGATCGCTGCGAATGGACCAGGCCGCCGCGATTAGACGAAGACGTGATGCCGGTGGCGCGCGCGTTCCACGACGTCAACCGCACCGGCGACCCGATCCCCGCGCTGAAGGGGACGCTGGACCTCGTCCTCGCCCGCGAGCCCGCCGGGCCGGGACGGGACGCGCGGGCGTTCGAGGTGTTCGACGGCGAGCGCCTGGTGCCCATCGCCCGATACCTGGCCCGGCATCCCCGGCCCGACCTGCTGCGCCTCGAGGAGCGCCTGCGCGGTCTGGCGGTCGGACCCTATGGCCACCGCGCCGGCGACATCCTCCTGCTCGCCCACTCGGGCGCGCAGCGACCGATCGAGGAACGCTTCTACTTCTCGGGCCCCCACCACTCATGGCACGGGAGCGCCGACCGGCAGGACAGTGAGATTCCACTCGTCGTCGCCCGGCGCGGCTCGCCCGCGGCGACGATCCGGTCCCTGGTGGAACCCGCGCTCAGCCCGGCGCCGTCGCAGCTCGACGTCGTCGGCCTGGTGCGGGCGCTCCTCGCCGCCCCAACGGGGACCGGGCGCCCGGCGGGGAACGCTAGCGAACTGCCTTCTCCCTCATCCCGACCTCGAGCGCAGTGAGGGGGGTCGATCGCCTTGATGCCGGTCTGGAGCGGCTCCATTCCCGGCTGCCGCACGCCGAGCTCGCGCTATCGGTGGGTGACGCGCATCGCTTTCCCCGCCGCGGCGAGGCCGACCAGGCTCCGCGCCCGCAAGGGCTGGCGAGCCAGCGAGGCCTCGTACGCCCGCCGCGCCTTGGCCGGGTCGCCCAACTCCAGCAGCAGATCGCCGTAGAGCTCGCGGGCCCGTAGCACCGAGCCGGGAGTCACTGGACTCTTCTCGGTGATGTCCTCCAGATCGGCCGCCTCCGCGCCCAGTCTCAGCGCACGCGGTGTCCCCCTCGGCCCGGGCCAGCCATGCGGAGGCGGCCAGCCGCTGAATGCGAGCCTGCCCCGACCAGTATGCCTGGGCCCCGCCCGCCTGCGCCAGCGCCGCCTCGAGTTGCCCAGGGTGTCCACCAGGGCCGGGCGAGCGGGATGTTCCCCCGGTGAGCTCCGCCCCGGGGCGCGGGCGAAGTGGATCACGGCTTCGGCCCCCCGCCAGGCTGGCGCGGGGCGGACGGTGAGCGTCTCGGCCGCGGCCCAGTCGTTCCGGTCGAGGGCGTAGCGGGCCGGAATCGCGGCCAGCGCGTAGTCGTTGGTGAGCGTCTTCTCTGGGAAGACCGCGGTTACGCCGGCAGCCTGAACGGCGAGGGCGCGTGCCTCGGCTTCAAGTCCCTGCTGGAGATAGGCATACATTAGATAGTCGAGGGCATGCCCGCGCTGGTCCCAGAGCGCCGTCATCCCCTTGCTCTTCTCGAAGCGACGACCGGATCGGCGGCGCGGAGGTTGGACGCGATCCCGTCGTCCCATCGGCCGATCCGCACCTAGATATGCGACGGCATGTGCTGGGCATGGGGCACGGACGGCGCGATGGCCGCGTAGCGGCCCGCGGCCTTCACCCCACGGGAGGCGAGGGCGGGCGAGTCGTAGGCGTGAATGAGATAGTGGGCGAGTCCCGGATGGTCGGGACGCCGGGCGAACAACGGCTCCAGGATGGTGCCCGCGCGGCGCTGGCGGGCGAAGGAGGTGTCTCCGTCATTCTGCCCGTTGGCGATGAGGGCGAGCGCGTGAAAGATCCGCGCCTCGTCGTCCTTGGGATGGCGCTCGGCCACTCCGGCCATCGCACGCTCGTAGGCGAGTAGCCCGGTCTTGTGGTCCGCGGTGGCGTAGTGGCGATAGTAGGTGGCGATTGCCTCGGCGTAGTCCCGCTCGCGCGAGCCGGGGCTGCTGAGCTCGACCGCCCGCTCCGCCGCCGCGGACGCGTCGCGGGCCTCGGCCGCACCAGGCGGAGTCCAGAGCGGATGGAGCGCGCTCATGGCGACGCCCCAGTATCCCAGCGCGCAATTCGAGTCTGCCCCGACCGACTCCCGGAAGCTGACCGAGGCCTCCTCATACCAGAAGGAATGGAGCAGAGCGACGCCGCGCTCGAACACGGGCTGGGCCGCGGGCCGGCAGGAGGTGGGGAACGACAGGCGGCCGAGCCGCTGAGGCGGCGGCCCGGAGTGCTCGTGCCGGCCTTCCTGGGCGGCCGCCGTGGAAGCGACTGCCGCAGAACAGATTGCGATGATGAGATGCCGCATTGAGGTGTCCTATGGATTCCGGGGGATCATTCAATTTTAGACATGGGCCATGACTCCCCGGAAGCGGAGGGTCGGTGCCTCTACTTCAAACCCTACTGCGCGTGTTCCCCCGCACGAAGGCCATGAGCACCCCCCGTGGCCCCAGCGAGCCCAGCCCGCCGGTGGAGACGTTCGCGATTCGCCTCGCCGTGCCGCTCAGATGGCTCGACGAGGCGAAGTGCAGCAGCCTGACGACGGTGGGAATCGAGTAGCCGGGATTCGCCAGGAGCTGCGCGGCGCACGCGATCCGGGTCAGATCGATCACCCGCTTGAGATTCGGCGCCCCGCCGGCGCCGAACTGCCGGGAGAGATGCTCCCGGCTCACCTCGAGGCGCCGCGCCAGGTCGGTGGTGCGCACCGGCCGCTCGACCTCACCGACCAGCAGGCTCCACGCCGAGCGCTGGAGCGGCTCGGTAAGGCGCAGCACGCGGGGCGCTTCGGCCAGCGCACGGCGCCGCTCGGCGGTGACCGACGCGCGGGCAACCATGTCGCCGACCACCGGGTCGTCCACCCCTTCGACGGCGATCGATACGGCGTGCTCCCGGCAGGCCAGGAGCAGCTCGCCGTCGTCGGGGCGGAAGGCCGCGTACGCGACGACCGGCACGCCGGGAAGACTCCTCCGGAGCTCGGCGAGGTCCGGCAACAGCGCCGCGCTCGGGGCCAGCACCACCGCGTCCACCAACCGGTTCTCCAGCAGGCGGCGCAGGTTGGCGGCGCTTCGGCAGGAGACGACTCCCGGTCCGCCACGCGGCAGCGTGCGCCGCAACGCGGCGAGCGCGGCCCTGCTCTCCAGCAGCGTGGCGATCACGGCCACCGGTCACTCCTCCCGCCGCGCCGGCCTTCCCGCGCCGATCGCGACGAGCGTGCGCACCATCTCCCCGGCCCGCTTGAGCACGCCGCGGGCGTTATCGTAGCTCAGCACGTCGAGCGCCTCGTCGAGCGTTCGCCACTGGCACGCGGTGATCCCCTCGTCCAGCTGGGGGCAGGGATCGCCGTCGGGGCTCTCGAACAGGAAGAAGTGGCAGTACTTGTGGATGTGGCGGCCGCGAAAGCGGAAATGCCAGTCGATCACGCGGATGGGTCCCTGAAGAACGAGCCGGCCCAGGCCGGTCTCTTCCGCGGTCTCCCGGAGCGCGGCGTCGGCCGGCGACTCGCCGTTCTCGAGATGGCCCTTGGGGAACCCCCAGTTGTCGTAGGAATCCTTGATCAGGAGGTAGCGGGGACCCGATTCGCCTATCCGGCGGAAGACGATCCCGCCGGCGCTCACCTCCAGGTCGGCCTTCCGCTTGCTCATCGGACGGCCGCCGTTGTCACCCCGAGCGAAGCGAGGGGGGCCATGCTCGATATGGTCACCCTCGCTGCGCTCGGGGTGACAATCCTCCCACCGCGTTCCGTGCCGTACATCAGAACACCGAGATCTTCAGATACTTCCGCGGCTGCGCCTGGATGTCGGTGAGCAGCTCGCGGAACTGAATCACCGTCGCGGTGGCCTCGCGATAGAGCGTGGAATCGGTCGCCAGCATCCCGAGCGTGCCGTTCCCCTGCTGGATCCGGGTCACGAGCGAGTCGGCCTGCTGCATCACCCGCACCAGGCTCACCTGATTTTCCCGCGCCGCGGCCATTACCGACCGCATGTCGGCCGCCGCCTGGCGGAGGTCCGCGCTCGACGCCTGCCCGTTGGCGAGGATGTCCTCGAGCTGGCCGTCGCTGGTCGCGGTATCCAGGCGGGCGACGGCCTGCTGGAAGGTGTGGGCGACGCCGGCGAACGCATCCGAGGTGGTGGCCACGTTGCGGCTCACCCGGTCGATCCGCGACGTCTGCGCGTCGGCGAAGACCACCATACGCTGCGAGATCGCGGCCAGATCCTTCACGCTCTGCTGGAGGTCCTTGAGCGCCGTGCTGTCGAACGCCTGGCCGATCCGCGCGGTGAGGTCGCCGACGTCGCCGGCGATCCGGCTGGCCTGCGCGGTGAGCTGGCCGATGTCGGGGAGGGTGGCGCCGGGCCAGGCCTCACCGCCGGCGATGTCCGATTCCATCAGCGCGTTCCGCACCAGCGGGTCCGTGGGCAGGGGCTCGAAGGAGACGATGTTGGCGCTCCACTCGCCGAAGAGGCTGGCCGCGGTGGAGATCACCGCCGGCTTCGCGGGCAGCTCCACGGTGCGGTCCACCCGGAACTCGGTTTCCACCCAACCGTCCGGCGCCAGCCGGATCGCCTCGACCCGGCCCACCCGCACCCCGCGGAGGGTGACCGGCGCGCCCACGCCGAGACCGCCGACGGTCCGGAATCGGGCGGTGTAGGTGGCTTCCTTCTGATTCACATCGGTCTCGCTCAACCACAGCGCGCCACCGATGACCAGGGCCAGGGCGGCGAGCACGGCGAGACCCACGGCGAATTCGTTGCTCCGCCTCATTCGTACCTCCACGCCGGTGCCGGAACGGGTGATCCCGGACGGCCTTCGATGAACTGGCGCACCACCGGGTCGTCGGTCGCGCGGATGTCGGACACACTGCCGACCTGGCGGATCGTCCCCTCGTGCAGCATGGCGACCCGATCGCCGACACTAAAGGCGCTGCGCATGTCGTGCGTGACCACCAGCCCGGTGACCCCGAGATCGCGGGTGCGAGTCATGAGCTGGTCCATGACGGCTGAAGTGACCGGGTCGAGCCCCGTCGTGGGCTCGTCATAGAGAATGTAGCGCGGCTTCAGGGCGATCGCGCGCGCGATCCCGACCCGCTTGCGCATGCCCCCGCTCAGCTCCGCCGGGAACTTGTCTTCGACGCCGGACAGCTCCACGACGGCGAGGCTCTCCTCGATCCGCTCGCGGATCACGTCCTCGCCATGGCCCCGCTTCACCAGGCCGAGCCGGATGTTCTCGGCGACGGTCATCGAGTCGAAGAGGGCGGCGAACTGGAAGACGTAGCCCACCCGGCCACGCAGCGCGGCCAGGCGCCGCCGATCCAGCCCGTGCACCACCTCGCCGTCCACCTCGACCGCCCCTTCGTCGGGCTCGATCAGCCCGACGATGAGCTTGAGGGTGACGCTCTTCCCGCTGCCGGAGGCTCCGATCATCACGGTGTTCTGCCCGTCGGGCACCTCCAGCGACACGCCGCGGAGCACCCGCTTCGCGCCGAAGGACTTGCTGAGGTTGTCGAGCACGATCACAGCAGGACCAGCGCCCAGAATGCGTCGAGCACCAGGATCGCCTCGCAGCCGAGCACCACGGCGCGGGTGGTGGACAGCCCCACGCCTGCGGCGCCGGCCTGGGCGTCGAGGCCGCGGAGACACCCCATGAGCGCCACTGCCGCGCCGAAGCTGGCGCTCTTCACCAGGCCGAACCAGATATCCTTGAACTGATAGAACTGCCTCAGCCCCTTGAGGAACTCCGGGGTCGAGAGGTCGAGCAGGTTGATCGCGGTGACCCAGCCGGCGCCCACCCCGACGGCCATCGCGAAGGCGGTCGCCACCGGAAACATCAGGGTCGCCGCGAGGACCCGCGGCACGACCAGATAGGAGTTCCGATCGTAGGCCAGCGTCTCCAGCGCGTCCACCTGCTCGGTCACCTTCATGGTGCCGATCTCCGCCGCGATGCTCGCCCCGACCCGTCCCGCCAGCGCCATGCCGGTGAGCAC
>JACDHV010000154.1 GCA_013820855.1 Gemmatimonadales bacterium | reverse complement strand
CGTCGCCACCAAGTACCCGCGCCTGGCCCAGGCCCACTTCGGCGCGGCCGGCCGGCCGGTGGACATCATCCAAGTGAACGGCGCCGTCGAGGTGGCACCGCTGCTGCATCTGTCGCACTGGATCGTGGACCTGGTGGATACCGGGAATACGCTCCGCGCGAACGGCCTGCACGAACGGGAGACGATCCTGGAGTGCGGCGCCGTGCTGGTCGCCAACCGGGCGAGCCAGAAGCTCAAGCTCGAGAGGTATCTGGCACTGATGGAGAAGCTGGAGGGCGCGGGGGGAGCGCCGGAGAGGTAGCCAGGCGCACCGCCGTCTCGATCGCGATCCGCATGCTCGTGGCGTCCGCCCGGCCGGTGCCCGCGATGTCGAACGCGGTTCCATGGTCCGGCGAGGTGCGGGGAAACGGAAGGCCCAGCGTGACGTTCACCGCCCGCCCGAACGCCGCCACCTTGATCGCGGTCATCCCCACGTCGTGATACGGCGCCAGCACGGCGTCGAACTCCCCGCGCATCGCCCGCACGAACACCGTGTCCGCCGGCAGTGGTCCCATGGCGCCGAGCGCCGCGGCCGCCGGCCGCAGCACTCTGTCCTCCTCGTCGCCGAAGAGTCCCGACTCGCCCGCATGGGGATTGACGGCGCAGAGCGCGAGCCGGGGCCGGGCGATGCCCCACCATTCGCGCAACCCGCGCTCGGTGATGCGGCCGGTCCGGACCACGCGCTCCAGGGTGAGCAGCGCCGGCACGTCGCGGAACGGCACGTGGGTCGTCACCAGCACCACGCGCAGCTCCTCGGCGGCCAGCATCATCGCGACCTCCACGCCGCCCGCGAGGTGCGCGAGCCACTCGGTGTGGCCGGGATAGGGAAAGCCGGCGAGATGCAGGGCGTGCTTCTGGGCCGGGGCGGTGACGATCGCATCCACCTCGCCGGCGATCGCGAGCCTGACGGCGGTCTCCACGGCGTGCCCCGTGAGGCGCCCTGCCCGGATGACGCGGCTGCGGTCGTCGGGCCGCTCGCCGCTTCCCTGGCCCCAGGCGCCGACCGACACCCGGTGCGCCGCTGGAATCGCGGCGATCTGGTCCTCCGCCCCCACCAGTGTCACCTCGGCGTCGAGGGGTCGCTCCAGCGCCCGCGCCGTGATCTCCGGCCCGATGCCGCGGGGATCACCGAGGGTGATCGCGACGCGGGGCAGCGGCCGCCCCGCTGCCCCGCCGATCAGATCCTCATCTCCACGTACGTCGTCTTCCGCAGCTGATCGATGTAGCGGCGGATGGCGAGCTCCTGGCCGAGCTGCTGGCGGATGCGGTCCTTCACGTCCTCGTAGCGGATCTCGCCCTGCGAGCGGCGGCCGGTCACCTGGAGCACCACGAACTGATCGCGGTCGCCGGCGCCCTTGAGCGTGAACACCGGAACCACGGCCCCGGAATCCGCGTCCGCGATCGGCCCGGCGTAGGACTCGGGAAGCTTGTCGGCGGGGACGTTCTCCGCCACGCGCTCGCCGCCAGACGCGTCGTGATGGATCCGCTGCAGCGAGTCGAACGACGCGCCCTTCGCGAGGAGGTCGCGCAGCCGGCTCGCCAGGGTGCGGGCACTGTCCACGTTGGCCGAATCGATCGTGGGCGTGAGGAGAATGTGGCGCGCGTGCACCTCCGCCGGCTGGGTCCGCTCCACCTGGATGATGTGATAGCCGAACGGCGATTCCACCGGATCGGAGACCACGCCGGGCTTGAGCGAGAACGCCACCTTCTCGAACTCCGGCACCATCACCCCGCGACGGAACCAGTTGAGCGACCCGCCCTGGTCGCGCGATCCCGGATCCTGGGAAAACCGCCGGGCGGCGGTCGCGAAATCCGCCCCACGGCGCAGCTCGAGCACGATCGAGTCGGCCTGCGCCCGCGTCCTGGCCTTGGCCGCCGCGGTGGGCTTGGGCGAGATCACGATCTGCCGGAACGAGATCGTCGCCGGTCGGCTGCCGAGGTTCCCCTTCTGCTGCTCGAAGAACTTTCGCATCTCCTGTTCGGTCGGCGACACCGGCTTGAGCTTGCCGCTGCTGCGGAGCCCGTCGATCAGCCGGTTCTGCAGCGCCGCCCGTCGCTGCTGGTCGGTGAGCCAGCGGCGGTACTCCTCGGGCGTCTGGAAGCCGGCCTTCTTGAGCTCGTCCCGGTAGTCGACCTCGGAGGTGAAGTTGCCGCGCACCTTGCGGACCTGCTGCTCGACGCCGTCGGCCACTTCCTGGTCGGTGACCTGGATGGCGGTGTCGCGCACCGCCTGCTGCACCAGCAGCTCCTCGTCCACGATGGACGACGCCACCTCGCGCCGCAGGGCGTCGAGCTGCTTGGGGTCGTCAGGGAGATCGACGCCCTGCGCCTGCCGGCTGAACAGCTCCTCGTCCACCTGCGACGCGAGCACCGGACGATTGCCGACCACGGCGAGCACCCGGTCCACCACGATGACCGAGTCGCGGGGCGGTGCCGGGGCGGCGCGCGCCGTGGTATCCTGGGCCGTCGCCGCTCCGATCGGCGCCGCGGTCAGCGCCGCCGCCGCGAACGCGGCCAGGAAGCCGGCAAAGACCATCTGGACTCTCATGGGGCCTCGCTTCACTGGAGTCCCGCCCCGTCGGCCGGACCGGTCGGCTGGGGAGCCGCCTGGGCCGGAGGGCCGGCAGGCTGGCCGCCGGGAATCGGCGGGCCGCCGGGCGCCCGCTGCACCGGGCTGGAGCCACCCGCGGAATCCGCCTTCGCCTTCGCTTCCTTCGCCATGTCCGTCGCCCGACCCACGCCGGCCGCGTTGATCCTGAACGGCATCCGCTCGCGCAGCAGCGACGCGAGCGCCGACGGCAGGGGGCGGAGCCTCGCCTTGCCGCCGATCAGCTCGTCGAAGTACTGCTCCATCTTGAGCCCCGCGACCTTCTGGCGCTCCGTGGCGGCCACGGTCGTGTCGCTGAGATCGCTGCCGGCGAGCCCCATCTCGGTCTTGAGAGTGTCGAGCTGGGCCAGGTAGCGGCGCTCCAGACCCTCCCATTCGAGCTCGGACGGCTGGATGCCGGCCGAGTCGGCCTCGCGCAGCAGGAGAGTGTTCTGGGTCAGCACCCGCGCGAACCGGAGCAGCGTGCTGTCGTCCGCCGACTTGAGCTGTTGGAGGTACTGCGGCGGGAGCGCCCGCACCCAGCGCAGGAACTCCTCCACCGTCATCTCGCCGCCCTTGTAGGTGGTGATGGTGCGGCCGGAGCGGCGCGATTCCTCGGTGGCGCCCAGCACGGAGCGCATGGTCGCGGCCGCGCTCGCATCCATCTTGATGTCGCTGGCCAGGGCCAGGCTGTCCATGAAGCTCGAGTCCACCGCCGCGCCGGCCTGCTCGAGGAGGTAATCGTCGAAGCGCTCGCGCACTTCGCGCAGGGCGGGCCGGCGGATGATGTGGTATCCGAACTGGGTCTCGACCACGCCGCTCGTCTGTCCCGGCCGGAGGGCCCAGCCCACGCTGTCGAACGAGGCCACGAAGCGGCCCCGCGGGCCCGGAGGCAGGTAGCCGTTGTCGGCCTTGCTGCCCGGATCCTCCGAGAGCTCGGCGGCGAGCTCGCCGAAGTCCGCGCCCTTGCGGATGCGGCCGAGCGTCGATTCCGCCTTCTTGCGGGTCGCCTCCTTGACCGGCGGGGGAGCGTTCCGGGTGCCGAACAGGATGTGCTGCAGCAGCCGGACGTCGGGCTCGCCGTAGAGGCTGTCGACGGCGCTGTCGGACCGGGCGGCGCGGCGCGACATCAGGGTGTCGTGAAAGTGGGTCCCCTTCAGCTCGGCGAGCTCCGGCCACACCGCCTCGGCGATGCTGGCCGAATCCACCGGCAGCTGGCCGAGCGCGACGGCCTGCGAGAAGAGGGCGTAGTCCACCCAGGTGTCCGAGATGAAGTCCGCCGTCTCCCGGGTCACGCGCTGCGCCTGACCCTTGGTCACCGCGAGGACCATCTCGGCCAGCCGCGCGGCGGGCAGCTCGAGAGAGCCCGCCTCGGCCGCCACGTCCGCGTGGGCCGAGAACAGGTCGCGGAAGTTGGAGCAGCCGGTGAGCGCGACTCCGCTGACGAGGAGAAGTGAGAGAACGGGACGACGCATGGCAACTCCGGTTGAAGACTGGGTCCTGGGTCTCATACGGCTTTCTGCAACGCCCGCACCAGCGCGGGCACGATGGGTTCTCCGCCCAGACGCGTCAGGCGGAGCGAGAGCGGCACCGTGCGGCGCACATCGGCGGCCAGCTGCACGTCGTCCAGCGCCGATGTGAGCCCGGTGAGCCTGGGCTGCGTGCCCTGGCGGAAGGTGAGCCGAGCCTCGTCTCCCCGGACCAGCACGTGCTGGAGGCCGAGCGCCGCGCCCAGGACGCGGAGTCGCGCCATGTGGAGCAGGGTCTCGGCCTCGGCTGGAAGAGGGCCGAAGCGCTCGCGCAGTTCATCTCGCAGCCCGTCAATTTCGCCGGGTGCGACCGCGCGCGCCAGTCGCCGGTACAGGTCGAGCTTCACGTCGTCGTCGGGCACGTAGCCGTCCGGAAGATGGGCCGGCCGGTCGAGCACGACGTCCGGCGGCGCCGGCTGCTCGGTGACGCCCTGCCCCCGGAGGCTCCGGACCGTCTCCTCGAGCCAGCGCATGTACAGGTCGAACCCGACCGCGTGCGCGTGCCCCGACTGCTCGGCGCCGAGCAGGTTGCCCGCCCCGCGGAGCTCGAGGTCCTTCAACGCGATGCGGTAGCCGGCGCCGAGGTCGGTGTGGTGCTCCAGCACCCGCAGGCGCTCCTCGGCATCGGCGTCGATCGAGTCGGGCACCAGCAGGTAGCAGTAGGCGCGCCGGTGGCTTCGGCCCACCCGGCCCCGAAGCTGGTAGAGCTGGGCGAGACCGAACCGATGGGCGTCGTGCACCACCATCGTGTTCGCGTTGGGAACGTCGAGCCCCGATTCCACGATCATGGTGGAGACGAGGATGCCCACCTCGCCGGACACGAACCCGCGCATCACGGTCTCCAGCTCCTCGGCCGGCATCTGCCCGTGCGCCACGCCCACCTGCGCGCGGGGTGCGAGCGCCCGCACGCGCGCGGCGATGGTCTCGATCGTCTCGATCCGGTTGTGCACCACGAACACCTGGCCGCCCCGGTCGATCTCCCGGGCGAACGCCTCCTCGAGGAGCCCGTCGTCCCACGGCTCCACGAACGTGAGGATCGGCGACCGGTCCCGCGGCGCGGTCTCGATGAGGGTGAGGTCCCGAAGCCCGGCCAGCGAGAGATGCAGCGTGCGCGGAATCGGCGTGGCGGTGAGCGTGAGCACGTCCACGGCCAGCCTGAGCGCCTTCAGCCGCTCCTTGTGCTTGACGCCGAAGCGATGCTCCTCGTCCACCACGAGGAGCCCGAGATCCTTGAACACGACGTCCTTCGAGAGCAGCCGGTGAGTGCCGATCACGATGTCGGTGGAGCCGTCCGCCAGCCGGGCGAGGGCGGCCTTCTGCTCCTTGGCCGTCCGGAAGCGGGAGAGGACCTCGATGGTGACGGGGAAGTCGGCCAGCCGCTCGGTGAAGGTGCGGCCGTGCTGCTCCGCCAGGATCGTGGTCGGCACCAGGACGGCCACCTGCTTGCCTCCCTGGACCGCCTTGAACGCCGCGCGCACCGCCACCTCGGTCTTCCCATAGCCGACGTCGCCCACCAGGAGCCGGTCCATCGGAAGCGGCCGCTCCATGTCGGTCTTGACCTCCTCGGTCGCCTTCCGCTGGTCGGGTGTGTCCTCGTAGAGAAAGCTGCTCTCGAGCTCCCGCTGCCACTTGGCGTCCGGCGGGAACGGATAGCCGGCGGAGACCGTGCGCCGGGCGTACAGGTCCAGCAGCTCGGCGGCCATCTGCTTGATCGCGTTGCGGGTCCGCTCCCGCACCCGCTGCCACGACGAGCCGCCGAGCCGGTGGATCCGCGGCGGGGCGCGGTCGCCGTCGTCTCCCCCCGCGCGATAGCGCTCGAGCTGGTCCAGGCGGTACAGCGGCACGTTGAGCAGGTCCCCGCCCTCGTACTCCACCATCGCCACCTCGAGGGTGGACTCGCCGACCATGATGGTCTGGATGCCGCGGTAGATCCCGATCCCGTGGTCGAGGTGCACGACGTAGTCGCCCACCGTGAGCGCGCCGGTCGCCATCGACGGCGCGGCCTGCCGGTAGCGCCGCGCGCGCCGCAGCCGCCGCGCGCGGCGGAAGATCTCGTGGTCCGTGAGCACGCGGAGCGACGGCATCACGAACCCGCCGTCGAGCGCGCCGATCGCGAGCGTCGCCCGCGTGGTCAGGCGGCCGCCTTCGTCGAGCAGCTCGTCCAGCCGCTCGAGCTGCCCTTCGTTGTCGCAGAGGATCAGGGTGGGAGGGGAGCCGTTGAGGAGGCCGCGTAGCCGGTTCAGGTCCCGGTCCACTTTCTCGGGAGGGAAGAACCCGAACTGCAGGTCGGCGGTGTCCTCACGCAGCGTGAGCCGGGGAAAGCCGGCGATCCGGCCGCGCCATGCCTCGGGACTCTCCAGGATCGCGTCGCGTTTGGGCACGTCCTCGCCGAGCCGCCGGGCGACCTCGAGATGGTGCTCGGCCTCGCTCCACGCGCGCTCGACCTCTTCGCGGTCGGCGCCGGCGGACTCCTCGATGAGGAAGGTGTCGAAGGGCAGCAGCTCGAGCAGCGTCATGCGCGACGGCGCTCCTCCCGTGTCCCGGCCGTCGGTGAGCCCCTTCGTGCTCACCGGCAGCACCGTCACCTCCGGCAGCTCCTGGAGCGAGCGCTGCGTCGTGAGATCGAAGCCCCGGATGGAGGTGATGTCGTCTCCCCACCACTCCAGCCGGGCCGGCACCGCCATGCCGAAGCCGTAGATGTCGAGGATGCCGCCCCGCACGCTGAACTCCGCGACCTCGGTGACGGTGCCCACTCGACGGTATCCCATCGCCTCCAGTGCCGTGGCCACCCGCGCCGGCGGCCGCTTTTCACCCGCGGCGAGACGCAGCCGAAGCCGGTCGAGCGCGGCGGGCACCAGGGTGCGCTCCGCCGTCGCCCGCGCGGTGGTGACGACGATCCGCACCTGGCCGCGAAGCAGCGCCTCGAGAGTTTCCGCGCGCTCGCCCGCGATCTCGTAGTGCGGCTCCTCCTCCCCCAGCGCCTCGCGCTGGGGATAGAGCGCGACGGCGCCATCGGCCAGCAGCGTGAGATCGGTAAGCCAGCGCTCCGCCTCGCCGGGCGTGGTCGCGACCACCACCACCTGGCGGTGGGGATGGCTGTTGGCCAGCCAGGCGGCCAGCACGCTCCCGCTCGAACCCGCCAGCCCTCCGAGCCGGAGAGCCTCGCCACGGGCGGGAAGCCGCCCCGCCAGGTCGGCGGTCGCCGGGGCGCGGGCGAAGGCATCGACCACCGGCTTGAGCTTCACCGCTGCCGTCCCCACACGCTCGCAAGCGCGAGCTCGCCGAGTCCGAGCAGCAGCGCCACCACCAGGAGCGGACCCCGGAGGTCACCCAACGCGCCGGCGGAGAAGACCAGCCCGGCCGTTTCGCTCAGCGGCACCACCCGGGCGCGGTTCCACAGCCGGCGAATCTGCTCGTCGGGCGCCGGAGCGAGCAGCGACTCCCGCATGTCGAGATTGGAGCTGATCGCCCCCAGCGTGTCTCCGCCGGCCACCAGGTAGTAGGCACCCACGCCCGACGGCTGGAACATGCCTCCGCCCTCGACCGCCCATTCCCGCTCGCCCTGCCGGACGCCGGTCGTGAGATCGGGCAGCGGAACGGCGTCACCGGGGGCGCCCGCGGAGAGCATCACCTCGCCGCGCGCCAGCCGGTTGAGCAGGAGATCCATGAAGGGCATGAAGCCGGCGGCGAGGGGCAGCTCCGTCCACGCGGGATCGAGACGGCTGCCGAGGAGCACGACATCCCCGCTCCGCACCAGCCACGGCTGCCCCGCGACGGTCGCCAGCACGCCGGTGCGCCCGCTTCCCGCCGGCTGAAGCAGGTACCGGCGCGCGACCGCCACTCGCCCCACGACGGCACCGCTGTCGGTCATCGCGGGATCGAGCGTGAGCCGCGCGTAGCTCCAGCCCACGCCGCGGGCGGCGAGCGCGCGGTTGAGCGCGCCCAGCTCCGCGGCGTCCTCGGGCGGCTGCACCACGGAGCTGCCCCGGCCGAGCCCACCGAGGG
>JACDHV010000340.1 GCA_013820855.1 Gemmatimonadales bacterium | reverse complement strand
AGGATTACGCGGGCCTTCCGTCCCGGAGTTACTCGCCGATCGCCTTCCGGCGGGTGATGGCCGCCCGGCTCTCGACCGAGCTCCAGGTGGTGGGCGAGAGCTCCTCCTTCGGCGCGACCCTCTACAGCCGGTACAACGACCTGGATCTGCTTCCGTCGTGGCAGCTCGGCTTCGACCCTCAGGTCTGGGAGAGCCGGCACCGCTCCGTCGGGATGCTCACCCGCTACCGCCGGCTGCTGCCGTCGCTCCGCACCAACCTCAGCACCGGCGTCGATCTCGAGTACACCCCCGGCAGCCGGCTCGAGACGCGGATCGCTCCCCAGCGTGCGGGACAAGTCTTCACCGCCTACACCACGGGCGACGTGCAATACGACTACGACGTGACCTTCTGGCAGGCGTCGCCCTACGCTCAGGCCGACGTGTCGTTGCCGGGCCGGGTGCAGCTGAGCGCCGGGGCACGCTACGATCACATCGGGTACGACTACGAAAACCGCCTTTCCGGCCTGGCCACCGGCTCGCACCGGCGGCCGGCGTCCACCGGCGTCACCTTCGATCGCATCAGCCCGAAGCTCGGGGCCACCTGGGAGCTCGCGCCGAACGCGAACCTGTTCGCGTCCTATCGCGAGGCGTTCCGCGCCCCGTCCGAAAGCCAGTTGTTCCGCCAGGGCTCGGCCGAGAGCACGGTGGACCTGAAGCCGGTGAGGGCCCGGAGTTGGGAAGCGGGCTTCCGCACGGCGCTGGCGGGGGTGGTCACCCTCGAGGCCACGGGCTACAGCATGCGCCTTCAGGACGACATCCTCACGTTCTTCGATCCGTCCAACGGCCTGCGGCTCACCCAGAACGCCGGCGCCACCAACCACCGCGGAGTCGAGGCGGGAGTCGGCATCGGGGTGGCGCAGGGAGTGCGACTGGACGCGGCCGTCTCCTATGCCAAGCACAGCTACGTGGAATGGCGGCCGCGGCCAGGGGTGGACTACACCGGCAACGAGATGGAGCTCGCGCCCCGATTTCTGGGAAACGGGCGGCTCAGCTACCGCCCATCCTTCATCGCGAGAGGGCTCGTCGCGGTCGAGTGGGTGAAGCTGGGCTCGTACTGGATGGATCCGGAGAACACGCACAAGTACGACGGCCACGACCTGTTCAACGTGTTCGCCACGATGCCGGTGACGGAGCACCTGGAGGTGAGCGGGCGGGTCACCAACCTGGCCGATCGACGCTTCGCGGAGACGTCCTCGTTCAACGCCCAGCAGGGTGAGCGGTTCCGTCCGGGCGCGCCGCGGCAGTTCTTCCTCGGCGCGCAGTACCGGTTCAACTGAGGAGCGACACCATGACCCGAACCTACCGGCTCTTGCCCGCCGCGGCGGTGGTGGTGGCCGCCTGCGGAGGGCTCGGCGCCGAAAGCCCCGCGCGGTTCACGCCCGCGCGGGTGGTCTCGCAGGAGACCGAGAACGGTGCGACCCCGATGTTTCTGGCCGTACCCGGCGGTGGCCGCGTCGTCGCCTGGGTGTCCGCACCGGGCGGCGGGTCGGACGGCAGCCTGCACGTGTCGGTCACACCGGCGGGTGCGGATGCGGCGCTGCCCACGGTGACCGTTCGCGATCCGCTGGGCGCCATCGAGGCCCACGGAGAGGCGCCGCCGCAGCTCGCCGCCGATTCGGCGGGTGGCATCTCGGTCCTGTACGCGGTGGGGAAGGAGATTCCCGGCGAGCGCTTTCCCCGGAGCGCGCTGCGCTTCATCCGCTCGACCGACTGGGGGCGGACCTGGAGCGCCGCGCGGACGGTGAACGACGGCACCGAATTCGGCTCGCACAACTTTCATGCGCTCACGGCGGCACCCGACGGCTCGCTGCTGGCGACCTGGCTCGACGCGCGGCGAGGGAAGTCCGGCGTCTGGATGAGCCGGTCCACCGACGGGGGGCGCACCTGGGAGTTGAACCGGCCCATCTACACCGACCCGACCTGTCCCTGCTGCCGGACTTCGGTGGCGGTCGCGGCCGACGGTCAGATCTACGTCGCCTGGCGGGCGATCCTTCCCGGTGACGTGCGCGACGTCGTAGTCACCCGCTCGAACGACGGCGGAAAGACCTGGGCCTCCCCGGTGCGCACCCGGGCCGACGACTGGGTCTACCCCGGCTGTCCGCACGCCGGCCCGTCGCTCGAGGTGGACGCTCAGGGGGCGGTGCACGTGGCATGGTGGACCGGCAAGGAGGGCGAGGCGGGGGTCTACTATGCCAGGTCCACCGACGGCGCGAGAACCTTCGCCGCCCAGCCGATCGCCACCGGTGACAGGGCGCGGCCCGCGCATGTCCAGCTCGCCGTGGCCGGTGAGCGGGTGTATCTCGCCTGGGACGACGGCCTCGGTGAGATCCCCCGTGTCCTGATCCGCCGCTCCACTGACGCCGGCGATAGCTTCGGCGGGGAGGAGCTGCTGAGCCAGCCGGGTGTCGCGGCCAGCTATCCGGTGCTCGCGGTGTACGGCGATTCCGTGGCCGTGGCCTGGAGCCAGACGACGGCGGCCGAAC
>JACDHV010000153.1 GCA_013820855.1 Gemmatimonadales bacterium | reverse complement strand
CGGCGGCCACGGCGCGGTACGGGAGATCGTGGACGCGCTGCTCAAGGCGCGGGGAGTCTGGCCCGAGATGCTCGACCGATACTTTACCGAGCCGAGGCATCCGGATGGCTGACGGCGCGCTGGTCGAGCTGGGCCGCCGCGTCCTTCGACTGGAGGCGGGTGCGGTGTCGGCAGTCGCCGAGCGCCTGGACGAGCGGTTCGACCGGGCGGTGCGGCTCCTGGCGGCGGCCCGCGGGCGCGTGATCGTGTCCGGCCTCGGCAAGTCCGGCCTCGTCGCCCGGAAGATCGCCGCGACGCTCACGTCGACCGGGACGCCCGCCAGTTACCTGCACCCGATCGACTCGCTGCACGGCGATCTGGGCATCGTGGCACGGACCGACGTGGCGATCGTGCTGAGCAAGAGCGGGGACTCGCAGGATCTGTTCGGGCTGGTCGGCTCGCTGCAGCGGCTCGGGGTGCCGATCATCGCCGTGACCGGGGCGCCCGACTCGCCACTGGCCAGGGTGGCGACCGTCGTGCTGGATGGCTGGGTCGCCGAGGAAGCCTGCCCTCACGACCTGGCGCCGACGGCGAGCACCACAGCCGCCCTGGCCCTGGGCGACGCGCTCGCCGTGGCGCTGTTGGAGCTCAAGGGCTTCGGCCGCGACGATTTCGCGGTGCTGCACCCGGGCGGCAGCCTCGGGCGGCGGCTGCTCCTCCGGGTGCGTGACGTGATGCAGCCGCCCGGGCGGATTCTTCCGCCGAACGCCACGATGCGCGAAGCGGTCGTGAGCCTCGCGCGCGATCGGGGACTGGCGCTGGTGGGGTCGGAAGCGCAGTTGACCGGCGTCCTCACGACCGGCGACCTCACCCGGATGGCCGAGCGCGATCCGGACTTTCTGGGCCGCAGCGTGTCGGAGGTGATGACCCGTACACCGAAGACCGCCGCCCCCGACGATCTGGCGGCCGCCGCGGTGGGAAGCATGGAGCGCCACGGCGTCATCGTGCTGCCGGTCGTGTCCGGGGAAGGTGCGATCGAGGGCGTGGTGCACCTGCACGACCTGATGCGCGCGGGGGCGATGTGAAGGACGGCGGAACGGCGGAACGGCGGGACGGCGGGACGGTACTCTTCGCGCTCGGGGCTTGCATGCAGGCGTTCGACCGTTCCGCCGTCGCAACATTCGCGATACTCGCAACGGCCGCGCTCCCTGCCTGCGAGGACAGCGGTGCCCGGCCGACCACCACGATCCAGGCGCCGGACAGCGCCGATCAGGTGCTGGAGGGATTTTCGCACTACGTGACCAGCGACGGAATCCGGCGAAGCCGGGTAGAGGCCGACACGGCGTACTTTTACGAGGCGACGCAGATCACCAACCTGGCGAACCTGAAGGTGACGTTCTACGACCTCAAGGGCGCCGAAAGCTCCACGCTCACCGCCAGGCGCGGCCTGTACCGCTGGCAGGACGGCTCGATGGAGGCGAACGACAACGTGGTAGTGGTCGCCCCCGACGGCCGCCGGCTCGCGACCGAGCGCTTGCGCTACGACAACGCGACCAACCAGATCTCCACGGACCTTCACTTCACCTTCGACCGCGGCGCGGAGCACCTGGAGGGCAACAGCTTCCGCTCGGATCCCGACTTCCGCAACGTCGTCACCGACCGCCCGCGTGGCGTCGCGGGCGACGGCATGCTGTTGCCGGGACAGCAGGCGGAACAGTGAGACGCGCCACGCCGGGGCTGCGCTGGGCCGCCGGTCTCCTCGGCCTGCTCGTCTCGACGTCCACCGCCGCCGCCCAGAGTCAGCGCTGCGTCTTCCAGATCGACAACGTGGACCGGCAGGGCAGCGTGGTCGAGACCCCCCAGGGCACCAACTACTTCGCCGGGGGCAACGTGCGGCTCAGCTGCCGGGGTACCAAGCTGACCATGCAGAGTGACAGCGTGGCGGCCTACGGCGGCAACGTGGTGCACTTCATCGGGCGGGTGAAGTACCGCGACTCCACCCTGACCATGGACGCCGACCGGGGGGTCTACTACAAGCTGCGGGAGCGGTGGGAGGCGAGAGGCAGCGTCACCACGAAGAATCTGTCGACCGGCTCCACCCTCACGGGCCCGTCGCTGGACTATCTCCGGGTGGTGAAGGGCGTGCGCGACACCCTGGAGATGTACGCCACCGGCCGCCCCAGGATCCAGTACTTCCCGACCGACTCGGGGGGCGCGGCCGCCGAGCCCTACGTCATCGTCGGCGACCGGGTGCGGTTCAAGGGGGAGGACCGGATCTTCGCGGGGGGCAAGGTGACGGTGGACCGGAGCGACTTCGCGTCCCGTTCCGACTCCCTCCGCCTCGATACCGGCGCCGGAAGCGACGGCACTCTCATCGGCGGGCGCCCCCTGCTTCGGGGCCTGGGCGCCGACAGCTTTTCGATCACCGGGAACCGGATCGACCTGAAGCTCGATCGGCGCGACCTGACGTACCTGCTGGCCCGGGGGAACGGCCGGGCCATCAGCAAGGAATGGGATCTGGTCGCGGACACGATCGCGCTCGACGTGAACCAGCGGAAGCTCGAGCAGACGCTGGCATGGGGCGACAGCGTGCGGCCCTCCGCGACGTCGCCGAGCTATGCGATGAGGGCCGACTCCCTCGCGCTCGACACCCCGGGCCAGCGGCTCCGGGAGGTGCGGGGCTTCGGCAAGGCGTGGCTCGGCGGCACCGTCTACGAGCCGACCAAGGAACGCGACTGGATGCGCGGCGACACGATCGTGGCCCGGTTCGCCAGCCGCGATTCCGCCGGCAGCCCGCAGGCCATGCTGAGCAGGATCGAGGCGCGCCGCGGAGCGCAGTCGTTTCACATCGAGCCCAATCAGCGGCTGCCGGCGCGACCGTCGATCAACTATGCCCGCGGGGACGCCATCACGGTGACGATGAAGGATGGCCCGGCGTCTGGGGGAGGGGTGGATCGGGTGATCGTTCGGGGAAAGGTGGACGGCGTCCAGCTGGAGGCCGCGGAGGACGCGGCGGCGCCGGCCGATTCGACACCGGCACCGAGAGGCTCGCGATGAGCGCGCCCGAATGGATCGCCACACTCGGCGACCGCGACCCCTCGGTGCCCATCGCCCTCGCCGCCATCACCCGTGCGGCGGGCGCCTCGGATCTGGTGGATTTCGGCGACCTGGTGATGAGCTACCGGGAAGCGCACATCGCCTGCCACCGCTCGCCGCACGGGCCTGTCCAGGTCGAGATCACCGGCGACGAGGTGCGCGATCACCTCACCCGCTCCGTCCTGCCGAGGCTCGCCACCGAAGGATGGATCCTCGAGGCCCCCGGCGGCGACTGGAACCCGGTCAAGCCGAGAGTGCCATGGTGGGGACAGACGCCCGAGGCGCGACAAAACGTGTACGAGGCGCTGCTCGAGGCCGCGCGGCGGGCGGCGGTGCGCGCGAAGCCGATCACGCCCCAGGCCTCCTCGGCGAGCGTGTTGGAGGGCATCGACCTCCTCAAGAGCTTCAAGGGCCGGCGGGTGGTGAATCAGGTGACGGTTCGGGTCCAGCAGGGCGAGATTGTGGGGCTGCTGGGCCCGAACGGGGCGGGAAAGACCACGACGTTCTACCTTATTACGGGGCTCATCCGTCCGGAGGAGGGCCGGGTTCTGCTCGACGGGCTCGATCTCACCCGGGCTCCGATGTACCGCCGGGCCCGGGCAGGGATCGGGTACCTGGCCCAGGAGCCCTCGATCTTTCGCCGGATGACGGTGGAGGAGAACATTCTGGCCATCCTGGAGACGCGTGACTTCGGCCGCGCCGAGCGCCACCAGCGGCTCGACCGGATGCTCGACGAACTGTCGATCAAGCACCTTCGCCGGAGCAAGGCGTACTCTCTCAGCGGCGGGGAGCGGCGCCGGCTGGAGATCACCCGCGCCCTCGTGAGCGATCCCAAGTTCATGCTGCTCGACGAGCCGTTCGCCGGCGTGGACCCGATCGCCGTGCACGATATTCAGACCATCGTCGCCGGGCTGCGTCATCGCGGCATCGGCGTGCTTATCACCGACCACAACGTCGAGCAAACGCTCGACATCGTCGACCGGGCCTACATCATGTTCGAAGGCAAAGTGCAGGCGTCGGGAAGCGTCCGCGATCTGGTGTACGACGATCGCGTCGCCCAACTCTACCTCGGGCCGACCCTCACCGCGCGCCTGCGCGCTCGGCTCGAGGCGGTGGCATGAGAACCGGGCTCTCGCAGCACACGAGTCTCCGCCAGGAGCTGCGGGTCAATCCGCGGCTGTACCAGGCGATGGACATGCTGTACATGCCCATGATGGACCTTCAGCAGCACCTCAAGCAGGAGCTGCTGTCCAATCCCTTCCTGGAGCTCCTCGAGCCCGAGGAAGAGACGCCGGAACAGAAGGACGCGGAACAGGAAAAGGAGCAGAAGGAAAAGGAAGAGGAGATGGACTGGGAGGAGATCCTGCTCAACGGGTTCGAGGTCGGCGGCACCCGCGAGCAGTTCGAGCAGCTGGAGTACACCGAGCCCGTCACGGTCGAGACCAAGGACCTCATCGACCACCTGCGGGAGCAGCTCCACATGCTCACGCTCACTCCCCGACAGCTCCTCCTGGCCGAGGAATTCCTCGGCAACATCAACGACGAAGGCTACCTCGCCGCCTCGGTGGAGGAGATCCTCGGCTCGGTGAATCAGCTGGTGTCCGCCCACGTGCGGGGCGAGAGCGTCGAGGAAGGGGAGGAGGGACCGGGCGGTTCCGTCGCCGCGGTCACGGATGATTCGCCGCCTGCAGCCCCGGCCGGCAGCGGCAGCGACCTCCAGGAACCGTCGGTGGAGCGTCCCGCGCCCCCGGCGGCGGAGCTGCCGTCGCCGCCGTACTACTCGATGGCGGAGCTCGAGGAGATGGTCGGGATCATCCAGAAGCTCGACCCGCCGGGCATCGGGGCCCGCGATCTCCGGGAGTGCCTCCTGATACAACTCCGCGAGGAGAAGGACACCGACTCGCTCACCTTCCGACTGGTGGATGAAGCGTTCGCCGACCTGATCGCCCACCGCTGGAACGATCTGGCCAAGCGGTTCGGGGTGGAGCCCTCGGCGGTCCAGGCGGCGGCCGACGGCCTCGGGAGGCTCGATCCGAAGCCCGGGCTCAAGCACGCCAGCCAGAACGACGGCTACATCATTCCCGATCTGATCGTCGAGAAGATCGGCACGCGCTACCACGTCTTCCTCAACGACACCGGGATGCCCCGGCTGCGGCTCAGCCGGTCGTATCAGGAGATCGCGAGGGACAAGAAGAAGATGACCCCCGAGAACCGGGAGTTCATCGCGTCGAAGATGAACAGCGCCAACTGGATGATTCAGGCGATCGAGCAGCGCCGCCAGACCATGCTCAAGGTGATGAACTTCATCGTGGACCGGCAGCGCGACTTCTTCGAGAAGGGCATCGAGTACCTCAAGCCGCTCACGCTGCGGGAGGTCGCCGAGGTCATCAACATGCACGAGTCCACGGTGAGCCGGGTGACCAACGAGAAGTACGTCCAGACCCCCCGGGGGGTGCTGCCGCTCAAGTTCTTCTTCTCGAGCGCGCTCTCCACGGCCTCGGGCGAGGAGGCGAGCGCGCGGTCCATCAGGGCGAAGCTGCAGAAGATGGTGGCCGACGAGAACAGCGGGAAGCCGCTCACCGACCAGCAGATCGTCCACCTCTTCCAGGAACAGGGCATCCAGATCGCGCGGCGCACCGTCGCCAAGTACCGGGACCAGTTGGGGATCCTGCCGGCGCGCATGCGGAAACGCGTATGACCCTTCCCGCCGAGGCGCTGGATGTCAGCGTCCTCGTACCGGCCAAGGACGAGGCCCCCAACCTGCCCGAGTTCGTCCGGCTCTGCGCCGAGGCACTCGCTCCCGCCGGATTTTCCTTCGAAGTCGTGATCGTGAACGATGGCTCCCGCGACGAGAGCGCCGGGGTGCTGCGCGAGCTCGAGCGCCAGTACGCCTTTCTCCGCGTGGTGACCCATCGGCGCCAGCGGGGAATCGCCGACGCCCTGCGCTCGGCGGGCGACGTGGCGCGCGGCGACGTCTTCGTGTTCTACCCCGCCGACCTGCAGTACCTGCCCGCCGACATTCCCGGACTCGTGGCGCCGATCCTCCAGGGACGGGCCGACATCGTCACCGGCACCAAGCAGGGCAGGTACGAGCGGGCCTTCGTGTCGCGCGTCTACAACGCGCTCTGCCGCTGGCTGTTCGGCGTCCGGGTGGCCGACCTCAACTCGGTCAAGGCATATCGCCGCGAGGTGATGCTGAACGTGCCGCTGCGCCCCGACTGGCACCGCTACATGGTCGTGATCGCCGCGGCCGACGGCTTCCGCCTCGACGCGCTTCCGGTTCCGCTCTATCCGCGCAAGGCCGGCATCTCGAAGTTCAACTGGCGCCGGATCCCCGTGGGGGTGTTCGACCTGGTCTCCGTCTGGTTTCAGCTCCGCTTCGGCAGGAAGCCGATGCTGTTCTTCGGGGTGGCTGGCGCCATCCTGTTCCTGATCGGCCTCTCGGCGGGGGTCATCGCCCTGGTGCTCCGCTTCGGGTACGGCATCGGCTTCCGTCCGCTCCTCAATCTGGTCGAGACGATGGTCATCAGCGGCATCGTGCTGTTCGGCTTCGGACTGCTCGGCGAGATGATCGCCGGCATGCAGGAGGAGACCCGGGCAGTGGCGCGCGCGCTGGCTCGCCTCGAAAAACTCGACGTGCGGGATTGAGCGGTGCGGGTGGTCTTCCTCACCCATAATTATCCTCGTTGGGCCGGCGACGTGTCGGGCGCCTTCCTCGCGACGCTGGCCCGCGCCCTGGTTCGCCGCGGCATTTCCGTGCGGGTGGTAGCGCCGAGCGACGAAGGGCGGGGGGGCGACGAGGAGCTCGACGGAGTCTCGGTCCGCCGGGTTCGCTATGCCTCGGCGGGCGCCGAGACGCTGGCCTACCGGGGCACCATGCAGGCGGCGCTCAGGGGGCCCGCCGGCCTCGGCGCCCTCGCCGGCCTCTGGCGCGCCCTCAGGCGGGCCGCGCGTGAGGTGGCCGAGGCCGGCGCCGACCTCTTTCACGCGCACTGGTGGGTGCCCGGCGGGCTCGCGCTGCCCAAGCACGTGCCGAGCGTGCTCACCGTTCACGGCACCGACGCGGCGCTCCTCCGGCACTCCCGCATCGCCCGCACGCTGGCCCGTCCCGTCTTCCAGCGCGCCACCGTCGTCACCGCGGTCTCCCGTGAGCTGGCCGGCTGGGTTCAGACCGGCGCCGGCAGGTTCGTGGACCTCCCCCACGTGCACCCCATGCCGGTGGACACCACCAACCATCCGTGGTCGGTGGGTGGGGGCGGCGCGGTCGTCATCGCGCGGCTCGTCCCGCAGAAGCGCGTGGGGCTGGCCATCGACACCGTGGCCTTCCTGGCCTCGTGTGGGCACGAGATGCCGCTCACGATCGTGGGTGACGGCCCGGAGCGCGGGGCCCTGGAGCGCCTGGTCGAAAAGCTCGGCATCCGGGAGTTCGTGCACTTCGCCGGCGCCGTCGCGTCGGTCGTGGTCCCGAGCTACCTGTCGAGGGCGGACCTCATGATCTTTCCCGCACAGGGCGAGGGGTTCGGGCTCGTGGCTGCCGAGGCGCTGATGGCCGGAGTGCCGGTGGTGGCGTGCTGGGATGGCGGGGGCGTGCTCGACGTGGTGCCGCCCAACGGCGCCGGCCGGCTCACCCTGCCCGCGCCCGAGGCGATGGGCGACGCGATCCTCGGCCTCGTCTCCGAGCACGACCGGCGGGACATGGCCCGCCTGGTCGGGGAGTCATGGCGGGCCCGGCTGGACCCCGATCACGTCGCCGAGATCTGCGAGGGTTGGTACCGCGAGGCCCTGGGTGGGTGATCGCCGCATCCGGGTACTGCAGTGGATCCTCGGGCTCGCAATCGTCACCTTCGCCGCCCGGTCGCTGCTCCGTAACTGGGACGAGCTGCGGGCGCAGCCGCTCGAGTGGAGCATCGAGCCGGGATGGATCATCCTGAGCGCGGTCGTCGTGTGGCTGATGTACGCGCTGCTGATCATGGCGTGGCGGCGGATGCTGACTGCGTGGGGACGAGGCCTCGACGTGTGGTCCGCCGCTCGCATCTGGACCGTCTCCAGCCTCGGGAAGTACCTGCCGGGCAAGGTCTGGGCGGTCGCGGGAATGGCGGCGATGGCCCAGCGCGCCGGCGTCGGCG
>JACDHV010000339.1 GCA_013820855.1 Gemmatimonadales bacterium | reverse complement strand
ACGCCCGGCAACCGGCGCCTCGTGGCTCGGGCACGCCTACACTCGGTAGGACGCTGGCGGACACGCTGTAGATGCGCTTGGGCGATCGGCGCGCCTCGGGCCATCAGCGGGCGCCGGAGAGATCCATCGACGCCGAGGAGGATTGACATGCACTTCCGTCGAGTCCCCGCCACGCTCACCGCCGGCCTGATCCTTGCGGTGCTCCTGCTCGCCGGGTGCGGAGACCAGGGCGGAGCTTCCCCTCCCGCCCCCACCAGTGATGCCCAGAGGGGCTTCCTCACGGCGATGGTGCCTCATCACACGAGTGCGGTGGACATGGCGAAGGTCGCCCAGAGCGAGGGACAGTCTGACTTCGTCCAGGGCCTGGCCGATGAGATCGTCTTGAGCCAGACCGGGGAGATCGGGCAGATGCGCCGCATCCACGAGCGCCTGTTCAACGCTCCGCTCGAGCCCGACATGGGCGGTCACATGGCGCTCGGTCTCTCCGCGGAGGAGGCCGGCATGGGGCACATGGACGGGGCCAACATGATCCGGGGCAAGCAACCCTTCGATCGCGTCTTCGTCGACGAGATGGTCCCTCACCATCAGGGGGCGATTCGCATGGCCGAAGCCGTGCAGGGCAAGACCCGGGACCCAGCCCTCAGGAAGCTGGCGAAAGACATCGTCACGGCCCAGCGACGCGAGATCAAGGAGATGAACGAGTTCCGTGAACGCGAGTTCGGAGGTCCCGTGCCGAGCTCGCCGGCCGCGGACGCGACTCCGGGCGGCGGTCACTCAGGCTGAGCCGGCCGGACTCCGGAGAGGCGGAGGACGCCGAGGGTGTCCGACAGCCCCACGCGAGTTGCCGTGCTCCGGATCCGCTGATACCTTCTCCGACGACCTGTAGGCCTGTGCCGAGTTCACCGCCCGCTCCGCGCGGGCGCTGATACGGGGGAACCAGTGGTAGGGGCGAATCGGCCGCACGCGGCCGTAGCGCAGCTCTTTTCAGCGCGAGCCCGACAGCTAACCCCGGAGGCGCTCGAAAAGAGAGGCTGCTCCCTTGAGGATCACCCCCCGCGTCGCCGGCGCCGTCGTTGCTTTCGTCCCCGTGCTGTTGCTCCCATCCCCCGCGCTTTCCTCACCTGGCGGTGGGGTAGAGGCCCCGGACGCGCCTGGGGCTCAGTCGGCCCACGACGACGGGTCCGCCGAACGCGCTCCCGCGCCGTCGCCGTCGCCGCGCCTCGGCTCCGGCCACCGCTTCCCGATCCGGGGAGCGCACAACCTCGGCTACGGAGCCTCCAACAACTTCGGCGGGTCACGCGGCCATCAGGGGCAGGACCTGTTCGCCGCGTGTGGGACTCCGGTGGTGGCCGCGCGCGGCGGCGAGGTCAGGGCAGCCGGGTACCAGTCGGCAGCGGGCAACTACGCGGTCGTCACGGGTGAGACCACCGGCATCGACTACGTCTACATGCACATGCTGAAGGCCCCGCGGGTGCAGGAAGGCGACCAGGTGAGGACGGGAGAGGCCCTGGGCGCCGTCGGCGAGACCGGACGCGCCACGGGGTGCCACCTGCACTTCGAGATGTGGTCAGCGCCCGGCTGGCAGAGCGGCGGTAGCCCCTTCGACCCTCTTCCCCACCTGCGGGCCTGGGGCGGCCGGTCCTCGCTCGGGGAAGACTGAGGCGCCCCTGCGCCACGGGCTCGACATTCGCGCCCACAAGCGCCCCTACGGGCGCGATCGAGCTGTCCAAGTCCTCGCCCCGTCCGAACTGGCCATGACCGTGCCGTCGGGCAGCGCGGCGTAGAGCGAGCGCTCGTCGGCGGCACCGAAGACCGCGGGTTGGGTGCCCACCGATCCGCGCGGCTGCCAGCTCAGTCCGTCGTCCGAGCTGGCCTGAACGCGTCCATCGGCATCGACGTGGAAGAGACTGCCCTCGGCGGCCCAGCTCAAGAGGCCGACCGGAGCCCTGCCGAGCGGTCTCCATGTACGGCCCTCGTCTTCCGAGGCGAGTAGCCCCGACTGGTTCGAGGCCACGAGCCGCCGGCCGTCGCGCGGGTCGGCGGCGAGATCGACCATGTCTCCGGGCGGTTCGCGCTCGCTCCAGCTACGGCCCTCGTCGGAGCTTGCGAGGAAGCGCCCGCTACTCGAGTCGGCGCCGTAGACGCGGGCGCCGGACGCGCGCAGCAGGTGGAAGTCCGCCTCGCCGGAGAGCGACACCGGCGTCCAGCTTCGGCCGCCGTCGCGGGAGTCGATCAGGCCGAGCAGCGGCGGCCCCGACGCGAGCTCGCCGGGATGGCCGGAGCCGAGGAAGCGATCCGGCCCGACGACCGTGAAGCCCATGGTGTCCTGAGAGCCCTGCCCGACGCGCTCCGCCCTGGCCTGGTCCTTGCCCAGTCGGAACAGGCCGGTGTGGGTGGCGATGAAGAGCGCACCGTCACGGGGGTTCACCCCGAGGCCGTGTATGTGCACCGGCCCCTCGCCCGCGGAGGCGCTGTCTCCCGGCGACTCGCCTTTGCCACCGCCGGTCTGTACCAGGAGGACCACGGCGAGGA
>JACDHV010000338.1 GCA_013820855.1 Gemmatimonadales bacterium | reverse complement strand
CGCGTGACGGGTCTGGCTACTCCGGGTACAGCAGCACCCCCCGCCGCCGTTCGAGGAACGCCCGCCGGGCCGGCTCCCAGCTCCGAACAATCGCCCCGGGATCGGTGCCTGCCTCGATCGCCGCCCGGAGCGAGCCGGTCCCGGCCAGCCGGTCGAAGTGTTTCGGAACCCAGCCGAACTCCTTCGGGTGCCGGCCGTGGATCGCCGCGAGGAGGTGGACCGCAGTCGCCGGAGGATCGTAGCTGTCGCGGTCGGTGACCTCGAGCCGGATTCCCGCCAGCAGCGTGTCCGCGTACTTCCCGTCCCCGGGCATCCGTGGCGTGAACCGAACGGCGTGCGCTCGCACGCCCGGCAGCCCGGCCGACCGGAAGGTCCGGAGAACCGCGGCGGGGTCCAGCCAGGGCGCCCCGATCTGCTCGAAGGGCGCGTCGGAGCCCCGGCCGACCGACAGATTGGTCCCCTCGAACAGGCAGGTGCCGGGGTAATGGAAGAGGCTTTCGAGGGTGCGCAGATTGGGGCTCGGTGGAATGAATGGGAGGCCGGTCCGGTCGAAGGTAACGCTGCGCCGCCAGCCGGCGGCGGGCACCACGGCGAGGTCCACGGACAGATCCAGATCGGCGCGCGCGAGCCGCGCCTGCTCCCCGAGCGTGAGGCCGTGGCGCATCGGCACCGCCAGCCGGCCGACCGTCGTGATGTGGGCCTCCTCGAGCACGTTCCCCTGCACCCTCCCGCCGATGGGATTGGGGCGGTCGAGCACGACCACGGGAACGCGGTTCGCTCCGGCCGCTTTCATGACGTCCACCGTCGTGGTGAGATACGTGTAGTACCGGGCGCCCGCATCCTGTAAATCCACCAGCAGCACGTCGATGCCGGCGAGCATCTCGGCGGTGGGGGCGGAAGTCCGGCCGTAAAGACTGTAGATTGGAAGCCCAGTGGCCGAGTCCACCGACGACGCGACGGCGACGCCGGGCTCGGCCGCGCCACGGAAGCCGTGCTCGGGGCTGAACAGCGCCACCAGCCGGACTCCGGCCGCCCGCAGACGCACCACGTTGCTGACACCGCTCGCATCGACGCCCGACTGGTTGGTCACCAGCCCGACCCGCCGGTCGCGCACCATGCCCGCGCTGTCGGCGAGCAGGACCTCGATGCCGGGCCGCACGCTGGCCGGATCGGCCGCCGCGCCCGCGCCCGGTGCCGCGCACCCGACCGGCCAGCCCAGCATACCCAAGAGCAGGAAATGAGACCTGTGCACGCCAAGCTCCTCGCGCTCGTGACGGTATCGCTTTGCGCCTGCGGTGGTGGTCCGGCGGCCCCCGCCCCCGCGCCCCATCCCGCGCCGTTCCGGCCCGACCTCGCGGTCGTGCCCGGTGTCGAGGACCTCCTCGGCGCCCTCTCCGTTCGGGACCGGATCGCGCAACTGGTCGTGCCGTGGATTCCCGGCACGTACGCGGCCTACGACGCCGAGGCCTTTGCCCGGATGCAGATGTGGGTGGACTCGCTCCACGTCGGCGGACTCATCGTATCGGTGGGATCGCCGCTCGACATCGCCGCCAAGCTGAACCGGCTCCAGCAGCGATCGGCCCTGCCGCTGCTGATCGCCTCCGACCTCGAGGGCGGCACCAGCATCCGGTTCAATGGAGGGACGCCGCTCCCACCCAATATGGGCGTGGCCGCCACCGGGAGCGACAGCGCGGCGTACGAGATGGGGCGGATCACGGCGCTGGAGGGCCGCGCGGTCGGCGTGCATCTCGCCTTCGCCCCCGTGGCCGACGTCAACAACAACCCCGACAATCCCATCATCAACACCCGATCGTTCGGCGAGGACCCGGCCGCCGTGGGCCGCCTGGTCGCCGCCGAGATTCGCGGTCTGCAGGACCACGGATTGCTCGCGACCGCCAAGCATTTCCCGGGTCACGGCGACACAGGGACCGATTCGCACCTCGCCCTTCCGGTGATCGCCTCCGACTGGTCGCGACTAGACTCGGTAGAGCTGGTCCCGTTCCGGAGCGCGATCGCGGCGGGCGTGAAGGCGGTGATGTCGGCGCACATCGCGCTGCCCGGGATCGATCCCGGCGAGCTCCGGCCCGGGACGGTCGCGCCCAACGTTCTCACCGGCATCCTGCGCGACTCGCTCGCGTTCGACGGTCTGGTGGTGACCGACGCGCTCGACATGGGGGGCATCGCCGGCACGTACGGCCCCGACGCCTCGGTCCGTGCCTTTCTCGCCGGCGCCGACCTGCTGCTGCAGCCGACCGATCCCGCCGCCGCCATCGTGGCAATGGAGGCGGCCGTCGCGCGCGGCGAGATCACCGCCGAGCGGCTCGACGCGTCCGTGCGGCGGGTGCTTCAAGCCAAGCGCGACCTGGGCCTCTTCACCCGGCGGACCGTCTCCCTCGACAGCGTGCCCGCCACGGTCGGCAGCTCGCGGTTCCTGACCCAGGCGAGGGAGATGGCCGCGCGCTCGGTGGTGATGGTCAAGGACGTGGGCGGCACGGTGCACGGCCTCCGCCGCTCGAGGCCGGCCATCACGCTGGTGACGTTC
>JACDHV010000337.1 GCA_013820855.1 Gemmatimonadales bacterium | reverse complement strand
ACTGTGGAGCTACCAGGCGGAGCGCTTCCCGCTCATCGCCTATGCGCCGATGGTAGTCGCCTTCACCGCCTCGGCCGCGTACTACTCCCGCTTCGCGCGCGGGGAGGCGGGCTTCATCCCCGGCGATCGTTTCGTGGTCGGGGCGTTTACCGCGCTCGTCTTCTTCGCCTGGCTCCGCATCCTGGACGAGCACAAAGACGCCGAGATCGATCGGCGCTACCGCCCCGAGCTCCCGGTTCCGCGCGGGCTGGTCACGCGGGCGGAGCTGCGGAGGGTGGGCGGCGCGCTGCTGGCGCTCGCGCTGGCGCTCAACCTGCTGGTGGCACCGCAACTCTTCGGCGCGATTGCGCTGGTCGCCGCGTACGCGGCGCTGATGACCAAGGAATTCTTCGTGGGCGAGTGGCTGCGCGCGCGCCCCATTGCCTACCTGCTCAGCCACATGGCGATCCTCCCGCTGATCGATTTCTACACTACCGGGCTGGACTGGCTGGCGGAGGGTGTCGTGCCACCGCCCGCACTCGGGCTCTTCCTCGCGCTGACGTACTTCAACGGCGTGGTGGTGGAGGTCGGGCGGAAGATCCGCGTGCCCGAGGCGGAGCGCGAGGGGGTGGATACGTACACGAAGGCGTGGGGGCTCGGCACGGCGCCCATGGTATGGCTGGCGGTGCTCGCGCTCACCGCGGTGATCGCGGGGGCGGCGCTCCTCGCGGTGGGCGCCAGCCGCATCGAGCTGGGGATCCTGGGTGCCCTCGCCCTCGGCGCCGCGGTGCCGGCGCTGCGCTTCCTGCGCGCGCCGCGCGCCGGCCTCTCACGCCAGATCGAGGCGGCGAGCGGGGTGTGGACCATCGCGATGTACCTCCTTCTCGGCATCGGCCGCGCGGCGGCTCACGCGCTCGGGGCCGGATGAGCCGCCCCGCCTGGATCTATCGGCACCGGCTCGGGCAGCCGGTGCCCGCCGCGTCCCTGATCGGCGGGAAGGCGCACAACCTCGCCCGCCTGCTGGAGGCCGGCGTGGAGGTGCCCGCATGGATCGCGGTGACCGCGGATGCCTTCCGCGATATCGTCCTATCGCGCGCGCCGCTGCCGGAGGACAAGCGGGAGATGGCGCGCTGGCAGAGCCGGGTGCGCGAAGATCTCGCGCTCTCCGTGGGGTTCGAGGAGGTGCTCGATCGTTCGCTGCGGGATGCGGGGTTGAACGATCGGCTGCTGGCGGTCCGCTCGTCGGCCACGACGGAGGACGGGACGGCGGCCTCCTACGCCGGCCAGTTCGACACGGTGTTGGGCGTGAGGGCCGCCGAGGTCGGTGCCGCGGTGCGGGCGGTCTGGGCCAGCGCGGGAAACGCCCACGCGCTGGCGTACGGCGGCGCCGCGGCGCCCATGTCGGTGATCGTGCAGGCGATGGTGGACGCGGAGGTCTCGGGCGTCGCCTTCGGCGCCGACCCCGTGAGCGGGAGCCGCGACATGGCGGTGGTGAGTGCCGTCTTCGGGCTCGGCGAGGGGCTGGTGAGCGGCGAACTGGATGCGGACACCTACCGGGTCGACTTTTCCGCTCCCGCGCCCGCGGTGGCCGCCACCCTGGTCGCCAAGCCCGAAGCCGTCCGCCTCCTCGCGGGAGGCGGGACGGCGCGCGAGCCGCGGGAGAGCGGCGGCAGCGCCGCTCCGGAGCCGACGCTCACGACCGAAGAGGCGGTGGAGATCGCCCGCGTCGCCCGGCGGGTCGGCGAGTCCTTCGGCGCGCCGCAGGACATCGAGTGGGCCATCGAGGGTGCCGACCGCCGCCTCCGTATCCTGCAGGCCCGGCCGATCACGACGCTTGCGCGGCTCCCCGAAGGCGAGCGCCGGGTCTGGGACAACAGCAACATCGTCGAGAGCTACGCGGGGGTCACCTCGCCGCTCACCTTCAGCTTCGCACGGAGCGTCTACGAGGACGTGTACCGGCAGTTCTGCGCGGTGGTCGGCACCCCGACGGATCAGGTGGACCGGCATCGGCACGTCTTCGCCAACATGCTCGGGCTGGTGCGCGGCCGCGTCTACTACCAGCTCCTGAACTGGTACCGAACGCTCGCGCTGCTGCCCGGTTACTCCGTGAACCGCGCCTTCATGGAGCGGATGATGGGCGTGCGGCAGAAGCTGGAGGACCCGCCCGAGCTGGAGGCCACCAGCGGCAAGCTCGCCGACACCGCGCGGCTGCTGCGGATGGTGGGCCGGCTCGTCCGCGAGAGCCGGCGTCTGCGCACGGCGGTGCCCGCCTTCCACGCGCGCGTGGACGCCGCGCTGGCCCCGCTCGCGGCCGAGGACCTTCGCGGATGGAGTCCGGACCGGCTCGCCGCGCTCTACCGGGATCTCGAGGAGGAGCTTCTCCGCAACTGGGAGACGCCCCTGGTCAACGACTTCTTCGCCATGATCTGGTTCGGCGTGCTCGGCCGGCTGGTCGAGACGTGGCTGCCGAACGCGCCGCCGACGCTGATCAACGACCTTCTCACGAACGAGGGCGGGATCGTCTCCACCGAGCCGGCGCGGCGCGTGCTCGAGTTGGCGGCGCGCGCCGCCGCC
>JACDHV010000336.1 GCA_013820855.1 Gemmatimonadales bacterium | reverse complement strand
GGCCCATCGTGCTGGGCATTGCTCCATCCTCTTTCGGCGGCGAGCGGCTGGACTCGCTGGCGGCACTCGATTCGGAGACGCGTGACAACGCCCCACGCACCGCATACCTGGAGGCGATCAAGGCCATGATGGCCGGCCAGCCGAGGGATGCCGGCCGCATCGCCGCCGAGGGGATGAAGCTCCCCGACCCATCACCCGACTCGCTCAGGAACCGCGCGCTGCTCGAGGCGACGGTCGGGTGGGCTCGGCTGGCCGATGGGGACACGGCCGCAGGCATCAGGCATCTGCGCTCCGGCCTGAGCGGGGCCGGCGGACCCAACACCGCCGAGCGGACCACGTTCCTCCGATTTCAGCTCGCGCTCGCCCTGGCGGCGGATCCGGATACCCGCGAGGAGGGGATAAGCCGCCTCCGGCACGGCTTCGACACCAGCGAGCTGCACCTGCTGCCGCTCGCATTCCTGGCGCTGGGCCGCACCTACGAGTCGGCCGGCAAGAGCGACTCGGCGGCCGTTGCGTACGGCCGGTTCGTGAGGCTGTGGGACAAGGCCGACCCCGAGCTGCAAGGCCGTGTCACCGAAGCCCGCGAGGCGCTCCAGCGGCTCACCGCGGAGCCGCGGTGACCGAGGTCCACAGTCGGGAGCTGGGCCGATCTCTCATCGACACCTTCGGGCGGGGGTGGTCGCGAGGGGACGTGGACCTGCTGGTGTCGGTGTTCGCGGAGGATGTCGTCTTCATTGAAACGCCCTTCTCCGAGCCGTTGCGTGGCGCCGAAGCCGTGCGCCGCTACTGGCTAGAGGTCCCCCTGTACCAATCGGAGGTCGCCTTCTCCTCCGGCGAGGTCTTCGCGGCCGGCGCCTGGTTCAGTACCGAGTTCAAGTGCGTGTTCCGGCGCAAGCGGACCGGGGAGTGGGTGGATGCCCGGGGCGCCATCTTCTGCGAGACTGCTGGGGAGAAGATCACCGAGATGCGGATGTACTGGCACCGCTGGAACGGGGGGCACGAGACCAGCAAGCCGTGATGGCAGTAGCGGTTTTCCTCCTTAACAATCTCCGTTGCCGCGTCTGATCGAAGTGTCCACCCCCGCGCTAATGCAGGCCCCGCCGGAGGACGTTCGGGGAACGAACCCCGGGGCTAAGTGGTTATGATTCATGTATGTGGATGGTGGCACGCGGTTCGCGGAGTGATGCAGGACTGGCCTAACGCAATGCCCCATCGCATCTTTCAGCTAGGCAACGGCAGTTCCGGGAGGCGCCCATGTACCTCGATCTGCTCCTTCCACTCCTCCTCGTGAGTGGCCCGGGCCAACCGGCCGTGGCGACCACGGACGATCCCCCGATTCAGCTCTGGATCAACAACGACGGGCGTTTCCTGCGGGGCGACCGCGCGAAGGTGCACGCGCGCGCCGAGGACGACGGCTACCTGGTCGTGCTCCATAGCGATGCCGAGGGGCGCCTGCGCGTGCTGTTCCCGCTCGATCCCACGAACGACAACTTCGTCCGCGGTGGAAAGAAGTACGAAGTCGAGGGCCGGGGCGGCCGTGACGCATTCGACGTAGGCGACCGCTCGGGCCGCGGCTCGGTGTACGCGGCCGTCTCGCGCTCGCCGTTCCGCTTCGACGAGTTCGTCCTGGGCGACCACTGGGATTACAAGGCCCTTTCGCCCCGGCAGCTGCCGGAAGACCCCGAGCCCGAGCTGACCGAGCTGGTGCGCCGGATGGCGCAGGGCAGCTTCGACTACGACGTCCTGAGCTACCACGTCGTCGATCGGGTGGTCTACGCCAACGACTACTCATACAGCCGGCCGTACTACGGCGGCTTCCACTACGACGACTTCGGCTGCGAATACTACCGGAGCTGCGGCAGCGGCCTGTCGGTGAGCCTCTTCTTCGGGCGGCCCTTCTACCCGCGTCATTATTACGGGCCGTACCGCTACGCGTACGGTGCCTTCTATGACCCCTTCTTCTACGACCCCTGGTACCACCGGCCGTACTACCATCGCCCGGTATACTACTATCCCCGCAGCTACTGGGGCTACCCGTATCACTCCCGGAACCTCGGCTATTACGACCGGTATCACCGGCCATACACCCCGTACCGGTTCCGCGACCGCACGCTGGCGAACACCGACTACCGCGACCGCCGCTACACCTTGGGCCGCGCGGTGAACACGGTATACACGCCACCCGTCTCCCGGTTCGTGGAGCCCGAGAACTCCTCGCCGATCCGTCGGGCGGTGGACCGTCAGGTTGCCGAGCGGCCGGACGCGGCGGTGGGCCGGCGTTCCACGGACCGGACCAAGTTCAGCGACCGTCCTGAACCGGCCGCGACGAGTGAGGGAACACGGGCCGAGCCGCGGCGCGCGGTGGAGCGGCGTCAGAGCGAGAGCCCCACGATCGAGGCACGGCGGGCGCGCCCGGCCGAGGCCCCGCGGGCGGCGCCGGATGCGCGCCGGCGCGAAACTCTGCCGGTGGACGTGAGTCCCAGGCGCGCGTCCGGCGATCGCTCCCGCGAGGAGCGTCCCGCGCCCGAAGCTCGCTCCGCCAGAGGCTCGGACGACAC
>JACDHV010000011.1 GCA_013820855.1 Gemmatimonadales bacterium | reverse complement strand
CCCCGGGGCGGCCCGGCGCCCCCGCGCGACCGGGACAGGGCGGGCCGCCCGCCCGCACGTTCGGACCCGACGCCGAGAAGGGCGGCGCCCGCAAGAAGGGGAAGAAGGGCAAGCGCTCGTCGGTGGACCAGGACGCGGTGCAGGCCAACATTCTGCGCACCCTGCAGGGCATGAAGGGTGGCGCCGGACGGAAGGGCCGCCGCTCCGATGAGCCGTCGTTCCGCGACGTGCAGGCGGGACGGATGGCCGAGGAGCGCGAGAAGGAAAAGACCCGGATCCGGGTGAACGAGTTCATCTCGGTCTCCGAGCTCGCCGCCGCCATGAAGGTCCCGGCGACCCAGATCGTCCAGTTCGCCTTCAAGGAGCTGGGCCTCATGGTCACCGTCAACCAGCGGCTCGATTTCGACCAGATCGAGTTGATCGCGTCAGCCTTCGGCTTCGAGGCGGTGCGGGAAGACGAATACGCGGCGCAGGCCGAGTCCGACCAGGTGGAGGAGGCGCCGGGGAGTCTCTCGTTCCGGTCTCCGGTCGTCACCATCATGGGCCATGTGGACCACGGTAAGACCTCGCTCCTCGACCACATCCGGAAGGCCAACGTCGTGGCCGGCGAGGCGGGTGGGATCACCCAGCACATCGGCGCCTATCACGTCACGCTGCCGGGCGACCGGCACATCACCTTCCTCGACACCCCGGGCCACCAGGCCTTTACCGCCATGCGGGCACGGGGCGCCCAGGTCACCGACATCGTCGTGCTGGTGGTCGCGGCCGACGACCAGGTGATGCCGCAGACCATCGAGGCGATCAGCCACGCCAGGAACGCGGGCGTGCCGATCATCGTCGCCATCAATAAGGTCGACCTGCCCAGCGCCAACGTGCAGAAGGTCAAGCAGGACCTGCTGCAGCACAACGTCGTGCTGGAGGAGTTCGGCGGCAACACCCTCTCCGCCCAGATCTCCGCCAAGAAGGGCACCGGCATCGACACGCTGCTCGAGCAGGTCCTGCTTCAGGCCGAGATCCTGGACCTGAAGGCCAATCCCGACGCCAAGGTGCAGGGCGCCGTGCTGGAAGCCACGCTCGACCCCGGCAAGGGTCCGCTGGCCACGATCCTGGTGCAGAAGGGCACCCTGCACGTGGGCGACAACTTCATCTGCGGCAAGTTCTCGGGCCGCGTCCGCGCGCTGTACGACGAGCGCGGCAAGGCGGTGAAGGAGGCGGGCCCCTCGATTCCGGTGCAGATCCTCGGCTTCGAGGGCGTGCCGGCGGCCGGCGACACCTTCGCGGTGGTCACCGACGCCGTGGAGGCGCGGGAGATCGCGCAGAAGCGGCAGCGGCTCGAGCGCGAGGCGCAGAACCGCCGCACCGCCCGGGGCGGCACGCTCGAGGACTTCAGCCGCGCGCTGAAGGAGGGCGAGGTCTCGACCCTCCGCATCATCATCAAGGCCGACCAGGGCGGCCCGGCCGAAGCGCTGGCCGACGCCCTCGCGCAACTCGGCACCGGCGAGGTCCGGGTGGACGTCGTCCTTCGCGGAGTCGGCGCGATCACGGAAAGCGACATCCTGCTCGCCAAGGCGTCGGGCGCCATCGTGCTCGGCTTCCACGTGCGGCCCGACTCCAACGCCCGGGCGGCGGCGGAGCGCGAGCAGGTGGACGTCCGGACGTACCGCATCATCTACGAGGCGGTCGAGGACGTGCGGAACGCGCTCGAGGGGCTGCTCAAGCCCGAGGAGCGGGAGACCGTGCTCGGCGAGGCCGAGGTGCTGCAGCTGTTCAAGGTGAGCAAGGTCGGCACCATCGCCGGGTGCATGGTTCGCTCCGGCACGATTCAGCGCGTCGCGAAGGCACGGGTCACCCGCGACGGCGTTCCGGTGTATACCGGCTCGCTGTCCAGCCTCAAGCGCTTCAAGGACGACGTCCGCGAGGTGCGCGAGGGCCTCGAGTGCGGCATCGGGATCGAGAACTTCAACGACCTCAAGGTCGGTGACCGGATCGAGTCGTACCGCATGGAAGAGGTCAAGCGCACCCTGACTGCCAGCGCCGCGGGAGGGGCGGTGGCCGAAAGCCGCTAGCGTCAGGGGCATGCTCGTCGCACTCCGGACCTGGGACCTCCACCTGCCCAACTGCCACTCCCTCAAGGAGAAGCGGGGGGTGCTGAAGCCGCTGACTACTGGGCTCCGGCGGGCACTGAACGTCTCCGTCGCCGAGACCGGGCACCAGGATCTCTGGCAGCGCGCCGAGATCGTCTGCGCCGTGGTGGGAACGGCGCGGCCGGTGGTGGAGGAGATTCTTCGGGCCGCCGACCGCGCGGTCGAGGAGACGGACGGGGTGCGGATCGTGGACACGGTGACGCAGTTCCGATGAAGCGGCCCACTCGCCGGCCCCAACAGGTCGCCGGCACCATCCGGCAGGTGATCACCGACGCCCTCGCCCGCGAGGTGCGCGATCCGCGCGTCGGATTCGTCACGGTCACCGGCGTCCTCGTTACCAACGACCTCTCCCACGCCCGGGTGATGGTGAGCGTCGCCGGCGACGAGGCCGAGCGGGCGAAGGCGATGGAAGGGCTCCAGAGCGCCGCGGGCTTTCTCCGCACCCGTGCCGCTCGCGCCCTGACCACTCGGACGGTGCCCGAGCTGCATTTCGAGCTCGACAAGGGCATTCAACATGCGGCCAGGATCGAGGAGCTGCTCCAGACGATCCGGCGGGAGGAGCCCGACTGATCGGGGCGCTGCTGGTCGACAAGCCCGCCGGCATCACCTCCCACGACGCGGTACAGCGGGTCCGCCGCGCGCTGGGCACCCGGTCGGTCGGGCACACGGGGACGCTGGATCCTTTCGCGACCGGGCTGCTCGTCATGCTCGTGGGACGCGCCACCCGGCTGGCACGGTTCGTCGAGCCGCAGACGAAGACCTACCTGGCGGTTGCTCGACTCGGCGTGCGCACCGACACCGACGACCATACGGGTGCCGCGCTCGAGGAGCGTTCCGTCGCCGGGTTGAGCCGGGAGCGGGTCTTCGAGGCGCTGGCGGGGTTCGAGGGCGGGCAGCAACAGCGTCCGCCGGCCTATTCCGCCAAGCACATCGGCGGAGAGCGAAGCCACCGACTGGCACGCCGTGGCAAGGCTCCCGAACTGCCCGGGGCGACCGTCATAGTTCACCGCATCGCGCCGCTGGAGTGGGCGCCGCCCGCACTGACCTTTCGGGCCACGGTGAGCGCCGGAACCTACCTCCGTGCTATCGCCCGCGACCTCGGCGACCGACTCGGTGTGGGTGCGCATCTCACCGTGCTGCGCCGCGAGGCGGTCGGGGGGCTGCGGGTGGAGGATGCCGTGACGCTCGACGGGGTATCCCGGGAGGCGCTGCTCCCCGCCGCCCATGTGCTCCGGCACCTGCCGGCAGTCGAGCTCGACCCCGTGGCCAGGGCCGCGGTGCTGCACGGACGCGCGGTGGCCGACGCGGGGACCGGAGAGCGGGCCGGGGCGGTCGTCCTGCTCGAGGGCGCGGAGCTCGTGGCCGTCGCCCTGGCCAAGGACGGCTGGCTCAAGCCCACGGTCGTGGTGGGTACGGCGTGACCGGGCGGCTCCGCGGTCCGGCGGCTCCGCTGCCCCGCTCACCCAACGGCACCGTGGTCACCGTCGGCTCGTTCGACGGCGTGCACCTCGGCCACCAGGCGGTGTTGCACGAGATCGCCGAGCGGGCCGGGGCCGCGGGGCGGGCCAGCGTGCTGGTCACGTTCGAGCCGCATCCGCTCGAGGTGGTGAATCCCCAGGCGGCGCCGCCGCTGCTCACGACAGGGGCGGAGCGGCGCGAGGTGCTGGCCCAGACGCCGCTCGACGTCGCGTATTTTCTGCGGTTCGACCGCGGGGTCGCCGCCATGACGCCCGAGGAGTTCGTGCGGGGTGTGCTGTTGGAGCGGTGCGGGATGCGCGAGCTGGTCATCGGGCATGATCACGGGTTCGGCCGGGGACGGAGCGGGGACGTGGACACGCTCCGCCACCTGGGCGCGATTCACGGGTTCGACGTGGACGTGGTGCCGCCGGTGGATTTCGGGGACCAGCACGTCTCGAGCTCCCGGGTGCGGAGAGCGGTGGGCGGCGGCGATCTGACGAATGCGGCCCGGATGCTGGGCCGTCCCTACACGGTGAGCGGCCTGGTGGGGCATGGTGAGCACCGGGGGCGGCTGATCGGAGTTCCCACGATCAACCTCGTGGATGTGCCGCCACAGAAGCTGCTGCCGCCGGATGGCGTCTATGCCGTGCGGGTGGAGTGGCGGGGTGGCCGGGCCGGGGGCATGATGAACCAGGGTCCCAAGCCCACCTTCGCCGACGGGCGCCGGTCGCTCGAAGCTCATCTCTTCGAGTTCCACGGCGACCTGTACGGCGAATGGGTGAGAATCGAATGGGTGGAGCGGCTCCGCGATGTGGAACGCTTCGCCTCAGTGGCGCAGTTGCAGGAGCAGCTGGACCGCGATCGTGTGCAGGCCCTGGCGGTACTCGCCGGGAGCCGGAGCGATCCTAACCGCGTGACCCACGCCTGAGCGTCGACCGACGATGTCTATTCGCAACCGCATCCTCGCCATTCTGGCACTCATCGCCCTCTGCGTCTTCTATCTGGTGCCGCGCGACGTCACCGTGCGGGAGCGCGATCCCGACACCGGTGTGGTCGCCGATCGAACCATCAAGCGGGTGCCGCTCAAGCTCGGCCTCGATCTCCAGGGGGGGATGCACCTGGCCCTGGAGCTCGACCAGTCGAAGCAGGTGTCCGCCGATCCCAAGCGCGATCTCGACCTCGCGCTGACCGTCCTCCGCAAGCGGATCGACGAGTTCGGGGTCTCCGAGCCGGTGATCCAGAAGGTGGGGGACGAGCGGCTCGTGGTCGAGCTGCCCGGCATCGACGATCCGGCCCGCGCCAAGGCCATCGTGCAGCGCAGCGCGTTCCTCGAGTTTCGCATCACCGACGAGACCAATGCCCTCGAGAAGGCGATCCCGGCAATGGATCGGGTGCTCCGCGGCATGGGCATCCGCGGGGCGGGACCGTCCCCGCGCCCGTCGGCGGTGGAGCAGCTGCTGGGCGGTGACACGGCGTCGAAGCCGGGCGCGGACACCGCCGCGGGGGCGCCCGCGGGAGGCGCCCGGGATACTGCCGCGCGCGATACCGCCGCGCGCGACACGGCGGCCGCCGCCTCGGTGGGCGACGAGGGCGGCGTGCTCGCCGGGCTCCTTCGTCCATCCGGCGCCGCCGGCGGGGGCGCACCGGGAGAGTACATGGTCCCCGAGACCGCCTACCCCCGGGTGGACAGCCTGCTGAGTATCCCGGCGGTCGCCCGGCAGCTGCCGCGCGGCATCGCGCTGCGGTGGTCGGCCCAGCCGATGAGCGTCGGCGTCGAGTCGTACCGCTTTCTGTACGCACTCGAGGACCGGCCCATCATCACCGGCAGCAACCTCGAGGACGCGCAGGCCCAGATCGATCCGCTCACCAACGGACCGATCGTGACCTTCCAGCTCGACCGCGCCGGCGGCCGCAAGTTCGGCGAGGAGACCGGCCGGCACGTCGGCGACTACATGGCGATCCTGCTCGACGGCCGGGTGCAGGGCCGCCCGCCGGTGATTCAGAGCCGGATCAGCCGCAACGGGCAGATCACCCTGGCCGGCCGGACCTTGCAGGAGGCGCAGGATCTCGCCCTCACCCTGAAGGCCGGTGCGCTGCCGATTCCCCTCCAGATCGTGGAGGAGCGGCAGGTCGGCCCCAGCCTGGGCAGCGACGCCATCCGGTCGGGCATCACCTCCGGCATCATCGGCACGATCTTCGTCGTGCTGATCATGGTGCTGTACTACCGCACGGCCGGAGTGCTCGCGATCGTCGCGCTGACGCTGTATCTGCTCTTCACTCTGGGCGGGCTGTCCATGCTGGACGCGACCCTGACGCTCCCGGGTCTGGCGGGCCTGGTGCTTTCCATCGGCATCGCCGTGGACGCCAACGTGCTGATCTTCGAGCGAATACGTGAGGAATTGGCGGCCGGCAAGACGGTCCGCCTCGCCGTGGACGAGGGATTCAAGCACGCGATGAGCGCCATCATCGACTCCAACGCGACCACGGTGCTCACGGCGCTGTTTCTGTTCCAGTTCGGCACCGGGCCCGTGAAAGGGTTCGCGGTCACCCTCATCCTGGGCACCGCCGCCTCCATGCTGACCGCGATATTCATCACTCGGACGCTGTTCCTGATCTGGATGGACCGGAAGCCCACCATGGCCACCCTGAGCATCTGATCCCATGAGACTCTTTGCCAACGCGAAGTACGATTTTCTCAGCCAGCGCAAGTGGGCCTACGCGATCTCCCTCGCCTTCAGCGGGGTCGGGCTCGCTGTGCTGCTGTTCGCCGGCGTCAACTACAGCGTCGAGTTCACCGGCGGCACGCTGATCCAGGTCGAGACCCGGCAACCCGCGAACGTGGGCGAACTGCGCAACGCCCTCCAGGCACGGGGCATCACGGGAGCCGAGATCCAGACCTTCGGCTCCGACCGCGAGATCGTGGTGCGCGCCAGGGTGGCGCGCGAGGGCTCCGACGCCAACGACACCCAGGCGACGGCCTCGGCGGTGGGCGAGGCGCTCGACGCCACCCTCGGCCCGGGCACCTACCAGATTCTGCGCACCGAGGCGGTCGGCCCCAAGGTGGGCGGCGAGCTGCGGCAGCAGGCGGTGCTCGCGATCCTGATGTCGTTCCTCGCGGTGCTGGCCTACCTCGCCTTCCGGTTCGAGTGGCGCTTCGGCGTGGCGGCCATCGTGGCCACGGCCCACGACATCATCGCGGCGCTGGCGTTCATCGCCTTCCTTCGCCTCGAGGTGAGCCTCTTCGTGGTGGCGGGACTGCTGACGATCGTCGGATACTCGCTCAACGACACCATCGTCATCTTCGACCGGATCCGCGAGAACCTGCATCGGCTCAAGCGCGAGAGCTTCGAGAGCATCCTCAACCGCTCCGTCAACGAGACGCTGCCGCGGACCTTCTTCACCGGGACCACGGCGCTGGGCAGCCTGCTCGCGCTGAGCATCCTCGGCGGCGACGTGGTGCGGCCGTTCGCGCTCCTGATGCTGTTCGGCGTGGTGGTCGGCACCTTCTCCTCGATCTACATCGCGTCGCCGGTCCTGCTCATGATCGAGAGGCGCTGGCCCGGCCCCGACGCCAAGGGACATCTCGGCCCGAAGACCGCGGCGGCACCGGCCGGCGGCCGCAAGCCCCAGCCGGTGGGGTGAGCGCCACGGCCCTGATGCGTCGTCTCATGGCCCGGAAAGCCTGAGGGGTGCCGGGGTGGCAGCCGTGCTGATCGACACCCACTGCCATCTCGCGGACGCCGCCTACGATCCCGACCGCTCCGAGGTGCTTGACCGCGCCTGGTCTGCCGGGGTGGTCCACGTGGTCGTGATCGGCGAGTCTCCCGAGGCCTCCGACCGGGCACTCGGCCTCGCGGCGGCGGAGCCCCGTCTCTCGGCCACCGCCGGCGTGCACCCGCACGACGCCACGAGGTGGAGTCCCGGCGCCGCCGAGTGGCTCCGCGAGCGACTCCGCCACCCGCGGGTGGTCGCCGCCGGTGAGATGGGACTCGACTACCACTACGACCATTCCCCCCGCGACGTGCAGCGCTCGGCCTTCGAGGCCCAGCTCGCGCTGGCGGGCGAGGCGGGGAAGCCGGCGATCATCCATGCGCGCGTGGCGGACGACGATCTCGCGGCCATCCTCCGCAACCAGCCGGGCGTCGCGGCGATTCTCCACTCGTTCAGCAGCGGTCCCGGCCTCTTGCGAGCGGGGCTGGTCCTCCGCCACTATGTGTCGTTCAGCGGGATGGTCACGTTTCGGAACTGGCGCCTGGACCAGGCGATCCTGGACACGCCGCTCGATCGGCTGCTCCTGGAGACCGACGGCCCCTATCTCGCGCCCGTGCCGCACCGCGGCAAGCGCAACGAGCCCGCGTTCGTGCGGCACGTCGCCGAGCGAATCGCGTCGCTGCGGGGCCTCGCGCCCGACGAGCTGATCGCGCGGACCACGGAGAATGCCGCCCGCGTGTTCGGACTTCCATCACCCGGACTGGAGAGCCTCGCCCAGTGACGACCGTGCCGTCCGACATCGCCATCGCCCAGGCAGCCAAGCTGCGCCCGATCGCCGACGTGGCCGCCGAGGTGGGCCTGGGCCCCGACGAGATTCTTCCCTACGGCCGCTACAAGGCGAAGATCAGCGCCGAAGCCATCGCCAGGCGGAAGCCGGAGGGCCGGCTGGTCCTCGTCACCGGGATCAACCCCACGCCCGCGGGCGAGGGCAAGAGCACCGTCACCGTCGGGGTGAGCCAGGCGCTCCGGCGCCTGGGCAGGAAGGTGGTGGTCTGCATCCGCGAGCCCAGCCTCGGTCCGGTGTTCGGCGTGAAGGGCGGCGCGGCGGGCGGAGGCTACGCCCAGGTGGTGCCCATGGACGAGATCAACCTCCACTTCACGGGCGACTTCCACGCCATCACCTCGGCCCACAATCTCCTCTCCGCGATGCTCGACAACCATCTGCACCAGGGAAACGCGCTCGGCATCGACCCGCGGCGGATCACCTGGCCGCGCACGATGGACATGAACGACCGCGCCCTCCGCTCGATGGTGATCAGCATGGGCGGCATCAACGCCGGGCCCGTGCGGGAGGAACGGTTCGTGATCGTGCCGGGCAGCGAGATCATGGCCATCCTGGCGCTCTCCACCGACCTCACGGATCTCGAGGCGCGGCTCGGCCGGATCATCGTCGGACTCACGCGCGAGCGGAAGCCGGTCACCGCCGCCGAGCTCAAGGCCTCGGGCGCCATGACGCTCCTGCTCAAGGACGCCATGCTCCCCAATCTGGTGCAGACGCTCGAGGGCGGCCCCGCGCTGGTCCACTGCGGACCGTTCGGCAACATCGCCCATGGCTGCAACTCGATCGCCGCCACCCGGCTGGGCCTCTCGCTGGGCGAGCTCGTGCTCACCGAGGCGGGCTTCGGCGCCGACCTCGGTGCGGAGAAATTCTTCGACATCAAGGCTCGCTTCGGCGATCTTCGGCCCGAGGCGGCCATCGTCGTGGCGACAGTGCGCGCCCTGAAGATGAACGGCGGGGTGAAGAAGGACGCCCTGGGCAAGGAGGACGTCGCGGCGCTCCGGCGCGGGCTCGTGAACCTCGAGGCCCACGTGAAGAACGTCCAGAAGTTCGGGGTGCCGGTGGTCGTCGCGCTGAACCGCTTCACCTCCGACACCGAGGCGGAGCTCGAGACGCTGCTCGACGCGGCCAGGGGCTGGGGCGCGCGCGCGGCGCTGAGCGAGGTCTGGGCCAGAGGCGGCGAGGGGGGCGAGGCGGTGGCCCGCGAGGTGCTCGCGCTGCTCGACGAGAAGAAGGCGGCCTTCAAGCCGCTCTACGACGTCGCTAGGCCCATCAAGGAAAAGATCGAGACCATCGCGCGGGAGATCTACGGTGCCGGTGGCGTCGACTACACCGCGGCGGCGGAGAAGAACATCGCCCAGTGCGAGGCCATGGGACTCGGCCAGACCCCGGTCTGCATCGCCAAGACCCAATACTCCTTCTCCGACGATCCCACCAAGCTGGGCCGGCCGACCGGCTTCCGGCTCACCATCCGCGACGTCTACCCCTCCGCCGGGGCCGGGTTCGTCGTCGCGCTCGCGGGCGACATCATGACCATGCCCGGCCTGCCGAAGTCACCCGCGGCCGAGTCGATCCGCGTCTTGCCAGACGGAACCATCGAGGGACTCTTCTGATGCCGAGCGCAACCGTCTCGACGCCCGGCGCGCCCCGCGCCATCGGACCGTACAGTCAGGGGATCACGGCCAACGGATTTCTCTTCACCGCCGGCCAGGTGGGGTTCGATCCCGAGAGCGGTGAGCTGGTGGACGGCGGGATCGCCGAGCAGACCCTGCGGGTGCTGCAGAACCTGCGCGCGATTCTCCGCGCCGGGGGCACCGACCTCGCGGCGGTCGTGAAGACGACGGTTTTCCTGGTGGACATGGCCGACTTCGCCCTGATGAACGAGGTCTACGCCGAGATCTTCGGCGACCACCGGCCCGCCCGCTCGACCGTGGCCGTGGCCTCGCTGCCGCGCGGCGCGCGGGTGGAGATCGAGGCCATCGCGGCACTCCCTTAGATTTCGTGCGGGGGCGGATCGGGCCTGGTGGTCTGGCCGGTCTTCAAAACCGCGACGGAGGTGCCTCAGGCGGCTCCGGTGGGTTCGATTCCCACACGCTCCCGCCACCCCCTCTCCTCTCTGACGCCGGAGCCTCACACCGCGTGATCCCGTCCCGCGCCGCGACCCTGCCAGCCGTGCTGCTCGCCGCGTGCGTCTGGGCGTCCGGGCTCCTGGCGCAGGACACGACGGTGGTGCCCGCGCTCGATACGGCACCGCCGGCCACGGCCGCGACGGCTCCGGCATTCTCGCCCATCAGCCCCCTCAATGCGTTCTGGCGCTCGTTCCTGCTGCCCGGATGGGGGCAGGCCCGGCTGAACCGGAAGTTGACCGGCGGTATATTCGTCGCCTGGGAGGGCGTGACCCTCGGCATGAGCCTCAAGACCCGTCACGAGCTGGCCTATCTCCGCCGAACGAGGTCCGCGCGCGCGGACAACAAGCGGCGCGAACACGAGGACTGGATCGTTCTGCTCGCCTTCAACCATCTCTTCTCGGGCCTCGAGGCCTACGTGGGAGCGCATCTCGCCGACTTTCCGGGAGACCTCAGGATCCGGGCGTTGCCGGGCGGCGTGGGAGCGTCGGTCTCCGTTCCCATTCGGCTCAGATGAACCGCTCCCCCATCGGCATCTTCGACTCCGGCATCGGCGGGCTCACCGTCGCGCGGGCGATCTTCGAGCAACTCCCCGGCGAGTCCACCATCTATTTCGGCGACACCGCCCGGGTGCCGTACGGACCCAAGTCGGCCGAGACGGTGCGGCGGTACAGTCTCGAGATCCTCCGCTGGCTCCTGGACCAGCGGGTGAAGGCGGTCGTCATCGCGTGCAACACCAGCACCGCGCACGCGCTGGAGACGCTCCAGGCTGAATCGCCGGTTCCGGTCATCGGTGTGATCGAGCCGGGCGCGGCGGCCGCCGCCGCGGTGGGCGGGGAGAGGCCGATCGGCGTCATCGGAACAGCCGGCACCATCGCGAGCGGCGCCTACGCCAAGGCGATCCGCCGGACCGTGCCCGACGCCAGAGTCGAGCAGCGGGCCTGTCCCCTTTTCGTGCCGCTGGTCGAGGAGGGTTGGTTCGAGCACCCCGCGGCGGACCTGATCGCGAGGGAGTATCTGGGGCCGCTCGCCGCCGCGGGCGTCGGCGCCCTGGTGCTGGGATGCACCCACTACCCGTTGCTGAAGCCGCTGCTTCAGCGGGTGATGGGACCCGGGGTACGGCTCATCGACAGTGGAGAGGAGACCGCTCGCGTCGTGGCCTCGGCGCTTCGTGAACGGAGCCTCCAGGCGCCCGAAGGCGCTCCGGCAACCCACAGGTTCGCGGTGAGTGACGACGAGGCGCGATTCCGTCAGGTGGGTGTACGATTCATCGGGGACCGGCTGGCGCGGGCCGAGGTGGTGCCGCTGGCGTGAATTGCCGGAGCTCGGCCCCGTCCTCCGTCGCCACCGCGTAGCGCAGTCCCTGGAACCAGGCTCCGGGGTTGAGGTAGGTGCCACCCGTGGGCGTGCGCCAGAGCTCCGCGCGGTGGGTGTGACCCATGATCACCATGCCCAGCTCGGGTTCCCGGGCCAGCAGCTCGGCGGCCCAGGCGCGCTGCTGCGCCGCGGCCGCCTCGAGTCGCGCCTCGTCGTGGCTGTGGTCGCCGAGCCGCGGGCTCAGGATCTCCACGAGCTTCACGCCGAGGTCCGGGTGCAGCGCGCGGTAGACCGCCGAAGTGAGCCGATGGTTGATGAGGCGGTGGAGCAGAACGGCACGCCGGCGCGGCTCGGTGAGGCCGTCCCCATGGATGGCGGCGACACCGAGCCGTCCGAGGCGAAAGGTGAGCCGGCGCGGATCGAACCTGACCCCGAGGTCGCGGCTCCAGAAGTCCCCGCCCCAGCGGTCGTGGTTTCCCCCTACCATTAGGACCGGAAGCCGGCGGGCCAGGCGGGCCAGGGCCGCGGCCACCTGAAAGCCGCGGCGCGGGACTACGTGGGCATAGGAAAACCAGAAATCGAAGAGGTCGCCGTTGACCAGCAGGCTGTCACCCAGGGTGGGTACGGCGTCGAGGAATGCCAGTAACGCCTCCTCGACGGCAGGCGCTGTCACGCCGAGATGGGCGTCCGATACGACGACGAGCGTCTGCCCCAGCACGGGGCCAAAGATGGACGGCACCCGAGATGGCCGCAACCGGCGGCTGCCGCCGTGTCACTTCGAAGGCCCCCCGGTCGTCTACTCCTGGTGAATACCCCCGCTGTCGCCCCCGACGTGTCGGAGACGTCGGTGAGGGTGAACTACTCCGAGACGGACCAGATGGGTGTGGTCTATCACGCCCGATATCTCGTCTGGCTCGACATCGCCCGCACCGAGCATCTCCGGCTGGCCGGGATGAGCTACCGGGAGCTGGAAGAAGCCGGCCTTCGCCTCGCGGTGGGCGAGATCTGGGTCCGCTACCGCCAGCCCGCTCGCTACGACGACCGCATTCGAATCCGCTGCTGGGTGCGGGACCTCGCCTCGCGCCGGATCGACTTCGGCTACGCGGTCGAGCGCTTGGACGACGACCGGCTGCTGGCCACCGCGTTCACCTCGCTCCTGGCGCTAGCCCACACCATGAGGTTCACCCGGCTGCCCGACGCCGTGCGGCGCGCGATGCGCCCCATACCCGATCCCGTGAGCCTCCAGCTTCCTTCCGAGCCCCGACGACCGGCGACCCATGCCCGCTGACTTCCTGCTCCCGCTCCGTGCCGCCGCCCGCCTCGCGATGGGTTCGGCCCTCGGGCTCGGGGCGCTCGTCGCTCCGGTCTCCGCGCAGCAGGAGGCCGTCGTCGAACAGCTGGCGCCGGTCATCGCCGCGGAGGACGCGCGGAGCTTTCAGCCGGCGCTCTTCCGGAGCGCCCTCGTGGCGCCCGACTCCGTCGTCCGGCGCCTCGCCGCCGTTTCGGCGGGCCGGATCGGCGATGCCCGGGCCACGCCGATGCTCGTCCCCCTTCTCGCCGATCCCGATTCCACCGTGCGGGTGGCCGCCGCGTTCGCCATGGGACTCATCGGCGACACGGCGGGCGCGCAGCCGCTGATGGAGCGGATCACCGGGCTCCCGGTGCTCGACGAGCCCACCGCCCGGGAGGCGATCACCGCGCTCGCGAAGATCGGAGGGCCGGGGGTCGGCGCCTTCTTCGGCGGCCTTCTCGGGGGCAGCGTCGTCCCCAGCCGCGAAAGCCGCCGGCCGCTCCTGAGCCAGGTCGTGCTCGAGTCCTGGCGGTTGGGCCGCGATGCGCCCGTCGTGACGCTGCTGCCGTTCCTGGAGGACACCGCCGCGGGCTTCCGCTGGCGGGCCGCGTATTCGCTCGGGCGAGTGCGGGCACCCGCGGCGGCCGGCCGTCTCACCGTGGCCCTCCGCGATCCCGAGTCCATCGTGCGCGCGATGGCGGCGCGAGGGCTCACCAGGGAGTACGTGGACTCCGCACGCCTGGCCCCCCGCAGCGTCGCGGAGCTGCTCGCGGGCGCGGCCTCGGACGTCAGCGCGCAGGTGCGCATCAACGCCTTGCGCTCGCTGGCGACCTTCCGCGACGCGTCGCTTGCCTCCGAGATCGTACCGCTGCTCGACGATCCCACCCCGAACGTGCAGGTCCAGGCCGCCATGACCGCGGGCGAGCTCGGCGGTGCCGAGGCCGCACGGGGTCTGGCGCGCATCGCGGCCGGCAAGGGCACCTTCGGCGTCCGGCGCGAGGCACTGATCGCGCTGGGCCGGGTGGACAGCGCCGCGTTCGCCGCCGCCGCCACAAGATGGCAGGCGAGCACCGACTGGAGGGAGCGAGCGGCTGCGGCGGAGGGTACGGCGGTCGCGGCGCCGGGAGCGCGCCCATGGTTCCTGTCGGACCGGGACCCGCGTGTGGTCGCGGCGGGCCTTCAGGCCTGGGCCGGGCGGTCCTCGGGTGCGGATGCGGCGCTGGTCGCTGCCGCCCGTCCCCTCATCACGCATCGCGACGCCGCCGTGCGAAGTGTCGCGGCGGACGCGGTGTCTCGGGCCGCCGATGCCCAGGATCTCACGCCGCTAAGTGCCGCCTTCCGCCGCACGGGCCGGGACTCCTTTCCCGACGCGGCGCTCGCCGCGGTGGGCGGCATACTTGCGATACGGCGGGCCTCACCCGAAGCGCGGGCGCGGGTGGACCAGGAATTCGTCCCTTCGGCGCCGCGGCCCGACGACTACGTCGTCCGCCGCTGGGCGGACGAGAACTGGCCCGAGCTGGCGCTCCGCTGGGGGCCCGCGTCGCCCATCGCGACCGGACGCAGCGCCCAGGATTATCGCGACCTCATCCGCCGGTACCTCCTCGCGCCCGACTCCGTCGCGCGGCCCAGGCTGACCATCGATACCGATCAGCGTGGCCCCGTCGAGGTCGAGCTGCTGGGCCCGGAGGCGCCGATGACCGTCGCCAACTTCGTCAGGCTGGTCGAACGGCGGTTCTTCGACGGCAACCGCTGGCACCGCGTCGTGCCCAACTTCGTCGTCCAGGACGGCGATCCCAGGGGCGATGGCTTCGGCGGTCCCGGTGGCGCGATCAGGGACGAGCTCAACCGGCATCGCTACGAGGGCCCGATGCTCGGCATGGCGCTCTCCGGCCCCGATACGGGGTCGAGCCAGTGGTTCATCAATCTCAGTCCCCAGCCGCATCTCGATGGCACGTATACGATCTTCGGCCGGGTGACGGACGGGATGGCCAATCTCGCCCGGATCACGCAGGGCGATGTCATCCGGACGATCAGGCTGAAGTGAGGTCCATATGTCGGTCCTGAGCAGGTGGTCGCTCGTCGGATGTCTCGCCGCCGCCCTGGCCGCGACCGCTCCGGCGGAGCTGTCGGCCCAATTCTTCAGCTTCGGTCAGAACAAGATCCAGTACCGCAAGCTCGATTGGCGCATCCTTCGGGGTCCGCACGTGGACCTGTACTACTATCCCGCGGAGGCCGAGCTCGCGCCCGCCGCCCTGGCCTATGCGGAGGCCAGCTACGATACCCTCGCGGTGCAGTTCGGACACGATGTCGCCGAGCGGGTGCCGCTCGTCGTCTATGCGTCGCACACCGACTTCGAGCAGACCAACATCCTGCCGTTCACGCCGCCCGAAGGGCTGCTCGGCGCCACCGACTTCCTGAAGCGGCGGGTCTCGCTGCCGTTCCGGGGGAACTTCGCGGAGTTCCGGCACACGCTCCGGCACGAGCTGGTGCACGTCTTTCAGCTCGACCTGCTGAGCGAGGCGTATCTCCAGTCGCCCCGGGGCAGCCGTTTCGACTTCCCGCTGTGGTGGACGGAGGGGCTGGCCGAGCTCTGGTCGTCGGGACAGGACGCGCGGGACGAGATGGTGCTGCGGGACCTCACGCTGAGCGGAAGGCTCCCGTCGCTGCGCCAGCTCACCTGGGTGACGAGCGGCATTGTGTATCCGCTCGGCGGGCAGATCCACCGGTGGCTCGCCGACACCTACGGCGACTGGCGCGTGGCCACGATGTACAAGGAGCAGAATCGCCACGACTCCTTCGACGCCGCGATCCAGGCGGTCTACGGACGCGGGCTCGACGAGCTGAGCGACGAGTTCCAGCTCGCGATGCGGCGCCGGTACTACCCGTCGGTCGACAGCCTCGCGCCGCTGACGGTGCTGGGACGCGAGGTGGCGAAGCTCGCCGTGAAGCCGGCCTTCCTGCCCGACACCAACGGAGGGTCGGGCGAGGTCGCGTACCTCTCGCCCGCGACCGGCTACGTCGCCATCTACCGACGGGGGCTCGACAGCGGCCACGTCCGCACCGTCGTCACCGGCGGGCGCAGCGCCGAAATGGAGTCCTTCCACCCTTTCGATTCCCGGATGGATGCGTCCCGCCCGGGTCTCCTCCTGTTCATCGCGCGCTACGGCGATCGCGACGCGCTGGTGGTCTGGGACCTGGACAGGAACAAGGTCCGAGGGCGGTACCAGTTTCCCGAGCTGGTGTCGCTGCTCTCGCCGCAGTGGATGCCGGACGGCGCGAGCATCGTGGTGAGCGGCCTGTCGGAGAACGGGGTGTCGGACCTGTATCGGGTGCGGCTCCCATCGGGCACGCTCGAGCCGCTCACCGCGGATCGCTACCAGGACCTCGACCCCACGCCGAGCCCGGACGGGCGGCGCATCGTCTTCGCGTCCGACCGGGCGTCCGACGGCCTTCGCGGCGCGGTCAATCTCTACACCCTGAATCTCGACAGCGCGACGATCGCGCCGCTGACGGCCGGGAGCTGGAAGGACGAGGCCCCAGCCTGGGCGGCCGACGGCCGGATCTACTTCACCTCCGATCGTGACGGGGTGCTGAACGTCTTCTCGGTGGACACGCTGGGCCGGGGCCGCCGCGAGACCTCGGCGTGGAGCGGCGCGTTCGACGGCGTGCCCCTGCCCGACGGATCGGGCCTGCTGGTCGGAGGGTTTCACGATCTGAGCTGGAACGTGTACCGCTATCCCGTGGACACGATGGCGCGAAAGGAGCAGTTCGTCCTCGAGCCGGGCGACACCGTGGCCTCGTGGAACTGGATGGCCCTCGCGGACACGGTCGGCGGCGTGACGGCGAGTCGCGAGCCGTACCGCTCGCGGCTCACCCTCGACCTCGCCGCGGGCGGCGCGGTGATCATCCCGGGCTACGGGGGCGCGCAAGGTGCCTTCTTCGTCATGAGCGACCTGCTGGGCGACAACATGCTTTTCGGCTCGCTCGGCTCCTTCCAGGGACGGCGGCTGGGCAGCATTCTCGCCAACATCAATGCCAGCGCCGTGTACCTGAACCGCTCCCGCCGGGTCAACTGGGGCGTCGGCGCCTTCCGGACCAAGGGTCGGAACTTCGAGGGCGATCGGGTCGTGGCCTACGACGAGACGGCCTACGGCGCGCTCGGAGTCATCCGCTACCCGCTGAGCCGCTTCAGCCGGATCGAGGGCACGGTGGTCGCCGAGCATTCTGATCGAGTGGATTTCACGCTGCCGGTGGACCAGCCCCGCAGAGTCGGCTGGATCGCGTCCCATTTCCTGAGCTATGTCCACGACAACTCGCTGTGGGTCAACAGCGGTCCGATAGACGGCGGGCGGCTGAGCCTCACCGCCGGCCTCTCCAACGATTTCAGCAACAGCCGGTTCGACAGTTATCTGGTGAGCGCCGACTGGCGTCGCTACCTCCGGCTCGGAAGCCGGAGCGCATGGGCGCTGCGGGCCTACGGGTACTACAGCGGGGGCGACCGGCCGCGCCGCACCAACATCGGCGGCACTCTGGCGCTGCGTGGATATCCCCAGTTCGGCTACATCGTGGGGTCGCAGGCGTTCATGGCGAACCAGGAAGTCCGCTTTCCCCTCCTCACCCATCTCACCCTGGGCACGCCGCTCGGTGACCTGGACCTTCCCGAGATCCAGGGTGCCTTCTTCACCGACGTCGGAAAGGCGACGTTCGAGACCTCCTCCGATCGCGACGTCCTGGGCAGCTATGGCGTTAGCTTCCGGATGGCGTTCGGCCCTCTGGCCGTGCTTCGGCTCGATCTCGGGCGCCGCTTCAGCAGCGACAACTACCGGGGCTACGGTCTCGCTCCCGATCAGCGGGACCCCGGGTTCGTGAATTTCTTCTTCGGCTATAACTACTGATGGTGCAACGTTTTTTGTTTGACCGGCCAGCGCGGCTTGGGTATCTTGGCTGGGCGTTGGCCGGGCTGGCGTGCCGGGCTGCGCCCGATTCCGTGATTCCCGCCTCGGCGGGCCCGGTCAGCCGGGAGCAGGTCGTCGAGTGGGTGCACGCCACGCAGCCAGCCGAGCATCGCCTTCACCGATTCAAGTGGTTGTTCCGAGACGAGCAGTCGAGCGCCGGGGGGCGGGGCAGTGCTCGCATCGCGCCGCCCGACTCGCTCCGGTTCGACGTGGCCGGGCCCTTCGGTTCCGGCGCGGCGTCCGCCGCGGTGGTGGGGGAGCAGCCGCTCTGGGCCGAGCCGCCCGACGCGGTTCAGAAGCTGGTGCCGAACTATCCTCTCATGTGGGGCATGTTCGGCGTGGCCCGGCTGCCGGACCCCGGCGCCGAGCTCAGAGGGCTCGCCGATGGCGACGTCACCGCGTGGCGCTACGTCGAGGCCGGCGACACGATCGAGTACGTGCGCACCCAGGGCAAGCCGATCAGGATGGTGACCGTGGTTCGTCGGGCCGGGGAGCTGCTGGGCCGGGCCGAGGCGACGCTCGATTCGGCCGGCGCGCCGCTCGAGGCGAGACTCACCGTTCCCAGTGCGCCGGCCCGGCTGGACCTCACATTTCTCTCGACGTCGCAGGCCGCCTTTGCGCCTGATATCTGGGTTTCTCGCAAGCCTTAGTGCCGTTGCGCTCGGTGGCTGCCTCTACGGCTTCGCCGGCGGCGGCCTGCCCCCGAACATCAAGACCGTGGCGGTCTTGCCGTTCGACAACCAGACCCCGGAGCCGACGCTCACCCAGGAGATCGCGGTCGCCGTGCGCGAGGCGGTCGAGGGCAGGCTCGGCCTTCGCCAGGCTAGCGAGCGGCAGGCCGATGCCGTGGTTCGTGGGACCATTACGAGGTACGAGCCGGATCTGCCCGTGGCGTACACCGGTGACGAGGGCGACGGCGGACAGGTCAGAGTGACCCGGCGTCTGGTCCAGATCAACGTGTCGGTCGAAATTCTCGACCGTGACGGCGGGCGGCCGCTGTGGCAGCGCAGCGGCCTCCTGCTGGAGGGCGACTACGACCCGGGTCAGGAGGCCGAAGGTCGCCGGAAGGCGCTCGACAAGCTGGTGACCAACATCGTGGAGGGCGCCCAGTCCCAATGGTAGAGCGCGGGAGGAGCCGTCGGGGCGGCAGCACCATGGGATGTCTCTTCTCCCTCCTCCTGTTCGTCGCCGCGCTGTACTACGGCGTGCACATCGGCGAGGTCTACCTTCGCTATTACCGCCTGCTCGACGCGATGCGATTTCAGGCGCAGATCGCGCCGTCGATCAAGGACAACGCGGTGATCGAGCGCAGGCTGACCGCGGCGGCGGACTCCATCCTGGGGCAGACTCCGCGCTTTCGGATCGATCGCGGGCCGAGACGGATCACCATCCAGACCGAGTACAGCGATCGTGTCGAGCTCCCCTTCTTCAAGCACACCTTCGTCCTCCACCCCCGCGCGGACGCGCCGCTCTAGGGCCGCCCGGCGGGCGTTCCTCGCCGCCGCCATCGCGATCTCGACCTTGCCCCTCGCGGGTGCTGCGGAAGGGCTGGACGTCGCGCGGTTCTTCCTGGTGCTCGCGGCCATTCTGGTGGCGGCCAAGGCCTTCGGCGAGCTGGCCGAGCGGATCGGGCAGCCCGCGGTGCTCGGCGAGCTTCTCGCCGGCGTCCTGCTGGGCGGCAGCGTGCTCGGCATCGTGCCCGCCGATGGGATGGAGGCCGAGCTGATCCACGTCCTCGCCGAGCTGGGCGTCCTGCTGCTCCTGTTCGAGATCGGCCTGGAGACCGACCTGAAGGAGATGTTTCGCGTCGGCCCCGCGGCCCTCGCGGTCGCCATGGTGGGCATCGTCGTGCCCTTCGCCTTCGGAGTGTCGTTCTGGCTGTTCGCTCCGCATGCCAGCTCGGGAAGCGGCGACCCGGTGACCGCCGCCATCTTCATCGGCGCGACGCTCACCGCGACCTCGGTGGGGATCACCGCGAGGGTGCTGTCCGACCTCGGGCGGATGAACACGCCGGAGGCCCGGATCATCATCGGTGCCGCGGTGATCGACGACGTGCTCGGGCTGGTGATTCTGAGCGTGGTGTCGGGTGTGGCGGCCGGGGCGGTGGTGAGCTTCCTCGGGATCATGCGGACCCTCGGCGTCGCGGTCGGATTCCTGGTCGTGGCGGTGGTGGTAGGGCGATTCCTCGCGCCGCGGCTGTTCGACGTCATCGTCCGCATGCGTGTCCGCTACGTGCTGGTCGTCGCCTCCATCGCCTTCGCCCTCGGCCTCGCCGCAGTGGCGGGGCTGGCTGGCTCGGCGCTCATCATCGGCGCCTTCGCGGCGGGGCTCATATTGTCAGGCACCAACCAGTTCGATACGATCGAGCACGAGGTCCGTCCGGTCGCCTCCATCTTCGCCCCGATTTTCTTCGTGAGCGTGGGGTCGTCGGTCAACCTGGCGCTGCTGAACCCCTCCACGCCGGCGGCACGAGCGACACTCGTCATGGCCGGTGCACTGATTCTCCTGGCTGTGATCGGAAAGGTCGCGGCCGGTTGGGCGGCCCCCTGGACGGGATTTCGGCGATTGATCGTCGGCGTCGGCATGGTGCCGCGAGGTGAGGTGGGCCTCATCTTCGCCGAGATCGGCCGCCGCTCGGGGGTACTAGGCGACGACGTGTTCGGCGCCGTGCTCCTGATGGTGATGGTCACGACCTTCATCGCGCCGCCGACGCTGAAGGCGCTCTTCGCCACTCCGCTGCTGGAGGAGCGAGCGTGAGCTCGACCGCGGGGAAGCTGCGCACCCTTCCCGTGGCGGTCGCATGGCGGCGGGGGGTCGTGGGGCCCGTCGTCTTCACCAACGGCGTGTTCGATCTGCTCCATCCGGGACACGTCGAGCTGCTCGAGGCCGCTCGCGACGAGGGTGCCGCACTGGTCGTGGGCGTGAACGGCGACGCCTCGGTGCGCCGGCTGGGCAAGGGTCCCGAGCGGCCCGTAGCGGCGGAGACGGCGCGTGCGCGCGTCCTTGCCGCGCTCTCCGCTGTGGATTGCGTGGTGCTCTTCCACGAGGAGACGCCGATGGCGCTCATCCAGGCGCTCGAACCCGACGTGCTGGTCAAGGGCGCCGACTATTCCCGTGAAAACATCGTCGGGGCCGACTGGGTGGAGGCTCGCGGCGGCCGCGTGGTGCGAGTGCCTCTCGTCCCCGACCATTCGACTTCCGCCCTCGTGGAGCGTCTCCGTGCCCCGTCCTGATGGCCGCCCCAACGATCAGCTTCGCCCCCTCGTCCTCGAGCGAAGCGCCAATCCCTACGCCGAAGGGTCCTGCCTCATCCGCATGGGCGGCACCCTGGTGCACTGCACGGCGAGCGTCGAGCCCGGCGTGCCCGGATTCAAGAAGGGCACCGGCGAGGGATGGGTGACGGCGGAGTACGCCATGCTGCCGCGGGCGACGATCGAACGTACCCAGCGCGAGCGGAACGGACCCGGGGGCCGCACCCAGGAGATCCAGCGCCTGATCGGGCGCTCGCTCCGCGCCGCGATGGCCACGATGAGCTTCGGGGAATACACCATCCGGGTGGATTGTGACGTGCTCCAGGCGGACGGGGGTACTCGCACGGCCGGCATCACCGGGGGCTGCGTGGCCCTGGCCGACGCCTGCGCGTGGCTGTCGGCCAAGACGGGTGTCGCCTCACCCTTCGGGACCCTCGTGGCCGCCGTGTCGGTGGGCGTGGTGGAGGGCGAGGAGCGGCTGGATCTGGCTTACACCGAAGACCGGGACGCGGCGGTGGACTCCAACGTCGTGATGCTCCATCCGTCGAGCTACGTGGAGGTGCAGGGTACCGGCGAGCATGGCACGTTCTCACGCAGGCAACTCGACATCCTGCTCGACATGGCGGGGCACGGCATTTCGGAGATCTTCGCCGCGCAGAAGCAGGTGCTCGGCTGGTGAAGCTGCTCGCCGCGACTCGGAGCGCCGGAAAGCAACGGGAGTTCCGGCGGGTCCTGGAGCCCGCCGGGTTCGAGGTGTTGTTTCCCGACGCCATCGGACTCCATCATACGCCGGCCGAGGACAGGCTCGAGCTCGGGGACACCTTCGGGGACAACGCCCGGCGGAAGGCGGAGCACTTCACCCGCCTCGGCGGACTCCCCACCCTGGCTGACGATTCCGGCCTCGAGGTGCTCTCTCTCGGCGGCGCGCCAGGCGTCCGCTCCCGCCGCTGGGCCGGCGCGACCGGAAGCGATGCCGAGGTGGACGCCGCCAACAATGCCGAGCTGATTCGTCGCCTGGCCGGAGCGACCGGGGTGCGACGTAACGCACGGTATCGTTGTGTGCTGGTGTACCTGGCCTCCCGGGGTGCTACGCCCCGCGTGTTCGAGGGCGCGTGCACCGGCCGCATCCTCGAGGAGCCGAGGGGGGAGGGGGGCTTCGGCTACGATCCCTACTTCTTCAGCGAGGAGCTCGGCAGGACCTTCGCGGAGGCAGCGCCGGAGGAGAAGGATGCCGTCAGCCATCGGGGCAGGGCAGTCCGCGACCTGGTGGCAGCGTTGAGAGGCCCGAGGGGCTACGAAGGCATTGACTAATCAACGGATGTTGATATACTGGTCTCATGGCAACCAGCGAAGCACTGGACACCGGGCGGGCGGCAGGCCTCTTCCACGCGCTGTCGGACGAGACACGGCTCGCCATTCTCGAGCGGCTCCGTCGCGGCGAGCGCTGCGTGTGCGAGCTGACCGATGCTCTGGAGGCCGCGCAGTCCCGGCTTTCGTTCCATCTCCGGGTCTTGAAGGATGTCGGCCTGGTCATCGACCGGCGCGAGGGCCGGTGGATGTACTACACCGTCAACCCGGCGGCGCTGGCCGAAGTGTCCGAGCTGGCGCAAGCGCTCGCGACCCCGCTGCCGCCTCGCACCGATGGCTGCTGCTGAGCATCTTTTTTCGTGTACTATATATCAACGATTATTGATCAGGAGCCACTATGAGCACCGACGGCCTGAAGGCGATCGTCCGCGAGAAGTACGGTGAGGCGGCCCGGAGGGCCAGCTCCGGGGGCAAGTCGTCCTGCTGCGGCGGCAGCGGCGGATGCGAGACCGCGGATCCGATCACGTCCGATCTCTATTCCGGCTCCGAGACCGCCGGTCTGCCGAAGGAGGCCGTCCTGGCATCTCTCGGCTGCGGCAATCCCACGGCACTCGCGGAGCTCCGGGAAGGCGATGTCGTTTTGGACCTGGGCTCGGGAGGCGGGATCGACGTCCTGCTCTCTGCCGGCCGAGTCGGCCCGTCCGGGAAGGCATATGGTCTCGACATGACCGACGAGATGCTGGAGCTGGCTCGGGAGAACCAGCGGCGGGCCGGGGTAGAGAACGTCGAGTTTCTCCGCGGCGAGATCGAATCGATTCCGCTGCCCGACGACTCGGTGGACGTGATCATCTCGAATTGCGTCGTGAACCTCTCGGGTGACAAGCGCGAGGTGATCGCCGAGGCGTTCCGGGTGCTGAAGCCCGGCGGCCGCTTCGCCGTCTCGGATGTCGTGCTGCGAGGTGAGGTGCCGGCCGTGGTCAAACAGAGCATGGAGCTGTGGGTCGGCTGCATCGCCGGCGCGCTGACCGAGAGCGAGTTCCGGAGTCATCTCGCCGACGCCGGCTTCCGGCAGATCGAGATCGAGCCCACCCGCATTTACGAGTTCGAGGATGCTCGGGCGTTCTTGAGCGGTGGCGGCCTCGATTCCGAGGTCCTGGCGCGCGAGGTGGGTGGGTGCGTCATGGGAGCCTTCGTCAGGGCCAGCAAGCCGTGACGGCCACTGTACGGCCGTGGAGACCGGGTGATTTTGCCGGCGTCGTGCGCCTCCTCGAGGAGGCCGGCCTGCCGACCGCGGGCGTCGAACCGTCGCTGCCCAACTACCTGGTGGCGGAGGAGGATGGAAACGTCGTTGGAGCGATCGGGCTCGAGGTGTACGGAGATAGCGCTCTGCTGCGGTCCGCCGTCGTGGAGGGGCGCCGGAGAGGCTCGGGAGTGGGGGGTACCCTCGTCGCGAGTCTCCTCGAATTGGCCGACGCACGGGGCGTTCGCGAGATCTACCTCCTCACGACCACGGCGGAGCATTTCTTTCCGCGATTCGGATTTGCCCGCGTCGACCGCGACGATGTCGCGCCTGCGGTCCAGGCGTCGGAGGAGTTCCGCGGCGCCTGCCCCGACTCCGCCATCGCGATGCGTCGAGCAACGGGAGCGGGTGAGCGGCCGACCCACTAAGTTAGTTGCTGTCGCTGGAACGGGGTGTGGCGCAGTCCGGTAGCGCGCCTGCTTTGGGAGCAGGAGGTCCCGGGTTCGAATCCCGGCGCCCCGATTCGGTAACATCTGACCCCGTCTCCGCTTCGCGGCTGCGGGGTTCTTCGTTGCCGGCGTCGTCAACTCCCCTGGTCACGCTCGTGGTCACAAACGCCAGCCTGGCGAGCCGTTCGGCGAGGGCCTGGCACCACTCGAGTTGCGGAATGTGAAGACCGTCCGCCCGATGCTCAGGAATAAACGAGGGGACCTGGTCCCGAGTAAGACTGATAAGATTGAGGTGTCGCAGGAACAAAGCGGGTGACCTTCGAATCTTCGCGCCCGATGGCCAACCCGAGGCTCTCCGGCCGTTCCTCGCCCCGGTGGCCGCCTTCGATTCAGTGCGTCGCCTCGCCTATGACAGCATTGGCGACGTCTTCTTCACCGGGCCGCTGGCGAGTTTCTCCCCGGCGGAGCGGATGGAACTCCTTACATGGGGCGACCTAACGGCCAAAGGCACCCGCCTGTCGCACACGACATTCAAGGAGGTGCTATACCTCGTGATCGACCTCCCGGCAGATGGAAATCTCTGGAACGATCTCCGCGTCAAGCGGAATGAGCGCGTGGGGAAGGTCATTGGCGACCAGTTCGCCATGCTCAAGGCCTTCCGCCAAGCTCTCACTCTCGCAGTCGGCCATCGGCGGCCTGAAGCTGGAGGAGCCAAGTTGTCACGGAACCGCGCCGAGCTATGGTGACCAATCCCGCGATCGCATCGAGGCGCACTTCGGGCTCGCGCCGCTGCTACAGTTCCGCAATGCCGATCTCACTAGTCAACAGCTGATCGATCAGTCGATCATCTCGGTTAACGGAGACCGGGTGCAACTTGATCTCACCGAGCAGTGACGCGCTGACCTCCGCTCTCGAAGGTTTGGAAAAGCGCGAATTCCAGCACGCGGATGAATGCTTCAACATCCCGACAGGTTTTAGAGCGGCGGCGATTGCGGCACAGACGGCCACGCCAGGCGGGCCCGTAGTGCCGGGTGCCCCGCCAGCACGGCGGTCGACTTGCGAACCCGCCGATACCGGGCAGCGTCGACCCTGCGCAACGGCCCTCACACAGCGTCACTGTCGCGGCAGGGGCCATCGTGGTGAACGCTGCTTCGGGGATGAGCCCCGAGGTGATCGCCGAGACCGCGTGCTACAGAAGGTGGCCGATGCGATGGTGGAACCGTCAGGGCGACCAGGCGGGATCGCCGGTCTCGCCCGAGGTCAGGAGCTGGTGGCCAGGCGCCACCACGCCTCGTCCGCTGCTCGGTCCGTGGGGACCGCCGAGTCCATCGGCGGCCCCCCAGATTCCCACCTGTCTTCAGGTTGTCTTGGCTGCTTTCTTCGACTTCGATGTCCCGGCCGGGGCACCCCGGCGCGAGCGCGGCTCCGGCGTGGTCGACATCAGCTCCCGAGCCACCTGCGCGAGCAGCGCGTTCGCCATCTCCTCCTCCGCCAGCGACAAGCCGAGGAGCTGGCCGACGTCGGGCTGCCCGATCTGGCTCGCCATGTTCCGGGCGGTGACGTAGCTGGAGATCTCGTAGTGCTCGACCTTCTGGCCCGATCCGATCAGCGCCAGGTCGGCGGCCACGTCGTCCTTCTCCTTCCCCTCCTCCATCACTTCGGCTCCCTCGTCCAGCAAGCCGGCCATGCCCTTGCACGGCTTGGCCTTGGCGGGCACGTCCAGGAGGGCGAAGCACTGGTTCAGCCGCTCCACGTGCCCTCGCGTCTGCTCCAGGTGACGTTCCAGGATCTGGCTCAAGCCGGGGGAGCGGGCCGCCTTGACCATCTTCGGCAGCGCCTTTACCAGCTGACCCTCGGCGTGCAGCAGGTCTCGTAGCACGTCGACCAGCACGTCCTGGAGCACCTCCGGCGTCCCGGTGGTGTGGGTGCTGCGGTCGTCCACCGCGCCGTCGCCACCGTTCGCGGCACTCGAGCCCAGCTCCTGGAAGGCCGGCGCTTCGACGAATTCCCAGTCGCCGCCTTCGTTCCACGGCCCACGGGCATCGATCTCACCGTGGTCGCCCTGCCCGGTGGAGTCGTTGAAGAACTGGTCCACCAGCCGGGGCGTCGGCGGGATCTTGCCGATCGAGAAGCGGGGCTTCCCCATGCTCTCGAGCGCCGCCGAGAACGCCTTCATGTGGGTGATCTCCCGGGTCATCAGGAACTGCAGCGCGTCCTTGGTCCCGGCGTCCTGGGTGAAGTTCAGCAGGCGCTCGTACACGATCTTGGCCCGGGCCTCGGCGGCGATGTCGCTCCGCAGGTCGACGTCCAGCTCGCCGGTGATCTTGAGGTAGTCGGCCGTCCACGGGTTCCCCATGGAGTTGTGCAGGTTCACGCCGCCGCCCCCGGCGATGGCGATCAGCGGATCGGTCTCGGCGGCGTCACGATTGAACTTGAGCGGCTTGAGATGGAGCCGGGCCAGCGCCCCCACGATCTCGAGGTGACTGAGCTCCTCGGTGCCGATATCCATCAGCAGGTCCTTACGCACGAGGTCGTCGCAATTCAGCCCCTGGATCGAGTACTGCATGGCCGCCGCCAGCTCGCCGTTGGCCCCGCCGAACTGCTCGAGGAGCATGTTGCCGAACGCCGGATCGGGCTCGTCCACCCGAACCGTGTACATCAGCTTCTTGACATGGTGATACATGGTAAGTCTCCTGCTGCTTGCTTGAGAGGAAATTCAATCGCGGTCACGTAAGAACTGGGGATTCTGGCGGCGCGCGAGGCGCCGATGAGCGGTCAGGGGCGCGGGCTCGACCGCTCCGGGCGCGTCGTCGGGGGGTACGGCGATCTCCCCCGCAACTGGTCCGCTCCCCTCCGGGTGCTCCAGCAGCCAGGCCGGGGCCCGTCGCGCACACCGTGCGGCCCCGACCGATGGGCCGGAGCGCGCGAAGGCATCAGGGGGTCGGCGCGCGGGTGAGCCGCCGGTACGCCGCGTGGCGCGCCGGGGGCGGCCCGGCTGGGGGACTCCGCGCGCCGGGCCGCGTGCGCCGGTGCGTGAGGATCTGATCATGACCGCGGTCTGCATGATGAAGGTGACGATCCGCATGGCGCCACCACACAGGGGGCAGACCAGCGGGTCGACCTCGAAGATCTGCCACACGAGCTCCGCCCACCGGCGTCGGGCCTCAGCGGGCGCCAGCGGCCTCGCGGGCACGATCGGCACCGCCGTGCCCACGTCACCGGCCTCGGCCTGTCGCCGCATGCCGCGCGGGCGGGTGGCGTACCAGCCGTAGCAGCGGGTGGTCACCTGGCCCTTGTCGGGGATGTACATGAGGACCCGGGCCAGAAACGCCAACGGGTCCACCGTCTCGGTGCCTGCCGTCGGCATCTCGGATGCCGTCCGCCGCGCCATTCTCGACCGACGTATCGTCATGACCTTCTGCATCGTGTGCGGACTTGGTTGCGGGAGTTGCGGGTCCAATTTTTGTTTGGCATACCAATCAGGCGATTGTTGACCTGACTCGCGGCGCACACCGTCCACATCTGCTCGCGCGAAGGAGCCGCATGGCCGCTTCCCTGGGAGCTGCCCCAGACTGCCCGGCACCCACGGGCGGCGCGGCCAGGCGCGCTAGAATGAGCGCCGAGGTCCTCCAAATGCCGCCCGCAAGCCGACGAAGCGCCACTACCGGCTCGCTCTCTGTGCGCCCGCCTGAAGCGCTTTCGCCTTCTCCAGGTGACTGGCGACGTGCGCTCGGGTTTCCATCAGATGCTTCTTGAGCGCGGCGTTGCCGGCTGCCTTCTGCGTCTGTTCGTCGATCTTGGCAAGCGCCTCCGTGTGGCCCTTGACCATGGCCGCGACGTAGGCCCGCTCGAACGCGTCGCCGTCCAGTAGAACGAAGGCAGCGAGCTCACCCGCCCCCTTCTTCTGCATCTGTTCAACCGCAGGGGTGATGACAGGCGTGACGTCGATCTGCTGGCCGAGCTTCAGGGTCTGATCCAGGTTCATGCCGTGCTCCTGATGAAGCATCTTGGCGTAGTCCTTCACCGGTTGGCTGATGCTCTTTTTCTGGGCCGGGCCGGCGGCGGTGATCTCATTCAGATCAATGGCCACGACGGTGGCGAGAATCTCGGCCTCGGCCATCTTGCCGCGGTCGATAGCCTGGCGCGCATTGGAATCGGTATCGGCGGCGCGCACGGGTGATCCAGGAATGACGGGTTGGTCCGAGAACGCGGTGGTGCTCGCCTTGGCGGGGGTGAACTGGAGCGCCTCGATGTAGGCCGGGTGCTTGCCCATCACGTCCTGGACGACGATCTCGCCAAACGCCTTGCGGGCTTCCTCTACACTCTTCTTTCCCGTGACGATGTCATGGTCGAGATTCAGGGTCAGGACGTTGTGCCCCTCCAGATCGCACCGGGCCGACAGCTCACCGACCGTCCGATTGATCGTGCTGCTCGCGTCGAACGCGATGAGGTCACCTACCTTATCCTGCGGAACCTTGTAGGCGATGGTGTGCTCGAGAAAGTCCACGTGGGGCAGAGGGAAATCGTGCGGCGTTTCGAGCTTCAGCGCGGTAATCCGCTTGAACGGCCCCGCGTCGTGCCAGACGAGCTGTTCTGCTGTGACCTCCTGCGGCGCGCCGTATTTCGCAAGCATCTCTTTGGCCCCGAGTCTCGGGCGCTCGGGCCAGGCTGCGATGATTTTCTTGATGGAAGCCATGTCGGTTTTCTCGGCCTTCGGGGCCTGGCCCGACACAGCGCCCGACGGAATCATCAATATCAAGGTGGCCACTGCGGCTGTCAGTTGCATTCCCATCGTTCTACCCTCCTCAAATACATGGAATCGTTGCTCCGCTCCTCGATCCAAAACAGTTCTCCTATGGATACCGGCGCCTGGATAACGCTGTCGAGACAGTCAACCTAGGCCTGGCAAAATGGCGAGGATGTGTGTCGCGTCACACCTGTTCAAAAAAGTCGAACAGCACCAGGGTCATCTTTCTCCTTTTGTGAGGCGAACGGCGTCGCCGCGGCATGAATCCAGTCCAGTGCGCCTGCACGTATCAGGTTCGTAGGAATGGGCCCTACCGTCCTCTACTCCCTCCGGCTGAACGGGCTGGACGTTGACCGCAAAGATTGCCTCCATCTGCCAAATCCCGTGATCAGGCTCACCGACACGTCTTTCGTTGGGGCCTGATTGGGTCACCGCCTTTGGTGCGCCCTGGCGGCGCTCGAGGCTCCTTAACAGACTGCTGAGATGATTTCGATGGAAACGACGCTCGATGTACCAATCCACTCTGAGCCTGCGTCGCCCAGCCACGTGGCCCGAGGGGTGGAACGCGTTCCCATAGTCTTCGTAAACGCGTACCTCGTCGGTGATCCTGGAGGACCCTGGGCGCTGGTCGATTCCGGGCTTCCGGGGTTTGCCTCCCGCGTGCGACATGCGGCGGAGAGGCGTTTTGGCAGGGACAGGCCGCCTGGAGCCATCATCCTAACTCATGGGCACTTCGACCACGCGGGCTCGGCCGCGGAGCTGGGCCGGCGATGGGAGACAAGCGTGTACGTCCACCCGCTCGAGCTGCCATTCCTGACCGGTCGTTCGGACTACCCGCCGCAGGATCCCACCGTCGGAGGCGCGCTCGGCTTCCTATCTCGCACTTTTCCGCACACGGGGATCGATCTGGGTGGCCGGGCCAGGCCTCTGCCGCGTGACGGCACAGTGCCAGGAATGCCGGGTTGGCGCTGGATTCACACGCCGGGCCACACGGCAGGCCACGTTTCTCTTTTCCGTGATGCCGACCGAGTGCTGCTCGCCGGTGATGCGCTCGCGACGCTGAATCAGGACTCGGCTATCGCCATGGTGACGCAGCGCCGGGAGTTCTCGGTGCCGCCGGCCCCGTTCACGACGGATTGGGATGCGGCGCACGCCAGCGTGCGCCACCTCGCTTCGCTGCGTCCATCAGCCATTTCCGCCGGCCATGGCCTGCCGGTGCGAGGGTCGCGAGTGGCATCAGATCTAGAGCGATTCGCAGAGATGTTCCAGCGGCCTCCGACCGGACGCTACGTGGGCCAGCCGGCGCGTAGCGGTGAGAATGGGGTGGAGTACGTGCCGCCGCCGGTTTCAGATCCGCTGCCGCGCCAGCTTATTCTCGGAGTAATAGCCGCCGCGGCGCTGATTGCAGTAACCCGGCGCAGAAGCTGAGGACTAGCCAGCTCCAGACCGTCTACGCGCCCGGCCGCGGGTGATAACGAACAGGCAAGGGAGTTGAGAATGAAAGCATTGGTCTATCGCGGGCCCCGCGATATCCGAGACGTGGGTGCCGAGGCCGAGATTGCCGGCGATGAGATTCCCCGTCTCGCCCCCGTCCTCGAGAAAGTATCCGTGGACGAGGTGGTCGTAGCAGACGTTGCCTTCGACGCGGGCGTTGTCGGTCCCGTGCACGGTCACGCACCGGTTGAAGCTCTTCCACACGCTGCTCCCCGAGAAGTACTGGTCATTCACCGGTCCCATGACGTGCCAGTGCATCGGGTAGCGGGCCATCAGCCCCTTCTGACCCATGAAGTGCAGCTCGACCCCCTCGACCCGCAGCGTGCCGCCCATCCCGATCATGTGGCCGCCGTAGCCGCCCGCGCTGGTGGCGCTGTCGCCCAGGATCACGATGTTGCGCGTGAGGAGCCCCACCTCGGCGCGCTCGTCGACGGTGCGGCCCGCGATCGTCTGCAGCTCGCCGTAG
>JACDHV010000335.1 GCA_013820855.1 Gemmatimonadales bacterium | reverse complement strand
ACCCGCTCCTCTGCGCCCTCGCCCACGACCCGGACCGCCGTATTCGGGAGCAGCTTGGCCAGCTCGGCCAGGGCACCCTGCGCCTGGCTGATCGAGCGCATTTCGATCCAGTGGCCCAGCAGCATGATGGTGACCAGCGTCGCCAGCTCCTCCCAGAGCGGCATCCCCGGATAGCCCACCGTGACCGCCGCGCTGAACACGAAGGCCACACCGATCGCCAGCGCGATCAGCGTCATCATGCCCGGCAACCGGTCGCGCAGCTCGCGCACGGCACCTTGCACGAAAGGCCAGCCCCCGTAAAGAAAGACGGCGGTGCCCAGCACCGGCGCGATCCAGCGGGCGCCGGGCACCGCCGGGGGCGAGTACCCGAAGACCCGCGGCAGCATGTGACCCCAGATCAGCGTCGGGATCGTGAGCAGGATCGACAGCCAGAACCTGTCGCGGAACATCGCGACCGAATGCCCGGCGTGTTTGTCGTGGGCGGCGTGGGCGGCACCGCCGTGGCCGTGACTTCCGGGGCCGGGGTGGGGATGGGCGCCCCGCTCGTCGCGGTGCCGCTGACCGTGGCCATCGTGCTCGTGGCCCTTGTGATCGTGGCTCATGACCCGTCTCTTCAGTGCCGATGGCGGTTCGGGTGCGCCGGAGCCCCCGGAGAGACGGAGTCCGCCGAATCCGCGCCCGGCTGCCGCAGCAGGTCGAGCGCCGGGCCGCCCATCGCGTCCACACCTCCCATGTGGGCGTCCATGGTCCGCCACTCGTCCAGCGGGATCACGTTCGCCGCCGGATTCCGGAACTCGGCCAGCTGGCGGTAGATCACGGACCGCTTCTCATCCTTCGGGATGGTCGGCGAGGCCAGGACGTCCGAGATGATGTCGTGCATCATGTGGAGGTTGTCGAAGATCACCGCGGCGCGGGGGTGCGCGGCGCTGAACGCCGGGGCGATGCCCGACGTCATCGGCATCACCGTGGGGTAGCGCTCGGTCTGCACCATCTGCCAGAAGCGGGCGACCGTGGCCTGCACCCGCTGCTTCTTCTCGGATTCGGTCGCCCCGGCGATGAGCGGCTCGTACAAGCCGACCTGGAGCCAGTGGTAGGACCAGATGAGCCCGTTGAAGGCCGGGTACTCGCGGCGGAAGACCTGGCTGAACGGCTGCCGGTCCATGAGGGCCATGGACTTCGGCACCGGGGTGAACGCGACGTCGGTGCGGCTCAGATAGTAGTCCGTGAGTCGCTCGATCAGCGAGTCCTTGGCCGCCATGGAGAGGCGCTCGTCGGCGTACACGTCGTAGATCTGCCGGTGGAGCACGTGGGCCCAATCGAACATCTGCTTCGCCCGCCAGGCGAGCTTCGCGTAGCCGGGCATCACCGCCTCCTCCGCGATGGAGAAGCGCGGGGGGCGGACCAGCAGGTCGCGGGTGAGGAAGCGGTACTCCTTCGCCAGCGCCTCCGGGGCGCGCCCGCCCCGGGTGAGCAGCTGCTCGTAGAGGACCGCGTGCCCGTAATCGAAGGCGTTGAAGAGCCGGGCGGCCTCGGGGTAGGTCTCGAGGAAGCGCCAGTTGAAGCCGCCGGGGTAATAGAACTGCTCGTCGCGCGTGTCCTGGGCCCGGAGGTCCGATGGCCCGAGTGGGCTGGCCAGGGCCAGGCCCACCAGCGCGAGCCAGAGAGTCGTGCGTCGCATGGGAGGTCTCCTACCTGGCGCCGCGCGGCATCAGGGCCGCGAGCGCAAAGGCGTGGGACAGGCCGAAGGTGAGCCCGAAGTCGGGGCCGCGATCGCCGAGGCGCCGCTCGGCACCCGCATCGAGCACGATCGTCGGCGTGAGCTGCATCCTGGCGCCGAGGCCGACGGTCACTTCGGTCCCGTCCCCCGCGTGCTCCCGGGCCCCGAGCTCGCCGATCACGATCAGGCTCCTGCGGAGGAACGTGCGGTCCACGGCCACGCTGGCCGCCCAGTCGGGAATGCCATGGACCGCGGGCACCCCGCCGTCGCCGCCGAGGCCCACGGCGGCGTTGAAGTGTGCGCGGGTCCGGCCCCAGCCGCGGGTGGCGATTCCGGTCAGCGACATGCGAACGTCGTCGCCGGCCATGTCCCCGAGCGGAAGCGCCAGGTCGGTGCGGATTGCCAGCGCGGGAAGGGTCGGCGTCTCGGTGTTGAAGTTGTAGAGCGCGAAGAGGCGTGGCCCGGCGAAGCCCAGGTCCGTGCCTGCGCCGGGACCACCGCGGTCCAGGACCACCAGCGGGAGCTCTACGCCGACCTGCATGTTGGGAACGACGCCGTAGGCGAGCTCGGGGATGAGGAGGTGGGTTCGACCGCCGCCGCGCTCGTTCTCGTAGACATAGGGCAGCACCAGCTCGAAGGCGTAGCGCTCGACCGGGTAGGCGTCCTCCGTCGTGACTGGGCGCCCCTCGTCGAGGTTGCGATAATCGATCTGCGCGGCGAGCGGCCGGCCGGTGACGGCGGCCCCCACCACGACCGCCGCGCAGGCGATCAGATGGCGAACGAACATGAGCTCGGTCCTCGTGACTTGTAGATCGGCACGCCGCGCCGGCACCCGAATGGTGCACGACAGCCACGGCGGCTCAGGGGGTCAGG
>JACDHV010000152.1 GCA_013820855.1 Gemmatimonadales bacterium | reverse complement strand
ACCTACGTCGTGGCGCCGGCCCCCGCGCTCCGCCTCACGACCACGATCGAATGGCCGCACCCGCTCATCGGCCGGCAGTCCGGATCCTACGACATCACGCCGGAGGCGTTCGCCCGGGATCTCGCCCCGGCGCGCACCTTCGGGTTCGTGCGCGAGGCGGAGGCGTTGCGCGCGCGGGGGCTGGCGCAGGGTGCCGACCTCGACTCGACGCTGATACTCTCCGACGACGGGCTGGTCGGGGGCGAGCTGCGCTGGCCCGACGAGTTCGTGCGGCACAAGGCCGGGGACATTCTGGGCGATCTCGCGCTGATGGGGGGCCGGGTCGAGGCCCACATCGTCGCGAGCAAGCCGAGCCACCAGGGCAACATCGCGCTGGCCCGCTGGCTCCGCCGGACCGGACAGCGCATCGGAGGCGTCGCGATGGACATCGGCAGGATCCTGGACGTGATTCCGCACCGCTATCCCTTTCTCCTCGTGGACCGCATCATCGAGGTGGAGGGGACCACGCGGATCGTCGGCATCAAGAACGTGACCATCAACGAGCCGTTCTTCCAGGGCCACTTCCCGGGCCATCCCATCATGCCCGGCGTGCTGATCATCGAGGCGATGGCGCAGGTGGGCGGGATGCTCCTGCTCGGAACGATCGAGGACCCGGACCAGAAGGTCGTCTACTTCATGTCGCTCGACAACGTGAAGTTTCGCCGCCCGGTGCTGCCCGGAGACCAGCTGCGGTGCGAGCTGGAGATGCTGCAGAACCGTGGCCGGACCTGCCGGATGAAGGGCGTGGCGTACGTGGACGGGAACATCGTGGCGGAAGCGGAGATGATGGCGCGCGTGGTGGACCGGTGACCACGACGATCCACCCGACGGCAATCGTCGATCCCTCGGCCGAGCTGGGCCACGGATCCGAGATCGGCCCGTGGGCGCTCGTGGGCCCCGGCGTGACGGTGGGCGACCGCTGCCGCATCGGCCCGCGGGCGCGGCTCCAGCGCAATGTGAACCTCGCGGCCGATGTGAGCGTGGGCGACGGCTCCATCCTCGGCGGCGACCCTCAGGATCTCAAGTTCCGGGGAGAGGAGACCTGGGTGGAGATCGGGGAGGGTACCATCATCCGGGAGTACTCGACGATCAACCGTGCCACCTCGGCCACCTACCGCACGGTGGTGGGCGCGCGCTGCTTCATCATGACGTACGTGCATCTGGCGCACGACTGCCACGTGGGCGACGACGTCACGATCGCCAACGGCACCCAGTGCGCGGGGCACGTCACCATTCACGACCGCGCGGTCCTCAGCGGGTTGAACGCCATCCATCAGTTCGTGACCATCGGAACCTACGCCTTCGTGGGCGGGGGGTCGCGCGTCAACCAGGACATTCCGCCCTATGTGAAGGCCGTCGGCAATCCGATGGAGCTGTACGGCCTCAACTCGATCGGGCTCCAGCGCGCGGGATTCTCCGGCGAGACGATCTCGGCGCTCAAGCGGGTCTACCGTCTCTTCTTCAACTCCGATCTCAATCTTTCCCAGGCGCTCGAGCGCGCCCGCGGGGACCTGCCGCCGCTGCCCGAGGTCGAGCGATTCATCGACTTCGTCGAATCGTCCGAGCGGGGCGTGCCGGCGTGAGCCGCCCGCTGCCGGTCGGGGTGATCGGCGTCGGCGCCCTGGGGCGGCACCACGCCCGCCACCTCGCCCAGATGGACGGGGCCCGCCTGGTGGGGGTCGTGGACACGGACGGAGCGCGTTCCCGGGCCGTCGCGGCCGAGCTCGGCACCGAGGCCTGCGAGCTCGCGGCGTTGCTCGAGCGGGTGGAAGCGGTCACCATCGCCGTTCCCACCCCCGCCCACCTGGAGGTGGGACTCCATGCGCTGGAGCGGGGCGTTCCTGTGTTGATGGAGAAGCCGCTGGCCGCCACCATCGCCGAGGCCGACCGGCTGATCGCCGCTGCCGCCGCCAGCGGAGTGCAGCTGCAGGTCGGCCACATCGAGCGGTACAATCGGGCCATCCGCGCGGCCGAGCCGTATCTCGACGGGCCCCGCTACATCGAAAGCCAGAGGCTGGCTCCGTTCCAGCCCCGCGGCACCGACGTCGCAGTGGTGCTCGACCTCATGATCCACGATCTGGATCTCGTGCTTCACCTGACCGGCGGGGCGGAGGCCACGGAGGTGCGCGCGTCGGGGCTCTCGGTGCTCTCCTCCCACCTCGACATGGCCAACGCGCGGGTCGAGTTCGCCAACGGCGCGGTGGCGTTGGCCACCGCATCGCGTGTCTCCCGCGACCGAGTGCGCCGCCTGCGCCTCTTCCAGCCCAATGGGTATCTCTCGCTCGATCTGGCGACGGGTGGCGGCGAGTTCATGCGGCTCCGCAGCGACTGGCGGCCGGGCACCGGCACCCAGCTTTCGGACGTGGTCGAGCGGCTCGTGCTTCAGGCGCCGGAAGCCGACGCGCTTCGGCTCGAGCTGCAGAGCTTCGTGCATGCGGTGCGGGGCGAACGCGAGGTCGTGGTGGGTGGTGCGGAGGGCCGTGCGGCACTCGCGCTGGCGTTGCGCGTCGCGGCCGTCGTGCAGACGGCGCCGCTCGCCGCGCCCGCGGCGGGATGATCGCTCGCGCGGGCCCGCGCATCCTGGTGTCCGCGGGCGAGCCGTCGGGCGACCTCCACGGCGCCGGCGTCGTGCGCGCGCTCCGCGACCGGTATCCCGAGGCGGCCATCGAGGCGCTGGGCGGCCCCAGAATGGCGCAGGCGGGCGCCAGCGTGCGCTACCCAATGGAAGGCCTGGCGGCCTTTGGCGTGGTCGAGATCGTGAGCAAGCTCGGCGCCCACTGGCGGCTGCTCCGCTCCCTCCGGCAGGATTTCCGCGCGAAACGCTACGACCTCGTCATCCTGATCGACTATCCGGGCTTTCATCTGCGTGTCGCCGAGGCCGCCCGGGCGGCGGGAACGAAGGTGCTCTACTACATCGCGCCCCAGCTGTGGGCGTGGCGTCCGGAGCGGGCTCGCCGGCTCGCCGCGGCGGTGGACCGCCTGGCGGTGGTGTTGCCCTTCGAGCAACCCTTCTTCGGCCGACTCGGGCTGCGCAGCGACTACGTCGGGCACCCGCTGGTGGATCGGGCTGCCTCGCCCACCAAGGCGGCCGCCCGCGAGCTTCTCGGCATCCCCCCCGGCAGTACCGTGCTCGGCCTCTTTCCGGGGAGCCGGGCCCAGGAGATCAAGCGGCTCTGGGGGCCGTTCCGGGACGCGGCGGCGCAATTGCTTCGCGAGTCGCGCTGCGATCGGGTGATCGTGGCCGGGACGGAGTGGGGCGACTATCCCGATCCAGGGCCCGCCGAGATCGTCCGGGGCGATCCCTCGCGCCTGCTGGCCGCGGCCGACGCGGCGCTGGTGAAGTCCGGAACGACCACGCTGGAGGCCGCGCTGGCCGGCACGCCGATGGTGGTCGCGTACAAGGTCCACCCGCTCACCTACCGGGTCTTTCAGCGGGTGCGCACGGTGGAATGGGTCAGCCTGGTGAACCTGGTGGCGGAGCGGGAGGTGGTGCCGGAGCTGTTGCAGGACCGGGCCGAGGCCGGTCCGCTGGCGGAGGCCCTGCGGCCGCTTCTGGATCCTGGCGATCCTCGCACCGCCGCCCAGCACGAGGGCTTCGCGCTGGTGCGCCGCCGGCTGGGCGAGCCGGGCGCGACCACGCGGGTGGTGGCCCTCGCCGGCGAGCTGCTGGGAGCGTGAGGCTCAAGCTTCCACCCGCCGCCGCCCGGGTGGTCGCCGCGCCGGCGATGCGGCTGCTGGCCGGCACCTGGCGCATCCGGACAGAGCATGAGACTCGCTGGCGCGCCTTGGTCGACGCGAGGCGGCCGCACGTCTTCCTGCTGTGGCACGAGGTGCTGCTCCCGCTGCTGTGGCATCATCGGGGGCAGGACATCGCCATCGTGGTGAGCGAGAACCGCGACGGCCAGTACCTCGCGGATTTCGCCCTCGCGCTCGGCTACCGCGCGGTGCGCGGCTCCAGCTCCCGCGGGGCCGCGCGGGCCCTGCTGGGCGCGGTGCGCGAGCTGCGATCCGGGCGGGCGGTGGCATTCACTCCCGACGGACCCCGCGGTCCCCGTCGCGAGCTCAAGCCCGGGGTCGTGGCGGCGGCCCAGCGGGGCGGGGGAGTGATCGTACCCATCCACGCCAGGACCGACCGCGCATGGCGGTTAGATTCGTGGGACCGATTTGTCATTCCGAAGCCGGCGGCCCGGATCACGGTCACCTACGGGCGGCCGTTCGAGGTGGAGCCCGGTGGCGAGGCACTCGAGCGAGGGCTGACGGAGGCTGGGGTGAGGCTGGCGGAGATCGCGGAGGCGGGTGGATGACGCGGCGGGGCGATTCCCACCGGGTGATGCGCTGGCTGTGGACCAGCGGGCGGCCAGACGCCCGGCTCGCGCGCCTGGCGCTGTTGCCCGCCTCGGGGCTGTGGCGCGGCGCGATGGCGGCGCGAGGCCTCGCCTACCGTCGCGGGTGGCTGCCGGTGCACGATCTTCCGCTTCCGTCCGTCGCGGTCGGGAATCTCACCGTGGGCGGCTCGGGCAAGACCCCCATCGCCATCTGGATCGCCCGGCACTACGTGGCGAACGGGCTCGTACCCGGCGTGCTGCTGCGGGGCTACGGCGGCGACGAAGAGATGGTCCACCAGCACGCGGTCCCGCGGGCCGTAGTGATCGCCGATCCGGCACGCGCCGCCGGCGCCGAGCGGGCGCTCGCCCGCGGAGCGCAGGTTCTGGTGCTCGACGACGCCTATCAGCGGCTCGACGTCCGGCGCGATCTCAACATCCTGGTGATGAGCGCCGAGACCACCCGCGCGGTGCGCTGGCCGCTCCCGGCCGGTCCCTGGCGGGAGAGCTGGACGGCGCTGGACCGCGCCGACGCCGTGATCGTCACCCGCAAGCGCGCGAACCCGGAGGCCGCGCAGGCGCTCGCGGCCGACATGCGCGGCCGCGTGCAGGGGCCGGTGGCGATCGCCCACCTGGGCCTTCGCTCGCTGGAGGGGCTGGTGAGCGGAACCCGGGCGCCCGCCGCCGCGCTCGCCGGCAAGCGGGTGGTGGCCGCGTCGGGCATCGCCGACCCCGACGCGTTCGTGGCCCAGGTGAAGCGCACCGGGGCCGCGGTGCAGGTGGCCACCTGGAAGGACCACCACGACTACCGGGACGAGGACGTCGCCTGGCTGGCGCACGCCACCCGGCGCGCCGATCACGTGGTCATCACCGAGAAGGACGCCGTCAAGCTGCGGGACCGCTGGCCTCACGCGGTGCCCGAGCCGCTGGTGGCCGTGCTCGATCTGGAGTGGGAGGAAGGCGGCGAGCGGATCGTCGCCGCGCTCGATGCGGTCGTCACCCCCGTGGATCGCCTTTAACCCGAACCGGAGCTACCGGACCTGCCTCTATGACCACCGCGTCACGCCCGAATCAAGACGTCATCCGTCCCGACAAGGACAGCGCCCTGCTCGCGGAGGAGAACCCGTTCGAGGCCATGATGTCGCGGTTCGACTACGCGGCCCAGCGGCTGAGCCTGGATCCCGGCCTCTACAAGGTGCTGCGCGCGCCGGAGAAGCAGATCATCGTCTCGGTGCCGATCGTGCGCGACAATGGCGACGTGGACGTGTACACCGGCTACCGGGTGCTCTACAACACCTCGCGCGGTCCCGCCAAGGGCGGTATCCGGTTCGACACCGCGGTGACGCTCGACGAGGTCACCGCGCTCGCCGCGTGGATGACGTGGAAGTGCGCGGTGGTCAACATCCCGTTCGGCGGCGCCAAGGGCGGAGTGGCCTGCGACCCCTTCCAGCTCTCCAATCTGGAGCTGGAGCGGATCACCCGCCGCTACACCTCGGCGATCATCGAGACGCTCGGCCCCGATTCCGACGTGCCCGCGCCCGACGTCAACACCAACGAGCGGGTGATGGCGTGGATCATGGACACCTATTCCATGCACAAGCGCCACACCGTCACGGCGGTCGTGACGGGGAAGCCGGTCGAGATGGGCGGCTCCCTGGGGCGCCGCGAGGCGACCGGCCGGGGGTGCATGCTGGTGACCCGGGAAGCCCTGAAGCGCCTGCGGATGCCGGTCGAGGGAACTCGGGTGGCCATCCAGGGCTTCGGCAACGTGGGCTCGGTGGCCGCGCAGCTCATGGAGAACCTGGGGATGCGCGTGGTGGCGGTGAGCGACAAGTCCGGGGGCATCTACAATCCCGAGGGCCTCAGGATCCGCGACATTCTCCAGCACTGCCGCCAGCGGCGCTTCCTCAGCGACTACAAGGATGCCGACCACATCACCAACGCGGAGCTCATCACCCTCGACTGCGATGTCCTGGTGCCCGCCGCGATGGAGAACGTCATCACGAGCCACAACGCGAAGGAGATCAAGGCCCGCATCATCTGCGAGGGGGCCAACGGACCGACCACGGCCAACGCGGACAAGATCCTGGAGGCCAACGGCGTCTTCGTGATTCCGGACATCCTGGCCAACGCGGGTGGCGTCACAGTGAGCTACTTCGAGTGGGTGCAGGACCGCGCCGGCTATTTCTGGGACGAGGACACGGTCAACCAGCGCCTGGAGCGCATCATGGTCGAGGCCTTCGAGGAAGTCGCCTCCATGGCCGGACGCCACGGGATCAACCTTCGCATCGGCGCCTACATGCTGGCGATCGAGCGGGTGGCGGCGGTCCACCGCCTCCGGGGGATGTACGCCTAGGCCATGGACCTGGTCATCCTCGGCGTCGGCCGGCTGCGGTCCTCCTACCGCGAGGCCTGCGAGGACTACCTGCGGCGCCTGAACGGATACGCGAAGGTGAGGGAGGTCGAGGTTCGGGAGGCCAGCCGCGCGCCGACTGTGGAGGCGCAGCGGGAAGAAGAGGCCGGGCGCTTGCGCGGTCGGATGCCCGCCGGGGCTGCCGTGGTGGCCCTGGCCCGTGAAGGGTCGGCATGGACCAGCGAGGAACTGGCACGGCGGGTGGAGGGTTGGAGAGTGGCGGCCCGGCCGCTCGTGTTCGTGATCGGCGGGTCCCACGGGCTGGCGTCGGGCCTGCTCGACACGGCCGCGGCACGGTGGAGTTTGGGGCCGCTCACGCTCCCGCACGAGCTGGCGCGGGTGGTCGTCGTCGAGCAGCTCTACCGTGCGTTCACGATCATTCGCGGCGAGCCCTATCACAAGGGACGATCCTGAGGCCCGATGCCCGAATGGTACGAGGAATGGTTCGGTGAGGAATACCTGCAGCTCTATCCCCACAGGGACGAGGCGGAGGCCGGCCGCGCGGTCGCGCTGGTGGCGCAATCCACCGGCATGCGGGCCGGATGGCGGGTGCTCGACGTCGGGTGTGGAGCCGGGCGTCATGCGCGCGCGTTTCGCGCGGCGGGCGCCCGCTGCGTCGGAGTGGATCTGTCGCACACGCTGCTCCGCGTCGCCCGCCGCATGACCGACGCCCCGCTGGTGCGGGCCGACATGCGCCGGCTGCCGATCCGGCCGGGCAGCATGGACCTCACCGTGAGTCTCTTCACCAGCTTCGGCTATTTCGAGCACGACGAGGAGCACGCCCGCGCCCTGCGCGAGATGGCGGGCACCCTCCGGCCCGGCGGATGGCTCGTGATCGACTTCCTCAATGCCTCCGCGGTCCGCGCCCATCTGATACCGCAGGAGCGGGTGGCCGTCGCGGGGGGAGAGGTGGACGTGGCCCGCACGGTGTCCCCGGACGGCCGCTACGTGTGCAAGACGATCGTCACCCAGCGCCGCCAGAGGTTCGTCGAGCGCGTCCGGCTCTTCGACTCGGCCGAGATCACCGCCATGATGGCCGACGCGGGCGTCGCGGTGCGCCACCGCTTCGGGGACTACGACGCGGCACCGCTGGGACCCGGGTCGCCCCGCACCATCCTGGTTGGATCCGTCGCATGAGCTTCCGGTTCGTTTCCACGCCGCTCGACGCGCCGCTTACCTTGCCCTCGGGCCGGGAGGGTGGGCTGGACCCCTCCCTGGAGCCCGCGTTCGTTCCCTCCGCCGCCAGCGACGCCGCGCTTGCCCGGCTGCGCGAGCCGGGCGCGCTCGCCGTCACCAGCGGGCAGCAGCCCGGGCTGTTCACCGGCCCGCTGTATACGATCCACAAGGCGCTCTCCACCGCGGCTCTCGCCCGCGTGCTCGAGCGGCAATGGGGCCGGACCGTCGTGCCGATCTTCTGGATCGCCGGGGACGACCACGACTTCGCCGAGGCCAGCGTGGCGTCCTGGTTGGCCGATGACGGCACCCTGGCGTCGGCGTCGCTGCCCCCACGGCCGCCCGACGCTCCCCTCACGCCCATGTACCGCCAGCCGCTGGGCGAGGCGGTCGCCGGGGCGCTGGAGGCGCTCGGGTCCGGCATGCCCG
>JACDHV010000151.1 GCA_013820855.1 Gemmatimonadales bacterium | reverse complement strand
GTCGTTGTACCGGCTGTAGAGGGTCGCGCCGAAGGAGGAGCTCTCGCCCACCACCTGGAGCTCGGTCGAGAGCCGGGCGGCCATCACCCGCCGGAAGGCGATCGGCGAGTAACTCCGGGACGGAAGCCCCGCGTAATCCTCGGCGGTGAGGTCGCCCCCGCCATCGCCCGGCTGATCGATGTGGGAAAGGGACGCCACGGTCTTGAGCCTGCTCCGATCGCCCAGCGCGTAGTCCCACCGCAGCGTCCCGCTCTGACGGCTGTAGGGCGTGCCGTCGCGCCAGCCGTCGGCGCGGGTGACGTTGACGTCCGTCCGAAAGCCGCTGCGTCCCGCCGTCGTGCTCGCCGACCCGAGGCCGCGTAGGTAGGTGGTGCTGCCGCCTTCGAGGAACACCTCGGCCTCGGGTCGGGGCGAGGGGTCGCGGGTGAAGGCGTTCACCACGCCGCCCACCGCGTCACTGCCGTATACCGCCGTGCCCGGCCCCTTGATGATCTCCAGCCGTCCGGCCTGCGGAATGTTGATTTCGTAGAGTGCGTTGTGGTTGAAGAAGCCGGTCGAACGGACGGGGACGCCGTCTTCCAGATAGGCGTAGAGCGCCTTGGTGGTGATCGGCTGCCGGATCGCGGTGGCGTGGCCCTCGCCGCCAAAGTTGCTCACGTAAACGCCGGGGGTCCGGTTCACGATCTCGGCGGGATGATGGCCCCTCGTCTCGCGTATCTCATCGCCGCGGATCACGCCGACGCTCACCGGAGTGGTCGAGGCCAGCTGCTCCTCCCGGCTGCTGCTGACTATCACCTCCGGCAGATTGACGACCGCCGACTTGAGCCGGAGCTCGACCCGGGTGACCTCGCCCGGCACGACGGTGACCGCGAGCGCGCTCGGCTGATAGCCGACCGCACGGACCTCCACGCGTTGGCTGCCGAACTTCACGCCGGAGAGGACGAACCGACCGCTGGAATCGGAGCTCACGTGGCTACCGAGGCCGACGATCCCGACCGCGGCATCGGGGACCGGCCGGTCGCCGTCGGCGCTCAGGACGACACCCTCCACGCTGCCGCGCAGATCCTGGGCGCGCACCGCGGTCGCCGCCGCGCAGGCGCACGTCGCCAGCAACGCACCACGCAAAATTACATGCCTGCTGAACATTGGGTCCTCCACCGTTCGCCCGAGGGCGAGGCCTGTGTCCGAAGGGCCGGCGCGGCGTGCGCCGACCGGTGACGGATTGGCGCGCCGAAGCGCGCTCAGGCGAGCGGTGGAGCGGTGGCTGGGGGGTGTCGGCGCAGCCGCGGCTGCGCCGGGCTGTCCTTCTCCGGAGAAGAGGGCGAGGTGCTCCAGCGGGGGGCGGCGAGCGTCGCCGTCGGACTGCCGGAGTGGGTGACGAGCGCGGCGGTGCCACTCTGGCATGCGCCCACGCAGTTGCAGGAACCGGATGAATCGGCTGGCGCATCTCCATGGCCGTGCGAACCTTGCGCCCCGTGATCTCCATGGGCCTCGACCAGCCAATGCATGTCCACCGGGCACGGATGCGCGACCGAGACCCACGTGCCTCCCAGGCCCGGGGCGGCCAGGAGGAGCGTGAGCGCTGCGAGACGGCAGTGCCGGAGAAGCCGGAGCATCCGGCTAAGTTAGCGAGCGCTCCCCTCTGGCGAAAGCGGGCGAGGCTCCAGACGGCCGGCCGGGCGTTTCACCAGACGTACCGCCAGCAGGAGCGCCAGGGCAGCCGCCCAGTACACCGGAGCGGTGACGTCCTTCTTTACCAGCCACAGGTAGTGGAGCACTCCGGCACCGGCGGCGAAGTACACCAGCCGGTGCAGCCGCTGCCACCGCTTTCCCCCCAGCCACCGAACCCAGCCCTTGGTCGAGGTGATCGCCAGCGGAACCAACATGAGAAAGCCGGCGAACCCGACCAGCACCCAGGGATGCTCCACGATGTCGTCCGCGATGTCCGGCACGGAGAGGGCGTGGTCGAACACCAGGTATGAGAGGAAGTGAAGCGACGCGTACCAGAAGGCGGTGAGGCCGAGCAGCCGGCGAACCCGGATCACCTCGTTCCAGCCGGTGAGGCGCCGGAGGGGCGTGACGCTCAACGTCAGCAGCAAGCTCGCCAGCACGGTGTCGCCGGTGACGTGCTGGATGAACTTGACCTGTCACCCTCCACCCGGCCCGCCCCCAGCCTGATCGCGATGTACGCGAGCGGCAGCACGGCGGCGATGTAGAGCGCCGGCTTGACGACTCGCGTGACGAGGGCGGCGCGCGTCATCGCCCTCAGTAGTTCGTCCGCAGGTCCAGTCCCGCGGACAGTGACCCGACCTCATGGGCGTAGCCGTTGAACATCAAGGTCTTCCGCTTGAAGAACTCGCCGATCCGGCGCTCTCGCGCCTGGCTCCAGCGCGGGTGATCCACCTCCGGATTCACGTTGGCGTAGAGGCCGTACTCGCTGGGCGCGGCCAGATTCCAGGTGGTGCGCGGCTGCTTTTCCGTGAACCTGATCTTCACGATCGACTTGCCGCCCTTGAAGCCATACTTCCACGGAATCACGAGACGGATCGGGGCCCCGTTCTGATTGGGGAGCGCCTTGCCGTACACCCCCGTCACCAGCAGCGTCAGCGGATGACGCGCCTCGTCCATCCTGAGCCCCTCGACATACGGCCAATCGAGAACCCGCTGCCGCTGCCCGGGCATCTGCGATGGGTCGAGCAGGGTGGTGAACTCGACGTACCGGGCCTTGCCCGTCGGCTGCAGCCCGTCGATCACCTCGACCAGCGGAATCCCGAGCCAGGGGACGACCATGGACCACCCCTCGACGCACCGGTGCCGATAGATTCGCTCCTGGGGAGTGAATCCGCGGAGGAGATCGTCGACATCCCAGTCGGCGGGTCAAGCCACCTCACCCGAGACCTCGATTTTCCAGGGACGCGTCTTGAGACGCGTGGCGTACTTGGCGGGGTCGGACTTGTCGGTGCCGAACTCGTAGAAGTTGTTGTAGCCCGTCACGTCTGCCCACGGGGTCAACTTGTCCTCGTCGGACCGGGAGAGGAGTCGGCCGCCGAGGCGGTCGAGCGGCAGGGCCGCGGCCGCGGCTCCGGCTGCCGCCGTCTGGATGAACTCGCGGCGGCCCCAGTAGAGCCGCTCGTCGGTGATTTCCGAAGCGTGGATAGGAGAAGGACGTCGAATCAGCATCGCTGCTCCTCGGACGGGGCGCGGCGCCGGCAGGACCTGCCCGTGCTGGCCGGCGGCGCTATCTGGGCGCTATCTGGGCGCTATCTGAAGGATACGCTCGCCGGCCCCAAGCGGTTCCCCGCCCCAGGTCAGCCCGGGCCCACTCCGAGTATGCGCTCGCCGCCGGCTGCTCCACCAGCGGGCGCGCGAGGCCGAAGTCGAGGAGCTTGACCCCGTGAGGGGTGAGGAACACGTTCGACGGCTTGAGGTCGCGATGCACGAAGCCGCGCCCGTGCAGAGCTTCGAGCGCGGCGAGGATGCCGAGGGTGATCTGAAGCCCTTCGGCCAGCGGAACGGGCTCTCGGGCGATACGGTCGGCGAGGGACTCGCCGGTGAGCAGCTCCATCACGAGATAGAGCTCGCTCCCCTCCTCGGCCAGCTCGTAGACGTGGCACACGTTGGGATGGCTGAGGCTGGCGGCGGCGCGGGCCTCGCGGAGGAGGCGCTCCCTCAGGCCCGCGTCGTCCGCTGCCTCTCGGATGCGCTTGATGGCGACCGAGCGGTCGAGGCGGTCGTCGTGTGCGGCATTAGACGACGCCCATCCCACCCTCGCCGAGCTGCCGGGTGATGCGGTATCGGCTGATGGTCTCCGGCTCGGAGGTCGGATCCGCCGCCTTCCTTCCCCAACGGAACATCGCGAGCCCCTTGGGTGAATTGCCCGGTGGCCGACGATACGGCGTCACGACGTCCCCGTCTCGGAGCGCCGGGAGCGCCTCACCTGCGATAGGAGGACGTGATGGAAGTATGTGGCGGAACGGCGTGCAACGGACAGGGAGGGATTCGAACCCTCGAAACGGTTTGAGCCGTTTACACGCTTTCCAGGCGTGCGCCTTCAACCACTCGGCCACCTGTCCCGACTCGTTGCGAGGGCGCAACTTAGCCGTGCGATACGAACCCGTCAACGCGGCTCCGGCGCGGCAATTTCGCTGCTTGAAGGGCCTCCCCGCACCGGATATGTTCTGGCACCGTGACTGACGCCTACCTCCTCGCCGCCGTTCGCACGCCCATCGGGCGCGCGGGCGGCGCGCTCGCGGACGTGCGGCCCGACGACCTGGCCGCGGCCGCCATTCGTGCCCTTCTCGACCGGGGCGGCCTCCCGCCCGACCGGGTCGATGATGTCGTGCTCGGCTGCGTCAATCAGGCCGGGGAGGACAACCGTAACGTCGCCCGGATGGCGCTGCTGCTCGCGGGGCTACCGGTGCAGGTGCCCGGACAGACCGTGAACCGGCTGTGTGGATCTGGGCTTCAGGCGGTGGCCAGCGCCGCCCACGCCATCCACTCGGCCGAAGGCGAGCTGATGCTCGCCGGTGGCGTGGAGAGCATGACCCGGGCGCCCTACGTCATGCTGAAGCCGGGTCGTGCCTGGGACCGGACGCCTCCGGCCGTCGCCGACAGCACCGTGGGGTGGCGGTTCACCAACCCCCGACTGCCGGCCGACTGGACGATCTCGCTTGGGCAGACGGCGGAGCGAGTGGCGACCAGCCACGGAATCGCCCGGCGCGAGCAGGAGGAGTTCGCGGTGGAGAGCCAGCGCCGCGCGCAGGAGGCGATCGCGGCGCATGCCTTCGATGAGGAGATCGTGCCGATCGTGACTGGGCGCGACGGGCGGAACGAGACCGTGACGCGTGACGAGGCTCCCCGGGGGGACGTCACACTCGAGCGCCTGGCGACGCTCCCCCCAGCCTTTCAGCAGAACGGCACCGTGACCGCGGGAACCTCCAGCGGCATCAACGACGGCGCCGCGATGCTGGCGGTCTCGTCCGCGCAGATGGCCACATCGCTGGGGATCGCGCCGCTCGCGCGGGTGTTGAGCACGGCGGTCGCGGGCGTGGACCCCAGCTGCATGGGCCTCGGCCCCGTGCCCGCTACTCGGAAGGCTCTCGCCCGCGCCGGCATCCGGACGGCCGACCTGGACCTCGTCGAGATGAACGAGGCCTTTGCCGCGCAGGCGATCGCGTGTATTCGGGAGCTCGAGTTGAACCCCGCCAGGGTGAACATCTACGGCGGCGCGATCGCTCTGGGCCATCCCCTCGGCGCGAGCGGCGCGCGCATCCTCACGACGCTGGTGCACGCGCTGCGCCGCACGGGAGGGCGTTACGGCCTCGCCACGATGTGCATCGGCGTCGGGCAAGGCATCGCGATGGTGGTGGAGGCCGCCTAGCGGAGCATCTCCGAGAGCACCCTTCCCCGCGACCCGCCCGGAGCCGCCAGCCCAAGCATTGCCGCCAGTGTCGGAGCGATGTCCGCCACGGCCGCCGGGGTTCGCCGGATGCCGGGAACGACCCGGCCCCCGAACCAGAGCAGCGGTACCTGCTGGTCGTACGCCCAGGGCGACCCATGGCCGGTGCCGGAAGGATCGTCGTCCGCCAGCACGTAGGGCGCCATCTGATAGTAGATGTTCCCGCTGCGCCCGGGGTAGAACGAATAGACCTCGGCCCTCTCACGTGGGGCCCGAACCCGTCGGCGCCCACCCGCGTGATCACGGCGGCCGAGCGGCCGAGGCGCGCCGCGGCCACCGCCACATTGGTCGGGCTCCCGCCGAGGGACTTGGCGAAGCTGCGCACCTCCGCGAGCGTGGCGCCGCTCTGCTCGGGGTAGAGGTCCACGCTCACCCGGCCCATGGTCAGCACGTCGAAGGCGGGGCCCGTCATCCGGCGGCTCCTTGTGCGCTCGCCGGCCGGCCCAGCTCGTGGGCGAGCCGCTCCAGCTCCTCACCGCCCGCCATCATGCCGACCAGCTCCTCGAGAGTGATCTCGTGTCTGCCATAGTCGCCCTGCACCTCGCCACGCCGCAGAATTACGAAGCGGTCGCCCACCGGATACGCGTGGTGCGGGTTGTGGGTGATGAAGACGACCCCCACGCCGCGCGCGCGCGCCTTGGCGATGTAGCGGAGCACGACCCCGGCCTGCTTGACACCCAGCGCCGCCGTCGGCTCGTCGAGGATGAGCACACGGGCGCCGAAGTGAATCGCCCGGGCGATCGCGACCGCCTGCCGCTCGCCGCCGGACAGCGTGCCCACCGGCTGCGCCGGATCGCGTACCTGCACGCCCAGCCGGCTCATCTCCTCCCGTACCACGCGCTCGCAGCGAGCGATGTCGATCCGCCGCAGCGGACCCGATCCCACGCAGGGTTCTGCGCCGAGAAAGAAGTTCCGCCAGATGCTGAGGAGGGGAATCATCGCCAGGTCCTGATAGACCGTCGCGATGCCGCGGGTGAGCGCGTCCCGCGGCGAGGCGAAATCTGCCGGCGCACCGTCCACGAGGTACCGGCCATCGGTCGGCCGGTGCACGCCCGCCAGGATCTGGATCAGGGTGGACTTCCCCGCCCCGTTGTCGCCGAGGAGGCAGGTGACCTGTCCGGCGGGCACCGAGAGCGACACGTCGCGGAGGGCGACCACGTTGCCGAAGCGCTTGGACACCCGCTCCACCCGGAGAATCGGCTCGCTCATCGTGCCTCCGAAGCGCGCCGGCGGATATACTCATTGAAGATGACCGCGGCCACGAGCATGACGCCGAGGAAGACCTGGAACCAGTCGGCGTCCACCCCGGTGATCACGATTCCCTGCTGCACCATGCCGAAGATGAGGGCGCCGAGCACCGCGCCGATCGCCGAGCCGTAGCCGCCGGTGAGGAGCGTGCCCCCGATCACGACGGCGATGATCGCGCGGAACTCCTGCTGCTCGCCTCGCAGCGCGTCGGCCCCGGTGAAGCGCACGGCCTGGATGACGGCGACCAGGCACGCGGCCGTCGCGGTGGTCATGAAGAGGGCGATCTTCACCCGCGCCACCGGCACGCCCATCTTGCGCGCGGCCTCGGGTGCTCCGCCCGCGGCGAAGATCCAGTTGCCGAAGCGGGTTCGAATCAGCACCCAGGTCGCCACGGCGGCGAGCCCGAGCCACCAGACGATCGAGACCCGGAACGGCCCGAGTATCTCGCTGCCGAAGAGCACCTGCGCCGGCGCGTAGCCGGACACCTCGTCGAGTCCGCCCAGCTGCGTCCGGCGGGTCAGCGCCCGGCTCACGGCAATGGAGAGCCCCCGAAGGGCGAAGAGCGTTCCGAGCGTGACGATGAACGAGGGCAGCCGGGTGCGGACGACCAGATAGCCGTTGCTGAGACCGATCGCCAGACCGAGCAGCAGGGTCACGGCGATCGCCGGCCAGAGCGGCCAGTCGTAATGACGCGTGAGCACCATGATCGTCATGCCGGCGAACCCGATGATCGAGCCGACCGAGAGGTCGAACTCGCCGGCGACCATCAGCAGCGCCACCGCGACCGCGAGAATACCCAGTGGAGCCGCGGCGTTGAGGACGGCAGCCGTTCCCTCGAGGCTGCGGAACGGCGGGCCCGCCACCACGGCGAACACCAGCCAGATCAGCAGCGCCCCCAGCGCGGCTCCCATCTCGGGACGCGACAGCAGACGCCGAAGTCCGCCCCGCCGAGTTGGGAGTCCGGGCCCTGCCGGCGCCTCCGCGCCCACGGCAGGCACGTCCCTGGTCCGGGTACCGGCGCTCATGGGCTCCCGAGTCTCACCGGATGCCCCGCTCCGCGAGCGCGATGACGTCGGCGGCATTCTCCTTCGTCACGAAGCTCGGACCGGTGCGGATGATCTGCCCGCCCCCCGGCATCGCCCTGGTCTCGAGGTACTTGGTGAGGAGGACGACGGCCAGGTAGCCCTGGAGGTAGGGCTGCTGGTCTATGGCGAAGAGCAGCTGGCCGTCGCGCACGGCGGCCAGCACCTCGGGGGTCAGGTCGAAGGTGCCCACGGCGATCCGGCCGAGTCGCCCCGTCTCCCGCAGTGCGGCCAGGGCGGGCGCCGCGCCGCCGGGGCCCAGCATCAGCATGCCGTCCACCGCCGCGTCGCGGGCGAGCGCGCCCCTGATCCGCTGGCTCGCGTCCTCGGGATCGGCGAGACTCACGCCGAGGACCTGCATCGCCCCGCCGCCTTTGGCGAGCCCATCGGCCAGTCCCCGGCACCTGGTGTCGAGGGAGACGTTGCCAATCTCGTGGTTGACGCAGAGCACCCGCCTGGCGCCACCGGCGGCCAGCCGTTCACCGGCCGCGCGACCCGACTCGTATTCGGTCTGGCCGATGTGGCCCAGAAATCCGAGTCGCTCCCACACGGCGTCGCCGGAGTTGACGGAGATCGCCGGAATGCCGGCGGCCACGGCGGCCTTGATGGAAGG
>JACDHV010000010.1 GCA_013820855.1 Gemmatimonadales bacterium | reverse complement strand
CCGCCGCCCCGACGCGGTCCCTGGCACGCGCCTCACCTTGGTCGAGCTCCGCCGGATCGCCCAGACTCGCGCGGAGGGCCTCCAGGCGCGCGCGCAGCGCGGCGCGCTTCTCCTTGAGCCGGTCCTGCGCGGACCGGATCCGATCGTACCCGAGCACGCGGGAGAGGAACTGCGCCCGCTCCGGCGCGCTCATCGCCGCCATCACCGCGAGCTCCTTCTGGCCCGTGAAGTACGTGTTGAAGAACTCCTCGCGCGACATGCCCAGCAGGCGGGTGACGCGCTCGGTGACGGAGGCCAGGCTGTTCGCGATGGGCGAGGTGTCGCCGTCCTGGTAGAGCTGGGCCCCGCCGAGCGCGCGCACGATGCGGAAGTGGTGCGCACCGAGGGTGAACTCCAGCTCGACCTCGACCTTGTCCCGCGGGCCGGCCCCGCGCCGGCGGATCGTGTCGCGGCTGCCTCGCGCGGCGGGCATGCCGTACATCGCCCACGCGATCGCCTCGAGAATCGTGGTCTTCCCCGCCCCGTTCGGACCGATGATGCCTGTGAGGCCCGCGCCGAACTCCAGCTCGGTATCCTCGTGCTGCCGGAAATTGCGCAGGTGGATCCGGTCGATCTGCATCAGGCGCCGGCCAAGTCGCGCTCGACCGCGTCCATCAGCTCCCCGCCGACGCGGACGAACGACTCGCGGTCCAGCTCGGCCGGAAGCGGCCGGTTGGCGAGGTAGGTACGAACCAGCTCGGGGAGCGTCTGCCGTCTGCCCGGCGCGCCGACCCCGACCGTGCGGCGGACCTCCGGGCGGCGAACGTCGAGATTGAGGTGCAGCGCCTCGGCCTTGTAGGCGCGGATCGACGCATGATCGAGCTCGCGCGCGACGTGACGCGGCACGTCGTAGACCCGGAGTCTCACGATGTGGTCGGCCACCCCGCCGGGTAAGGCACGGAGCCGCTCCTGGATCATCTTGTTCAGCACCTCGGGCCCCAGGCCTTCACCGTGCACGGGATCGAGGTCGATGATGGGCCGGGAGGCGGGCACGGGCTTCCGGGTGACCGTCGCGCGCTGGAGATCGGCCAGGAGCCATCCCTTGCCGCGGATCCCCTGCTCCGCTTCGTCGGCCAGTTCGCCCCAGAGATTGGTTCCGACGTACTCGAGGGAGCCCGAGTACCAGGCGTTCGGCGCCACCTTGTGCTGCACGTGATAATGCCCCAGCGCGACGTAGGTCCATACCTCGATGCCCAGCTCGCGGAGCCCGACCAGCGCGCCCCCGTACTCGACGGTGTGCCGCTGGGTGGGGAGCACGCCTTCGATCTCACCATGCAGCACCATCACGCGGTGGCGGGCGGCGCCATCCGGGCGGAGCTCGGGGCGTTCGGCGGCGACGAGCGCGTGGTGCGGCACGGCCAGGACCGAGAGATCGAGCGCAGGGTATTCGAGGCGCCGCGCCTCGTCCACCGCGACGTCCACGCCGAGCTCCTCGAACAGGCGAAGGATGGAGCCGGTCTCGGCCGAGCGGGGGGTGTCGTGGTTGCCGGCGACCAGCACGATCGGCGCGCTGGGCAGCGATTCGCGCAGCCGCTGGAATTGCTTGAACGCGAAAAGGATGGCGGCGTTGGTGGGCCGGACGGAATGAAAGAGGTCGCCCGCGACGACGACCGCGTCGGGGCGCGCCGCGATGACCCCGTCCACGGCCAGCCGAAAGGCGCGGGCCACGTCCGCTTCCCGCTGGTTGATGCCGGACGGCGTCTGACGATGGTACTGCCGAACTCCCAGGTGGGGATCGGCGAGGTGAGCCAGTCTCACACTGGAAATGTCATGTGAGACCGCGATTTATCAAGCGCCGTAACCGTCGTCGCCTCGCCGGACGGCGGGGATGCCGCGGCGGGGGACCACGACCTCGGCGGCCACACGCTTGCCGAGACAGGCCACGAAGTAGGTGAAGGGATCCACCGGCCGCTCGCGACGGGTGGCGGAGAGGGCGCGCCGGACGTCCTCCTCGCGGCGCCCGTCGATCGCCGCATACACCGAATCGGGCGAGATCCGCCGGTCGAGCGATCGGAGGCGCCGCGCGACGGCCTCGGTGAAGGAAACGTCACCCGAGGGAGGATAGCGCTCGATGCCCTCGCGGCCGCCGAGGACCGGCGGGCGGGGAAACTTCACGAAGATCGGCTGGGTGAAGTGCGGGTGGCGCACCATGAGCTCGCCCTTGGGCAGCGTGGCCAGCTTGATCTTGGTGGCGGGAGACAGGGTCGCGTAGCCGGGGGTCGCCAGCTCGTCGGCGTCCATCCGCCCGTACACGCCGGTGCCCGCGTTGCCCACGACCCTGCGCTGCACCTGCGACCTGAACTGCTGCGCGGAGAACAGCACCAGGCCCAGATAGCGACCCCGTTCCGAGAGGTCGAGGAGCATCTTCCGCACGTAGGTCTCGGGTCCGTCTCCGGGGGCATACTTGTTGAGCTCGTCCACGAAGACGACGACGTGGTCCACGCCGAGGTCGCGCCGCTCCAGATGCTCGCGCAGCTTGGAGACGATTCGCGCGAAGACGAGGTCCTGGGCCAGCGGATCGAGGCCCGCGACGTCGACCACGTGGACGCTCCGGTCCGCGAAGCTCCCCCAGGGCAGATCGTTGGCGGCGCCGTCGTCGGTCACGAGCCCCTTCGACCGAGTCGAGATGTTGCTCAGCCGGTTCCGCACTTTCCGGATGGTGGCGAGGTGGTGGGTCTTCCAGACCTCGCCCCCCTTCCCGAGCACCTCCATGAAGTCGAAGATGGCGCGGAAGAACTCCTCGAGATCGGCGAAGCTCTGCACCTGAAAGGCGCGGCCCCGCAGCATGTCGTCCTGGTACTCGCGGCCGACGACGCGCTCCGCCAGGAAGTCGATGAACGCGTCGGCTTTGGCGTCGATATCGTCGCGGTTGAGCACCACCTCGGCGTAGTCGAGCACCTCGCGCAGGCCCCAGATCAGCGGCTCGGTGTTCGCGGCGAGCGCCTCATTGGTGCGGAGCGTGTTGAGATTCACGCCGTCCGGTCGCAGCGGCGCGTAATAGTGCACGTCCGGAAACGGTTCCGGGCGAAGTCCGAGCCGGGCATAGATCCGGCAATCTTCCGGTGACAGCGACGCAGGCCGGTCGAGGAAGCAGAGATCGGGGCCCTTCACATTGAAGCAGAGCGCGGCCACGGAGCCCTTGTGTGGCGGAAAGGTCTGGAAGATGCTCGTCAGGAGGAACTCGACCGCGCTGGTCTTGGTGGCGAGTCCGGACACCCCGGTGATGTTGAGGTGAGCCGCCTCGGGGCCGAGCAGGAAGTCACAGTCCAGATACACCGGCGACTCGAGACCGCCGGCGGCGTAGAGCCCGACGGGCACGCCGCTCGACCGCTCGCCACCGGTGTAGCTGTCCATCCGAAGGGCGAGCAGCACGTCGGCGTCATCGGCCAGCCAGACCGGGCCGAGCGGCACCGGCTGGAGCGGCTCCTCCGGCATCTGGCGCAGCACCGCCGCGGTGAAGAGCCGGATCTCCGCACGTGCGGTGGGCTCCTGCCCGGCCGCGACGGGATCCCCATCGGCCCCGAGCACCGCATGCATGGGCGTCACCAGATCGGAATACGCGAACCCGTCGGTGACGACACCGTACACCGTCCGCCCGGCCTCCTGCACCCGCACGATGGCGCCGATGCCGATGGCCGACTCGCGTGCGGTCCAGAAATGGAACTGGTGCGGCGTGGAGGGCTTGAGCTCGGTGGCGACGACCCGGCCGACTGGCGGTGCGGTCATGGGATGGGTCCGCTCAGCGGCGGCGGAATGGAATGCGATCGCGCACCTCGCGCAGCTCGCTCGCCCGCCGGGCCGCGTCCCATCCCAGCTGCGCTGCGACCAGGTCGGCGCACTCCTCGAGCTCCGCCGCGCCCGGATCGCCCACGGTGGCGATGCCGGTGCGACCGAACACGGCGTCGGAAAGCTTGCAGACCATCTCGCTGCGGGCGGCGTGCACCACCTCGGCGCGGAGAATACCGGTGCCGCCGACGGGTACGCCCAGCTCCGGCCGCTCGCGGGCCAGCCGCAGAACCTCACTGTAGGCCGAGCCGTGATCCCGGGCCAGCCGGTCGGCCATGGAGCGGTCCACGGCCGGCGGCAGGGCATCGGCGACCTCGCGCACGAGATCGGCGAACCGGAAAAAATCCGCGCCGTGGATGCGGGTGATCTCGGTCCGACACGCGCGGACCTCCCGGCCAAGCTTCCGATACACCAGATCAACGGCCAGCTCCGCCACGCCGCGGGCCACTGTATACCGGTTGGAGATCGCGGAGACGAGTCCCTGTACGCCGTCCGTCTTGGCGTTGTCCACCACGAGCGGCCGCTTGCCGAAGCTCACGTCGCCGGTCTGCTCGTCGCCCTTCTCGACCGGGAGCAGCCCCGCCATCACCAGCCCCACGTCGTCCATGGTCAGGCCGAGCCTGGGATCGGCTTCGGCAATCTCGGCAACGAAGGCGGAGACTTCGGCCTCGGTAACCCGGAGATTGTCGGGCTCGTCCCGCCAGACCAGGCTGTTCACGCCCACCAGCGTCTTGCCCCGCCATGGGACGAGAAAGAGATGCCGGGCACCCCGGGTCAGCACGGCGGACGGGTCTCGGTACCGCGTCTGGAGCGCGAGGGCCCGGCCGTTCACCAGCTGCCGCTTGAGGACGAGCGCCATGTCCCTGGAGAATGGAACGCTCCGTTCCGCCCGCACTCCCGAGCGCACGAGCAGCGCCTCGGCATATGGGCCCGCGGCGTTGATGACGGTGCGGGCGCGAACCTCGAACTTGTCTCCACCCAGCCGATCTTCCGCCCGCACGCCCGTGACCCGGCCTCCCTGCAGCATGAACGCGGTCACGTCGCAGTAGTTGGCGACCGCCGCGCCTGCCCGCGCAGCCGTCCGGACCATGGCCCAGACCAGCCGCGGCGGGTTGAACATCTGCCCGTCGTAGAATACGCCGGCCCCCGTCAGTCCTTCCTGGTTGATGTTGGGGAACCACTCCAGCACCCGAGCCCGGGAAACGATGCGGGCCGCGGGTACCCGCCGTGCCGGGTCGGTGAGGCCCCGGTTCCGGTCGGCGGTGAGCCCATTGAGAAGGATGAACGCCGCGCCGAGGATTTCGGGCCCGCGCATCCCGTGCCCGTAGGTCGGCACGACGAACGGCATCGGATGCACGAGGTGCGGCGCCATTCGCAGGAGCGCGCGGCGCTCCCGGCTCGACTCCCGGACTCGCACGATGTCGAGGTGCTGCAGATAGCGAACACCGCCGTGGACTACCTTCAAGGATTCGGCCGACGTGGCCCCGCCGAAATCCCCCCGCTCGAGCAACGCGACGGAAAGGCCCCGCTGCGCCGCATCCCACGCGGTAATGGCGCCGGTGATGCCGCCGCCCACCACGAGCACGTCGAACTCACGGCCCGCGAGGGCGGCCAACGCGCGCGCCATCACGCGAGCGCCCCCGCGCGGGCATGAAGGTACTGCTCGACGGAATGGATACCGTAGAGCAGGCGGTCCCATCGCGGATCCGGAGTGCTGATCGGCGCTCGCTCGGCGAGCAGACGGCGCGAGAGGAGATCCGCCGTGGCCGGAACGCCGTTCGCCGGTGACACCTCGATTCGCACGAGGCCGTGGAACAGGTCTTTCGCCTCCCACTCCCAGAGCCGCAGCGCCCAGGCGTGCACCGGGGCCACACTTCGGGTCTGGGGAGCGAAGACGGAGGTGCGATGTCCCGGAGGAAGACGGAGATACAGGTCCAGGTCGGCGTCCGCGAAGGGCAAGGTCGCATGACTCTTGGAGACGCCGAGCGTGCGCGAATCCGCGGCCCACTCGGGACTTTCCGCCAACGAACCGTCCACCAGGAGCCAGCCGTCGTGCGCGACCCTGAAGCGGCGCCCCAGGTCGAGCTCCAGCCGGCCCCGCGCCCGATCGAGCGCCCGGGACGCCTGCGTGAGATCGCGGACGGGATGCGCCGGCTCGTCCTCCGGTAGCGCCAGCGTCGCGTACCCGTCGAGGGCGTCACCCGCGGCGGCCAGGGCGCGCGGGCGCGCGATCGCGAGGCGGCGGCGGTCTTCCAGAATCGTGAGGAGACGCGCTCCGCGCCGCTCCCGAACGGCGGCGGCGATTGCGGCGATGTAAATGGGAGCCGCTCCGGCGTAGGCGACGAGATGCAGGCGCTGAATGCCGTCCAGGAACGCGAGAGGCTCCGGCCACGCTTCAGCCGCTCCGACGGGGTGGCATCGGAGCGAGGTGTCCTCCACCAGGCGCGCCGGGCGGATGCATGCCTCCTCGGTCCGGCCCCCGCTAGATTCCGGAACGGCGGAGGCCGGCGTAAGACCGCGCCCGGCCAGACGCCGCCGGAGTGACCAGAGATTGGACATCTGCATGGGCAGTAAGGTAGCCACGGAACTCAAAGAACGCCTCGCCGCACTGCGGGATACGGCCACGGTGCTGGAGCGCGACCGATCGGCACTGCTGCGACAGATCCGCCGGTCGCTGGACGAGCTCCGGGCGCGGCGACGCGGGTTGGCCGAGGCACCGCGCGCGGCACCACACGCAGCACGTACTCACCAAGCTCGGCGGACCGCGTGGCAAGGGCCGGCTGATAGAGGCAATTCTGCCTACAGTCTGCCCGAATATGCACATGGGGTGAGACCGCTCACAGACATGTAGCTGCTGAACGCTGAAACTGCACAGGGAACTCACGCGTCGATGGCGCGGGCCGTCTTCAATACCTGAGCAGGCAGAGTACGCATGAAGGTGCTGGTCACGGGCGGAGCCGGCTTCCTCGGCTCGCATCTGTGCGAACGTCTTGTAGGCCAAGGTCACGAAGTCATCTGTCTCGATAACTTCTTCACCGGACGGCGCGAGAACGTCCGCCATCTGCTGGACTCCAGCCGGCTCGAGCTGCTGCGCCACGACGTGTGCGAGCCGCCGCTGCTTTCCGTGGAGCAGATCTACAACCTGGCCTGCCCCGCCTCACCCATTCACTACCAGTACGATCCCATCAAGACCGTCAAGTCCAACCGCTCGGCTGCGGGCATGAACCGGAGCCAGGAGCATCGCGCATGAGCAGGAAGATTCTGATCACGGGCGGCGCAGGGTTCATCGGCTCGCATCTGGCCGATGCGCTGCTCACGGCCGGCGACCGGGTCCGCGCCCTCGACAATTTGTCGCCCCAGGTTCATGGGGACGGCAACACCCCGCCGGACTACCTGAGCGACGAGGTGGAGCTGACGGTCGGCGACGTCCGGGACCGGGATGCCGTGGACCGCGCGCTCAAGGGTGTGGACCTGGTGGTGCACCTGGCAGCCGCCGTCGGGGTCGGCCAGAGCATGTATGAGATCGCTCATTACACCGACGTGAACAACCGCGGCACCGCCGTGCTCCTCGAGGCGCTGGCAGAGCGCCCGGTGGAGCGGCTCGTCGTGGCGTCGAGCATGAGCGTGTACGGCGAGGGACTGTACCGCGATCCTCGTGGCCGCCCGGTGGAAGTCGCCGAGCGGGACCGGTCTCGACTTGAGGCCGGGGATTGGGAGCCCCGCAGCTCGGACGGCGAGGCCGTCACTCCCGTGCCGACCCCGGAAGGAAAGCCGCCGTCGCTCGCCTCGATCTACGCGCTTTCGAAGTTCGATCAGGAGCGCATGTGCCTGCTGGTCGGGGCGGCCTACGGCATTCCGACCACGGCGCTCCGGTTCTTCAACGTTTTCGGCACGCGGCAGGCGCTCTCCAACCCCTACACCGGCGTGCTGGCGATCTTCGCCTCGCGCATTCTCAATGGAAGGCGCCCCGCGGTGTTCGAGGACGGCAAGCAGCGGCGGGATTTCGTTCACGTCTCGGACGTGGCCCACGCCTGCCAGCTCGCGATGCACCAGCCGGCGTCGGCGGGACAGGTGTTCAACGTCGGAAGCGGCAAGTCCTACACGATCGCCGAGATCGCACAGCGGCTCGCCCGAATCCTGGAGCGGGAGGACCTGCAACCGGAGATCACCGGCACCTATCGCGTCGGCGACATTCGCCATTGCTTCGCCGACGTGGCTCACGCCCGGGAAATCCTCGGCTTCGAGCCGCGGGTCGCACTGGAGGACGGGCTGGCGGAGCTGGCGGCGTGGCTGGAGCGGCAGGTGGCGACCGACCGAGTCGACGAGGCGCGGGCCGAGCTGGCCGCGCGCGGACTGACCGTATGACCGTGCTTATCACCGGCGGCGCCGGCTTCGTCGGCACCAACCTCGCGGCCCGCCTTCTGCGCGACGGCCGGGACGTTCTGGTCCTGGACAGCCTCGCCCGCTCCGGCGTCGAGGAGAACCTGCGCTGGCTGCGGGACACCTTCGGCTCACGCGTGGGGGTGGAGATCGGTGACGTGCGCGACCGGGGACTGGTCCGGCGCGCGGTGGCGCAGGCGGACGCGGTGTTCCATTTCGCGGCGCAGGTGGCCGTGACCACGAGCCTGAGCGACCCCAGGGACGACTTCGAGGTGAATGCGGGCGGTACCCTGAACGTCCTCGAAGCCATCCGCGCGCGCTCGGCTCCTCCGCCACTCGTGTTCACCTCGACCAACAAGGTGTACGGGGCGCTCGACGATCTCCCGCTGCGGCGGCTGACCCGGCGATACGACCCCGCGGCCGAGGGAGCCGGCGGCGGCATCAGCGAGCAGCAGGCTCTCGACTTTCACAGCCCGTACGGCTGCTCCAAGGGCGCCGCCGACCAGTACGTCCGCGACTACGCCCGCACCTACGGGCTCCCCACGATCGTGTTCCGCATGAGCTGCATCTACGGTCCTCATCAGTTCGGCACGGAGGATCAGGGGTGGGTCGCGCACTTCCTGATCCAGGCGATGCGGGGGCGCCCGATCACCGTCTATGGCGACGGCCGCCAGGTCCGCGACGTACTGTACGTCGGCGATCTCATGGAGGCCTTCCTGCTCGCGCTGGGACAGATGAGCACGGCGGCGGGGCAGGCCTTCAACATCGGTGGCGGCCCCGGGAACGCGATCAGTCTGCTGGAGCTGCTGGACCTGATCGCGGAGATCACGGGACGCCGGCCAGCAGTGCGGTACGACGCGTGGAGGCCGGGAGATCAGAAGTACTACGTCTCCGACACGAGCCAGTTCGAGCGCTCCACCGGCTGGCGTCCGGGAACCGAGGTGCAGCGCGGTCTCGAGCGCCTGGCCAAGTGGCTGGGTCACGATCGGCGAGGGGCCAGAAGCGTGAGGGCGGCGGCCGGTGCCGGTCGCTGATCCGGCCCCTGAAGGCGTGCGCGTCGCGACCATGCGGAGCGCCGTGATCGCCGGCCCCAAGACCGCCCGGCTCGAGCGCGTCCCTATCCCCGATCCGGGCGGCGGCGAGATCCGGGTGCGGCTGGAAGGCTGTGGTGTCTGCGGCTCCAACCTCCCTTTCTGGGAGGGACGCTCCTGGTTCTCGTATCCCGGGGAGCCCGGCGCGCCGGGTCACGAGGGGTGGGGAGTGGTCGATGCGGTCGGGGAGGGCGTGACGGGACTCGCTCCGGGCGACCGGGTGGCCACGCTCTCAACCCGTGCGTTCGCAGAGTACGACCTGGTCTCCGCGGACAGCGCAGTCGCGCTGCCGCCGCGCCTGGCGGGGCGTCCCTTCCCCGGCGAGCCGCTGGCGTGCGCGATGAACGCCTTCCGCCGGGCTGAGGTTCGTCGCGGCCAGGCGGTCGTGGTGGTCGGGGTCGGATTTCTCGGGGCGCTCCTCATCGGGCTCGCCGCGTCCGCCGGCGCGCGGGTCATCGCGATCTCCCGCCGTCCCTATGCCCTTGCCATGGCGGAGGCGCTCGGCGCGGATGTCACGATCGCTCTCGGGGATCACGGCCCCATAGTGAACCGGATCCACCAACTGACCGACGGGGAGGGCGCCGACCGGGTGCTCGAAGTGGTCGGCCTTCAGGAGTCACTCGACCTGGCCGGAAAACTGACCCGGGTGCGCGGCCGCCTGGTGATCGCGGGATACCACCAGGACGGGCCGCGCACGGTGGACATGCAGCTCTGGAACTGGCGCGGCCTCGACGTCGTGAACGCCCATGAGCGCGACCCGGCGGTGTACGTGCAGGGTATGCGGGAAGCAGTCGCGGCGATCGCCGAGGGGCGCCTCGACCCGTTTTCGCTCTTCACCCACCGGTTTCCGCTCGACGACCTGGGCGCCGCGATGGAAGCGATGCGGACACGCCCCGAGGGGTTCATGAAAGCGCTGGTGGTGACATGAGACTCGGATTCCTGGGTGTGGGCTGGATCGGACGCCACCGCCTCGAGGCGGTGGCTCGCAGTGGTGTCGCCGAGATCGTGGCGATCGCCGACCCCTCGCGCACCGATGCGGAGGCGGCGCGGAGCGTGGCCCCCGGCGCGAAGCTGTGCGCGACGTACGAGGAGCTCCTCGCCGAGCGGCTGGATGGCGTGGCCATCGCGACGCCGAGCGCGATGCACGCCGCCCAGGCGGTCGCCGCGCTCGAGCGAGGACTTGCTGTCTTCTGCCAGAAGCCGCTGGCGCGCAGCGCCGCCGAGGCGGGGCTGGTGGTGGCGGCGGCGCGCGACGCGGATCGCCTGCTGGGCGTGGATCTCAGTTACCGCGGCCTCGAAGGGGTCCGGCGCATGCGCGAGCGGTGCAATTCCGGAGCGCTGGGACGGATCTACGCCGCCGACCTCGTCTTCCACAACGCGTATGGACCGGACAAGGACTGGTTTTACGATCGCCGGCGCTCGGGGGGCGGCTGCGTGATGGATCTCGGCATCCACCTCGTGGACCTCGCCCTCTGGCTGCTGGGCGACCCGCGCATCGAGCGGGTGGACAGCCGGCTCTTCGCGGGCGGCGAGCCGCTTCCCAGTCATCCGCGCGCCGTGGAAGACTATGCGATCGCCACCCTCGACCTGGAGGGCGGCGCCGCCGTTCGGCTGGCGTGCTCCTGGAGGCTTTCCGCCGGGCGTGAGGCGGTCATCGAGGCCGCGGTCTACGGCACCGAAGGCGGTGTCCTGCTGCGCAACCTCAACGGATCGTTCTACGACTTCGCCGCCGAGCATTGCGTTGGCACCGGCCGGGAGATTCTGGCGGAGCCGCCCGACGACTGGGGTGGCCGACCCATCGTGGAATGGGCGCGGCGCGTCTCGGAAGGCTGTCGGTTCGATCCGGCCGCCGAGCGTTTCGTCACCACGGCGGAGGTGATAGACGCCATCTACGGACGCCGCACGCCGGCCCAACGCCTCGCCCTGGCATGAGGCCGGGAATGCGTCCGCCACCCGGTATGCCCAACCACGTGCTGCTCACCACGGACACCGTGGGCGGAGTGTGGACTTACACGATGGAGCTGGCGGCGGCCCTCGGCCGGGAAGGCGTGGCAGTCACAGTGGCGGCCCTGGGCCAGGAACCATCCGGGCCACAGCGGGAGGCGGCGGAGCGCCGGGGGGTGGCGCTGTGCACCCGACCGTGCCGCCTGCCCTGGATGCGGGAGCCGTGGGACGACGTGGAGATGGCCGCATGCTGGCTGGCGGAGCTCGGGGACGAAATCGGAGCGGACCTGATCCACCTCAGCGAGCCCGCCTTCGCGGCGTATTCGTGGGGCGCTCCCACCGTCGCGGTGGGTCACTCCTGCGTGCTGTCCTGGTGGGAGTCGGTGCTGGGCGAGCCGGCGCCGCCCGCCTGGATGCGATACCGCGAGGCCATGTGTGCCGGCCTGGTGGCGGCGGATGCCGTCGTGGCGCCATCACGCGCCATGCTCGAGAGTCTCGGTCGGCACTACTGGCTGCGGGGGGGCCGGGTTATTCCCAACGGCCTCGACCCGACGGGCATACAGCCCGGCGTCAAGCAGGGTTTCGTCTTCATGGCGGGGCGGCTGTGGGACCGGGCCAAAAACGCCGAAGCGCTCGACCGTGCGGCCGGCGGGCTGGCCTGGCCCGCGTACGCCGCCGGACCGTGCGAATCTCCCGACGCAACCGAGGCGACGTCCTTCGAGAACCTGAGGCTGCTCGGCCAGCTGGAATCGGCCGACATGATTCCGTGGCTGTCGCGCGCCGCGGTGTTCGCTCTGCCCGCCAGGTACGAGCCCTTCGGCCTCTCGGTGCTGGAAGCGGCCCTGGCTGGATGCGCGCTCGTGCTCGGCGACATTCCGAGTCTGCGGGAGCACTGGGACGGCGTTGCAGTCTTCATTCCGCCCGACGACACCGACCTGCTCGGCATCGCGTTGACATCGCTAATCGAGGACGCGGGGCTCAGGCAAACGCTCGCCATGCGGGCCCGGAGGCGGGCGCTGGAGTTCTCCGCGCGCCGGATGGCGCTCGACTACCTCGAGGTGTACGCCGCCCTTCTCAACCGACGGGGGGCCACGGCATGCGCTTCGTGATGTTCTATCACACGCTCGTCTCCGACTGGAATCACGGCAACGCGCACTTCCTGCGGGGCGTCGCGACGGAGCTGCTGGCACGCGGTCACCGTGTCGTCATCCTGGAGCCCCGCGACTCCTGGAGCCGCGCAAATCTCCTCGCGGAGGCGGGGCCCACGGCCATCGATCGCTTCCACCGGGCCTACCCCACCCTCACCAGTGTGCGGTACGGGCCGGACGAGCTGGATCTCGACCGCCTGCTCGCGGGGACGGACGTGGTGCTGGTGCACGAATGGAACGACCCCGCGCTCGTCGCCGCCATCGGGCGGCACCGAGCGGTGTCGGGTGGGTACCGGCTGTTCTTTCACGATACGCACCACCGCTCCGTGAGCCGGCCTGAGGAGATGGAAGCGTACGAGCTCGAGCACTACGACGGCGTGCTCGCGTTCGGAGATGTCATCCGCCGAAGGTACGTGGAGATGGGGTGGACGAAGCGGGCGTGGACCTGGCACGAAGCGGCGGATCACCGCGTCTTCCGCCCCATTGAGTCCAGGCGGCTCGACGGCGACCTCGTGTGGATCGGCAACTGGGGGGACGACGAGCGCACCACTGAGCTCGAGGAGTTCCTGCTCGAGCCCGCCGCCTCGCTCGGGCTGCGAATCCGGATGCACGGTGTTCGGTACCCAGCGGCCGCGGTGGAGCGGCTGGAGCGCGCCGGCGTGGAATACTCCGGATGGACCCCGAACTTCAACGTGCCGGCGGTGTTCGCCCGGTTCCGGGCGACGGTCCACATCCCCCGCCGCCCGTACGTGGAGGCCCTGCCCGGCATCCCTACCATCCGGGTCTTCGAGGCGCTCGCCTGCGGCATGCCGCTGCTCTCGGCGCCGTGGGACGATGCCGAGGGACTCTTCACGGCGGGACGCGATTACCTGATGGCCAGGGACGGCGGCGAGATGCGCCGGATGATGCGCGAGCTGATGTCGGACGAGCGCGCCGCGCGAGCCCTGGCCGACCACGGCCGCCGTACGATTCTGGCGCGCCACACCTGCGTGCACCGGGTGGACGAGCTGCTGCGCATCGCGGCGACGCTCGAGCCCGCGCCCGCTGGGCGGTCAGCCTGACCAAGGAGAACCCCGTGTCCCTCGAAATCGCCTTCTTCGGATCGAGCCTGGTCTCGGCCTACTGGAACGGCGCCGCGACCTATTACCGCGGCATCATCCGGGCGCTGCACGAGCGCGGGTACCGGATCACCTTCTACGAGCCGGACGCGTTCGGCCGCCAGCAGCACCGCGACCTGCCCGACCCCGACTGGGCTACCGTGGTGGTGTACCCGGAGGAGGCCGGCGAGGCGCTGCGTGCCGTGGACCAGGCGGCGGGATCGGATCTCGTCGTCAAGGCGAGCGGCGTGGGCGCCTTCGACGAGCTGCTGGAGCGCGCGGTGCTCGCGGCCCGGCGACCGGGATCGCTGGTGGCGTTCTGGGACGTCGACGCCCCCGCGACTCTCGACCGGGTCGACGGCAACCCGAGCGACCCCTTTCGCGCGCTCATCCCCGAATACGATCTGATCTTCACCTACGGCGGCGGCGACCCCGTCGTGCATGCCTACCAGCGCCTCGGCGCCCGCCTGTGCGTGCCGGTCTACAACGCGCTCGACCCCGCGACTCACCACCCCGTGCCGCCCGATCCCCGCTTCGGGGGGACACTCGGCTTTCTGGGCAACCGCCTGCCCGACCGGGAGGAGCGGGTCGAGGAGTTCTTCCTCCTCCCCGCCGGTTCCCGGCCGGAAGGGACCTTCGTCCTGGGCGGCAGCGGATGGGGCGACCGACCCCTCCCCGCCAATGTCCGCTACGTGGGCCACGTCTACACCCGCGACCACAACGCGTTCAACTGTACGCCCGAGGCGGTGCTGAACGTGAGCCGCGAGAGCATGGCTCGCTATGGCTTCTCCCCCCCGACGCGGGTCTTCGAGGCGGCCGGTGCCGGCGCCTGCCTCATCACCGACGCATGGGAAGGGATCGAGCTCTTCCTGGAGCCCGGATCGGAGGTGCTGGTGGCCGCTGACGGCGAGGAGGTGGCGGCACACCTCGAGCGCCTGACGCCCACGCGCGCGCGCGCGATCGGCGACCGGGCGCGGCGGCGGATCATCGAGCACCACACCTATGCACGGCGCGCCGCGCAGGTGGAGGCGGTCCTGGAAGGCCTGCCTCGTGTAGCGTCGGGAGTCGAGGGATGAGCGAGCCGATGCGCATCGTGATCCTGGGGCTGTCGATCACGTCCTCGTGGGGCAACGGACACGCCACGACTTATCGGGCCCTGGTGCGGCAGCTGACCGCCAGAGGACACGACGTGGTCTTCCTGGAGCGCGACGTCCCGTGGTACGCCGACAACCGTGACTTGCCGCGGCCGCCGTACTGCCGAACGGAGCTCTATGGCGACCGCCGCGAGCTGGAACGGCGCTTCGCCGGCGACGTCCGTGAGGCCGACCTGGTGATCGTAGGGTCGTTCGTGCCCGAAGGGATCGCGGTCGGAGAATGGGTGGTGCGCACCGCGCTCGGCGTGATCGCCTTCTACGACATCGACACGCCCGTGACGCTCGCCCGGCTGGCGCTGGGGCAGAACGAGTACCTGTCCGCCGAGCTGATTCCCCGCTTCCACTTGTACCTCTCGTTTACCGGCGGCCCCACGCTCGAACGGCTGGAGCGGGACTACGGCTCGCCGGCCGCGAGGGCGCTCTACTGCTCGGTGGATCCCCAGATCTATCGGCCGGTGTCGCTCCCCACCCGATGGGACCTCGGCTACATGGGCACCTACAGCGCGGACCGGCAGCCTGCGCTCGAGCGCCTGCTGCTCGAGCCGGCCGAGCACGCCGCGACACTCCGCTTCCTGGTTGCGGGACCGCAATATCCATCCGGTGTGCGGTGGCCGGACAACGTGACGCGGCTCGCGCACGTGGAGCCCTCCAACCACCCGTCGCTGTACGGCGCCCAGCGGTTCACCCTCAATCTGACCCGCGCGGAGATGGTCGCCGCGGGGTATTCGCCCAGCGTGCGCCTGTTCGAGGCTGCTGCGTGCGGAACGCCGATCGTATCCGATTACTGGGAAGGGCTCGAGACGTTCCTGCTTCCCGGGCACGAGATTCTCGTCGCACGCTCCGGCAAAGACGTCAGGGACATCCTGCGCGACATGCCGGAGCGCGAGCGGCTGGCCCTGGGAGAGCGGGCCCGCGACCGCGTGCTCGCCGAGCACACTTCGGAGCACCGGGTGGGCCAGCTGGAGGACTACGTCGCGGAGCTGCTCACCACGGAGCCGTCGGCATGACGTCTCCCACGCGCGCGCGCATGGTGGAGCGCCTCGGCCCATGGTTCCACAACCTGCATCTGCCCGACGGCACCCAGACCGCACCTCAGCACCAGCTGGGCGACTTTCCGCGCTATAAATGGGAGGTGTTGCGACCCCATATCCCGGACGACCTCGATGGGTGGACCGCGCTCGACCTCGGCTGCAACGCCGGCTTCTACAGCTTCGAGCTCGCCCGGCGAGGCGCCAGGGTCACGGCGATCGACCTGGACGAGCGCTATCTTGAGCAGGCACGATGGGCGGCCAACGAGTACGGGCTCGAGCATGCGATCACGTTCCGCCAGATGCAGGTGTACGAGCTCGCCAGCACACAGGAGCGGTTCGACCTCGTGCTGTTCATGGGACTGTTCTATCACCTTCGCTACCCCCTGCTGGGCCTCGATCTGGTCGCGGCCCGCACCCGCCGGCAGCTGATCTTCCAAACGCTCACACGGCCCGGCGTGCAGGTCGAGCGGCAGATCATGGATCAGCCGCTGTTCGAGCGGGACCTACTGAACCGCCCCGGATGGCCCAGCCTGGCATTCATCGAGCACAGCTTCGCGGGAGACCCGACCAACTGGTGGGTCCCCAACCACGCCTGCGTGCTCGCCATGATGCGCAGCAGTGGGATGAGGGTCATGGCGCATCTCGGTCAGGAGATCTACCTCTGCGAGCCGGCCGCGCGGGACGGGCCGGACGCGACCGTCCCGGTCGAGTCGCCCGAGCTGCTGGCCGCTACCGGACGCGCGCGGCACGGTGCCGCGCGCATGATGTGATCGCCTGTCGCGGGCAGCGAAACCTCACCGGTTTTCAGGCGTAGCGGCGGACCATCCCGGCGCAGAAGTCCGCGAACTGCTCGACCTCGCGGGGCGGGCTGGTATGGTGCGGCTGGAGGCCGCAGGAATCTGGTGTGAAGCAGAAGGTGAGGGTGACCTCGAACCCCTCGAGCGCCCGCATCTGGCGGTCGAACCAGGCGAGGGCACCGGGCCGGTGGCTGTCGGCCCAACTGAGCCCCGTGCGCAGGTGACGGACACCCAGCCGGCGCAACCAGCGAACCGCCTCGTCCAGCCGCTGGTCCTCGAAGTGGAACCACTGGCAGATCCCGATCAGAGGGGCATACTCCGCGAAGTCCTCGATCGCCGCCTTCGGGGTGCCGTCCTCACGCACCAATCCCATATGGAAATGGCGATAGTAGGATGACCCCTCCGACTCGCGGTGCCGGGTGGTGGCCGGCCAGGCCATGGGCAGATCGTAGAGGCTGTACCAATGAATCCGCGGCACTCGGCCGATCAGTAGCTCCGCGGTGCGGCGAACCCCGAATCTCTGGATTTCCTCGGCACCGAACGTCGAGACACCGACCTCGGTGACCCAGACCGGCAGCTCGGTCACCGCCTGAATTTCCCGGAGCTTGTCCGGCCACTCATGGATCTGCCAGTGATTCCAGTCCAGCGGAAAGCCGTGCACGGCGACCACGTCCACGCAGTCCAGCACGCCCAGATCGCGCAGCGTCACGAGGAAGCCGGGATCGATCGGCGAGATGCCGCCCAGCACCCGTGTGAGCGCCGGTCGCTCGGCGTGGATCGCCTGCGAAGCGGCCCGAATCGTCCGCCCGAAGATCTCCCACCCTTGGTCTATCTCGAAGTCCCAATGCGATTTGTTGTTGGGCTCGTTCCAGAGCTTGACCGCCTCGATCATGCGATTTCTCCCGGGTTGGCCCATCCGATCAAAGCTGCGCGCCGCCCGCCGCGCCGTGGATGAGCCGGGTCACCGACGGGCTGTGCGGCCTGGCCCGGCAGTGCGTGACCGAGCTGCTGCTGATCCGCCACGGTTTTGCGACGCGATTGGCCGAACCATCGTGGGACTGTCGGCGGGCGTGTCCCTCAACGCGATCGGGGTGCGCCAGGCGGAAGATCTGGCCGATCGGCTGAAGCTGCTGCCGATCGCAGCGGTCTACTCGAGTCCAATGGAGCGCGCGCGGGAGACCGCGGCCCCGCTGGCCGGGCGGTTGAACCTGCCGGTGCGCATAGCCTCCGGGCTGAACGAGCTGGACTTCGGGGCGTGGACGCGGAGGACGCTCGATTCGTTGAAAGGCGAGCCGGAGAAACGATGGACGAGGTGGTCGCACGGGCGGGCGCCGAGCTGGCGAGGATCGCGTCCGAGTACCCGGCAGGGCTCGTCGCCGCCGTGAGCCATGGAGACGTCATCCGGGCGCTCCTGGCCCACTACGCGGGAATGCCGCTCGACCTGATGCTCCGGCTGGAGGTGGCGCCCGCCTCGGTGAGCGCGGTGCGTCTCGCACCCGAGCCGCTCGTGATGGCCGTGAACTGGCGGACCGACGGCATCGGCTCGCTCGATCTCCGCATCCGCCGATCCTGATTCTCGACGAGGCGACCTCCGGGCTCGACAGCGAGTCGGAGCGTCAGATCCAGCTGGCGCTCGACCGGCTGCTCGAGGGCCGCACGGCCTTCGTGATCGCGCACCGAAGGATCGCGGAGATGGGAAGCCACGCGGAGCTCATGGCGCGGGCCGGCTACTATGCGTCGCTGGTGGAGCGGCAGCGGCGTGGGTTCCTGGACCAGCCTTCGGGGCCCGAAGGCCGGGCTGTCTAAGCGGAGCTCATTCCTCGTCGAAGGCCGTGAACGGCGGCACGTTGGTCATCCAAAAGCCCGCCAAACCCCCTTGCTGGTCCATCTCGACGTAGAAGTTGTCGGCGGCCCGGACCACCTCGACCGGCCGCCGTGGGCCGATCCGCAGGTGAAAGACACTCTCCGACGAGTTGGTCTCGACCGACAGGCTGGTGTCCACCTCCAGCGAGGAGACGGCACCCCGCGAGCCCCCTGAGGCCAGCACGACGCGCCCGTCGGTCAGCTGGGCCGGCACCTGAATGTCCGTTCGCGTGGTGACCTCGGGCCAGACCACGACGTCGAGCCCGCAGATCACGCCGTTGTTGACGTCGAGCACGGCCACGGACCCCTCGGCGTCGGTCAGCTCGACGGTGCCGGTGAGCCCTCCCGCCTTGCGGTTGCCCTTGAACGCACCGGACAGGATGTCGGTCTCGGGATCCCACCGCCACGAGATCGACGGCAGGCTGCCGCCGAGCGGCTCCACTCCGGCTTCCATGGGCGACCTGGTGGTCTTAGGCGGCACGGGCGGATTCCAGGCGCTGGATCAGGCGCAGGATCCGATCGAGCGCGGCTTCCAGCTCGGCATCGGAGACGGCGTAGCTCAGACGAACCCACCGGTCGTCCGCGAACGCGCCGCCCGGGACCAGCGCGACGCCCTCCTGCTTCATCAGCTGCTCGCAGAAGCTGGTTCCGGTCACCGGATCCTTCTCCCGAATGCCATCGACCCGGAAGAAGAAATAGAAGGCGCCGTGCGGCTCGACGAACTCGATTCCGGGGGCCGCGGAGCGAAACCGTTCGACCAGGTAGTCCCGGCGGCGGCGGAACGCGGCCACCATGCGGTTCACCTCCCCGTCAACCTTGTCGTCGGTGAAGGCGGCGGCCGCCGCCCACTGCGCCGGGTGATTCGCGCCGGTCGTGGTGTGCGACTGGAGCGCCGCCATGGCCTTGGTGAGGTGCGGTGGAGCCAGTGCCGCCCCGATTCGCCATCCGGTCATCGCGTACGCCTTGCTCGCGCCATAAATGATGACCGTGCGCTCGAGCAGCTCGTCGGGCAGATCGAGCAGCGAGGGCGCGGGGCCGGAGCCGTAGTTGATCCGGCGGTAGATCTCGTCGGCGATGATCCAGACTTCGTGCTTCCGGGCCCATTCGGCGATCGAGCGCAGCTCGGGGAGCGTGTACACCGCGCCGGTCGGATTGCAGGGGGAACAGAGGATCAGCCCGCGGGTACTCGTGGTGTGGTGGCGGTCGAGATCCTTGGCGCTGACCTTCAGGCCCCATTCCACGTCGCCCGGCACGAGCACCGGCTCGGCGCGGGAGAGGTGCACGATCTGGGGATACGACACCCACGCCGGCGAGGGAATCAGCACCCGGTCCTTGGAGCCGAACAGGGTGAAGCAGGCGTTGAAGATGGACTGCTTGCTGCCCGAGCTCACGACGATCTGATCGGGGTCCACCGAACGGCCGCCCGACATGCGGCTCAGCTGCCCCGCGATCCCGCGCCGGAGCTCGGCGATGCCGACGTTCGGCGGGTAGCGGGTCATGCCGCGCTGGATCGCCTGAATGCCGGCCTGCACGGCGGGCGCGGGCGTATCGAAGTCGGGCTCGCCCACGCCGAGGTCGTACACGTCCTCACCCGCGGCCTTGCGACGCTTGGCTTCGTTGCTGATGGCCACCGTCTCGGAGGCCTTGAGGTTCTGAACGTTGGTGGAAAGCGGGTCGGGCATGGGTGGTTCCGGAGCTGGTGAAAGTCGGTCGTGAGGGAGAAAGTTCGCCCCAGGAACGGGGAAGTCAACCGGCGGGCTTGGCGGTCGTGCCCGGGGGTCTTAGGTTGGGCGCGCGGTGCCGCATACGCAGCCAGGGGGCGCGGTCTCACCCCAGGCCACGACCTCGAGGTGTGCGTGACGTCTTTCGATGACCTGCATCTCTCCCCATCCATCGCCGCCGCGATCGAGCGGCTGGGCTGGGGTCCCGACGATCCCGCCACGCGCGAGGCCACGCCGACCGCCGCGAGGGGGCACAATCTGGTGCTCGTCGCGCCCCCCTCTCCGTCCTACGCCACGCCCGCGCTCGCGGGCATGCTGAGCCGTCTGGGACCGGGCACCCGGGGGCTCCTGCTCTGCGCCGAGGCGCAGCTCGGCGAGTGGGCGCTGCTGGTCACCCGACTCAGCGGAGACGCCCTCAGGATTCAGGTGGCGCGCGGAACCGCCCGAGCCATGCGGCGGCTCCAGGCGGCCGAGGTGGATCTGCTCGTCACCTCGCCCGACACGGCGCTCGCGCTTCACCGCCGGTCCGCCCTCGCTCCGGATGGGGTGCGCGCGGTCTTCCTCGCCTGGCCCGAGAGCTGGGAAAGCCAGGAGAGCCTGGCGCCGGTGATGCAGGATCTGAACAAGGATGCGCAGCGGATCATCTGCACCGGCGCCCCGGACCAGGCAGCCGACCTGGTCGAGCGCTACGCTCGCCGGGCGCTCACCGTGGGGGCGCACGCCGCCGAGGCTGCGGCAGCGGGAACGGCCGGACCGGTCCGAACGGCGGGCGTCTCCTGGGAGCGCAGGGCCCAGGCCCTCACCGACCTCGTGGAGGTCATGGATCCAGTCTCGGTCGCGGTGTGGACGGTGGACGGCTCGCGGCACGAGGACATCGGGCGGGCACTGCCGCGGGGCGACCCCGGGGTCCACGTGGTCACCGGAGACGCGCCGAAGGCCGCATTGGTGGTCGCCTTCGATCTCCCCGCTCGCGAGCGCCTTCGACAGCTCCTCTCCGCCGGAGAGGTCGTCCTGCTGGTTCCGCCCGGCACCGAGTCCTACGTGGAGCGGGTCGCGTCGCCGCTCCGGCCGGTCCGGCTTCCCGGGCTGGTGGATGCGGTCACCGCGGAAGCAGCGGGACGGCGCGCTACGATCGCCCGGGCCATCGAGGAGCGCCGGGCCGGCGCCGCAATCCTCACGCTCGCGCCCCTGTTCGAGCGGTACGATGCGGCGGCCGTCGCCGCCGCGCTGTACGAGCTGTGGACCGCGTCCGCGGCCACGGCGCCATCGCCAGCGCCCGCCCCGCCGGCCGTCCCCTCGTCCGCCAAGATCTTCGTGGGGATCGGCAAGAAGGATGGGGCGACGGTCAACGACCTGGTGGCGGTGCTGACCAAAGACATCAAGGTGGACCGGGGCAACATCGGACGGGTGGAGCTCAGGGAGGCGTACTCGCTGGTGGAGCTGCCGGCGCAGGACGCCGAGCGGGTCGCGGGAGCGCTCAACGGCGTCACCATACGGCGAAAGCGCATCACGGCGCGGGTGGACCGCGGGCCCACCAAGCCGGCGGGCGCGGCGCGACCCCGGCGACAGTCCTGACGCCGGAGCCCGGCGGCTCAGCGCTTCCGGTTCACGATCTCCCGCAAGGCCTTGGCCGCCCGGAACGCCGGAACGATCGAGGCCCTGATCGCGAGCGTCTTCCCGGTCCGGGGATTCCTGCCGGAGCGGGCCGCGCGGCGCCGCAGCTCGAAGCTCCCGAAACCCGAGACCGCGACCTTGCCGCCGCGCTTGAGCTCCGAGGCGATGATGCCGCCTTGCGAGAAGAAGAGATCGGTGATCTCTCCGGCGCGGGCCCTGGTGACCCCCAGCCGCTTGGCGACGGCCTCGACGAGGTCCTGCTTGTTCACGGGGGACTCCTGGGTGGGCAGAGGGGCACGAATATCGCCGAGCGGACGAGCGCGCCGCAAGGTGGGTGGAAGTTGCGTGGGTGCGAATGCATTTTCGGACCGGCGGCCGCGCCCGATCGTCGCGGGCCCCACCGTCGCCGTCCCCACCCCGCGTCTCCGGAGCGGTGATGAACTACGGCCAACACCCCGGCTGGATCGAAGTAATCAGCGGCGTGATGTTCAGCGGCAAGAGCGAGGAGCTGATCCGCCGAGTGCGCCGGGCGATCATCGCGCGGCGGCGGGTACAGGTGTTCAAGTCCCACCTCGACGCGCGCTACGCCGGGCTGTACAGCGTCTCGAGTCACGACGGCACCGAGCTCGAGGCGACGCCGGTGGATTCGGCCGCGGAGATCTTCCGCATGATCAGGCCCGGGGTTCAGCTGGTGGCGATCGACGAGGCGCAGTTCCTCGACCCCGACATCGTGAGCGTGGCGACGGTACTCGCCTCCCGCGGCGTGCGGGTGATTCTCGCGGGGGCCGACACCGACTTCCGGGGTGAGCCGTTCGGCTCGATGGGCGATCTGATGGCGGTGGCCGAGCTGGTGGACAAGCTGCAGGCGATCTGCGTGGTGTGCGGCGACCCGGCCTGCCGCAATCAGCGGCTGCTCGACGGCAAGCCGGCCCGCTACGACTCGCCCACCATCATGGTCGGGGGCCGCGAGAGCTACGAGGCGCGGTGTCGCCATTGCCACAAGGTGCCCCGGAAGGACGAGGACCAGACCCGGCTTCTCTGATCGCCGGCCGATCACGGCTCGGCCGCACCGCACGCCGGAGATTCGATCGAAGGGAACTGAGGCATCGCCTCCACGCCGCTCACCGTACACACCTCGAGGAGACCGCGATGCTGAGCGTCGCCCTCACCGGGAACATCGCGGCCGGCAAGTCCGCCGTCGCCGAGCTGTTCCGTGCCTGGGGCGCCACCGTCATCGACGCCGACCGGATCGTGCGTGAGGTGCAGGCGCCCGGCGGGCCGGTAATGCGCGAGATCTTGCGGCGGTTCGGCGAGTCGGTCATCCGGGCCGACGGGTCCCTCGACCGCCCGGCCCTCCGCCGGCGCGTCATGGGTGATCCCGACTCGCTGGAGGCACTCAATCGCATCGTGCACCCCGGGGTGCACGCGAGACGAACGGAGCTGCTGGACGAGGCGGCCGCGCGGGGCGACTCCATCGTCGTGAGCGAGATTCCGCTGCTCTTCGAGGCCGCGGACCCGGCGGAGTTCGACGCGATCGTACTGGTGGACGCGCCCGAGGAGCTGCGGCGCGCGCGCCTGATGGAACGGCGCGGACTGGATGAGCGGGAGGCGCGTGCGATGATCCGCGCCCAGATGCCCTCCGCGGAAAAGCGCCCACGCAGCGACTTCGTCATCGAGAACGACGCCGATCTCCACGCGCTGGAGCGCCCCGCTCGGGAGGTGTGGCGAGCACTGCTCTCCCACGCTTGACCTCGACCGCTCGTTCGCCTATCCTCCCACCCGCCACCACACGACGGAGCCCGCCTTGTCCAATGTTCCGGACGACCTGGTCTACACCAAAGAGCACGAATACGTGGCGCGCACCGACGATCCGGCGGTGGTACGCATCGGCATCACCGATTATGCGCAAGGCGAGCTGGGCGACGTGGTCTTCGTCAACCTGCCGAAGCCGGGCGACAAGATGGAGGGCCACCAGTCCTTCGGTGCCATCGAGGCGGTGAAAGCGGTATCGGAGCTGTACGCGCCAGTGGCCGGAGAGGTCGCCCAGGTGAACATCGCCCTCGACAGCGATCCGGCCGCCGTGAACCGCGACCCTTACGGCGAGGGCTGGATGATCGAGCTCCGGCTGGGTCGCGCCGAAGACCTCGGCGGTCTGCTGTCGCCCAGCGCCTACCGGGCCCATATCGGAGAGTGACTCTCCCGGAGTGGATCGCGTGCGCGCCAATCGGAGTTCGAAAGGCAGTACGACATCAGCGATGCCCCGGGGCGTGCCCTCGGGGCGTTTTTACGTGGCGTTGACCCGAGTTCAACCAAAGGCTGCGGCTTCATGACCACCGTTCGTTCCGCCCCCACTCCCGAGCTCCACGTCCTTCACCCGAGCCATTTCGCGTACCGGCACATCGGGCCCCGGCGGTCCGACGTGGGCGAGATGCTGGCGCTGCTGGGATACGAGTCGATCGAGACGTTCATCGACGCGGTCGTGCCCGAGGACATTCGACTTCGCCGTCCGCTCGCCCTGCCGCCGGGGCGGAGCGAGCGCGAGGTGCTTCAGGCGCTGCGCGGCCTCGCGGGCATGAACCGGGTGTTCCGCTCCTACATCGGCATGGGCTACGCCGGCACCTTCACCCCGCAGGTGGTGCAGCGGAACGTGATGGAGAATCCCGGCTGGTACACTGCCTACACCCCGTACCAAGCGGAGATCTCCCAGGGCCGGCTCGAGGCGCTGCTCAACTATCAGACGGTGGTGTCCGACCTCACCGGCCTCGTGGTCGCGAACGCCTCGCTGCTCGACGAGGCCACCGCGGCCGCGGAGGCCATGGCGCTGACGCTTGCGGTAAGCAAGGTGAGCCGCGACCCGGTCTACCTGGTGGACGAGTACTGCCACCCGCAGACCATCTCGGTCGTCGAGACCCGCGCCGAGGCGCGCGGTGTTCGCGTCGTAATCGGCGAGCCGGAGACCTTCACCTTCGAGCCCGGCGTCATCGGCGCGCTGGTGCAATACCCCGCCACCGACGGCGCGGTGCGCGACTTCCGCTCGCTGTGCGCGCGGGCCCGCGCGGCGGGCGCGCTGGTCACCGCGGCCACCGACCTTCTGTCCCTCACCCTGCTGGCGCCGCCGGGCGAGTGGGGAGCCGATATCGCCGTCGGGAACAGCCAGCGGTTCGGCGTGCCGATGGGCTACGGCGGACCGCACGCCGCCTTCTTCGCGACCCGGGAGGCGCACAAGCGGTTCATGCCGGGCCGCATCATCGGCGTGTCCCGCGACCGCGACGGGCGCACCGCGCTCCGCATGGCGCTCCAGACGCGCGAGCAGCACATCCGCCGCGACAAGGCGACCAGCAACGTGTGCACCGCCCAGGTGCTCCTCGCCGTCATGGCGGGCATGTACGCGGTGTACCACGGCCCCGGCGGACTCCGCAGGATCGCCGAGCGGGTGCACACCCGGGCGGTGCTGCTGGCCAACGCGCTTCGCCGGCTCCGTTACCGGGTCGTGCACGACGCCTACTTCGATACGCTGTGCGTCGAGGTGCCGGAGTGGGCCCTGCCCCGCCTGCTGGACGCGGCGCGGGTCCGGCAGATCAACCTCCGGCCGCTGCCGCCGACCCGTCTCTGCATCGCGCTCGACGAGACCGTGACCCTGGGAGACCTGGCCGACCTCATCGCGGTGTTCTCGCTCAACGAGGCCCTGCCGTTCATGCTGGACGACATCGGCGTCAAGTCCGAGCGGGCGATCCCGGCGGTGCTGGAACGCACGTCGTCGTTCCTGGACCATCCGGTCTTCCACCGGCACCACTCGGAGACCGAGATGCTCCGCTACATCAAGCGGCTCGAGGCGCGGGACCTTTCGCTCACCTCGGCGATGATTCCGCTCGGCTCCTGCACCATGAAGCTCAACGCGACGACGGAGATGATGCCGGTGAGCTGGAGGGAGTTCAACCGGCTGCATCCCTTCGCCCCCCGCGACCAGGCGGCCGGATACGAGCTGCTGTTCAGCCAGCTCGAGTACCAGCTGGCGGAGATCACCGGGTTCGCCGCGGTTTCGCTCCAGCCGAACGCCGGGTCGCAGGGAGAGTACGCGGGCCTGCTGGTGATCCGGGCGTACCATCGCGCGAGAGGGGAGGATCACCGCACCACCTGCCTCATCCCCCAATCGGCGCACGGGACCAACCCCGCGAGCGCGGTGATGGCGGGCATGCAGGTGGTGCCGGTGAGGAGCGACGCCCAGGGCAATGTGGACCTGGCCGACCTTAGGACGAAGGCCGCGGCGCACCGGGACACCCTCGCCGCGTTGATGGTGACGTATCCCAGCACCCACGGCGTGTTCGAGAGCGCGATCAGGGAGATCTGCCGCATCGTGCACGAGCACGGCGGCCAGGTATACATGGACGGCGCCAACATGAACGCCCAGGTCGGGCTGTGCCGGCCGGGCGAGATCGGTGCCGACGTCTGCCACCTGAACCTGCACAAGACCTTCTGCATCCCGCACGGCGGCGGCGGGCCCGGCATGGGACCGATCGGGGTGATGAAGCATCTCGCGCCCTTCCTCCCGGGGCACCCGATCGTGGATCTGGCGCATCCACACGCCTGCGGCACCGTCTCGGCGGCACCGTGGGGCAGCGCGGCGATCCTGCCGATCTCGTGGGCATACATCGCGCTGATGGGCTACGACGGGCTGGCGGAGGCGACCAAGATCGCGATCCTCAACGCCAACTACATCGCGCGGCGGCTCAAGGGGCACTACGAGGTGCTGTACTCGGCGCCCAACGGGCTCGTGGCGCACGAGTGCATCGTGGACACCCGCCCGTTCAAGGCCTCCGCGGGCATCGACGTGGAGGACATCGCGAAGCGGATCATCGACTATGGGTTCCATCCGCCTACGGTCTCCTTCCCCGTGCCCGGAACGCTGATGATCGAGCCGACCGAGAGCGAGTCGAAAGAAGAGCTCGACCGCTTCTGCGACGCGATGATCGACATCCGCGAGGAGATCCGCGAGATCGAGCAGGGCCGCGCCGACCGGGAGGTCAATCTTCTCACCGGCGCGCCGCACACCCTGGAGCAGGTGATCGCCGACGGCTGGGATCGCCCCTATGCGCGGGAGCGGGCGGCCTATCCCAGCCGAGCCGTTCGGGGCCACAAGGTGTGGCCCACGGTGGGCCGCATCGACAGCGCGTTCGGCGACCGCCACCTCGTGTGTGTGTGCCCGCCGATGGAGGCGTATGGGGAGTAGGCCCTGCCTCGATCTGGCGGGACGCCCGGGCTGGCAGAACATGGCCATCGATCAGGTCATGCTCGACCGCGCGAACCGCGGGGAGCGCCGGCTCCGGCTCTACCGTTGGGCGCCGCACTGCCTCTCGTTCGGACGGCACGAGCCCGCGCTCCGCCGGTACGACCGCGCGCGCATCGACCGACTCGGGCTCGATGTGGTGCGCCGCCCGACGGGTGGACGCGCGGTGTGGCACGCCGAGGAGCTGACCTACGCGGTGGCGGCGCCGAGCGAGACGTTCGGAGGCCTGCGACAAGCCTACGAGGAGATCCACCGCATGCTGCTCGCCGCGCTTCGTCTGCTCGGTGTGCGGGCCGAGCTGGCCCCCGCCCGCAGGGCCGCGGGCCCCGATGCGGGGTCCTGTTTCGCGTCGCCGGTCGGGGGAGAGATCGTGATCGGGGGGCGCAAGGTGGTCGGGAGCGCGCAGCTCAGGGAAGGCGTCGGGCTGTTGCAGCACGGCTCCATCCTTCTGGCCGGCCGGCAGACCACGGTGCGGGAAGTCACGCGCGGTGAAGCGCCTCCCGATCTCTCCGGGCCGCTGGAGGAAACGGCCGGCCATGCACTGGAGGCGTCGGATCTGGCCGACGCGGTCAGGGCCGCCGCGGCGGATCGCTGGGGGGGTACGTGGACGGCACCAGCGGCCTCCGCCGAGCTTCTCGACGAGGCCGCCGATCACCAGCGGAGGTTCCGCTCCGCGGAGTGGACCTGGAGATCCTGACCGGCCCGTTCCTTCCCACCGCGCTCTCCGTTTACATTTGCATCGGCCCCTCCCCCCATCGCTCGATTCGGAGCCCCCGTGATGCTCTGGACGGCACGTCTCGTCCTCGCCGCGGTTTTCGCCGGTGTGTGTGCCGCCCGGCCGCCGCTCGCCCTGGCCCAGCGCGAGTCCTCCAGCATCGTGATCGTCACCGGCCAGCAGGCCGCGGTGCCGATACCGACCCTGATGGAGGGCCCGCAGAACGCGCTCGCCAACGAGGAGATCGCCGACCACCTGTTCCTCCGGCTGGCCGGCGTGGGGCCCGACCTGGTCACCGCCGGCGACCGGGGATTCGTGCCACTCCTCGCCAGGAGCTGGAGCAGGCGCGACTCGGTCACGATCGCGTTCGAGCTCGACCCGCGAGCCCGCTGGCACGACGGCGCGCCGGTCACCTCCCGCGACGTGCTGTTCACGTATGCACGTGCGCGGGACCGGACGATCGCGCCGAGGCTGGCGCACGCCACGCGGCGCATCGCCACCGTCTCGGCCGAGGGCGAGCGCCGCGTCGTGTTCCGCTTCACACAGGTCTACTCGGAGCAGCTCTACGACGCGACCTTCCACGTCGCGATCCTTCCCGCACACCTCCTCGCCTCGCTTCCGCCGACGGACTCGGCGTGGTCGCCGTTCGCCGCGAGCCCGGTGGGGAACGGGCCGTACCGGTGGGTGCGGCGGGTGGAGGGAGAGTTCATCGAGCTCGCCGCCAACCGTGACTTCTTCCTGGGCAGGCCGGGCATCGAGCGGGTGATCGTCCGGGTGGCGGCCAACACGGATGCCCGGATCAACCTGCTGCTGGCGGGAGAGGCGGACGCGATCGACAACATTCCGCCTCCGACCACCAACCTCGCTCGCGTCGCCGCCGCGCCGCACCTGAGGCTGGTGCCGGTCCCGTCGAACCTCCTCGGCTATCTGCTCTTCAATCAGCGCGAGCCGGGGCACCCCGATCGCCCTCACCCCATCCTGTCGGATCGGGACGTCCGGCGCGCGCTGATTCTCGCGCTCGACCGCGACGTGCTGGTGCGCGCGCTCCTCGGACCCCACGGGTACGTGCCGTTCGGTCCGGTCTCGTCGCAGCTCTGGATCCGGCACGGCGCGCCCGCCTCCGCGCGGCAGGACCTGTCCACCGCCCGCCGGCTGCTCGCGGGCCGTGGCTGGGTCGACCGTGACGCGGACGGAATCCGGGAGAACCGCACCGGCGCCCGCCTCTCGCTGCACCTCCTCGTGAGCAACTCCAGTCTGGTGCGGACCCAGATGGCCGCGATCATCCAGCAGCAGCTCCGCCAGGTCGGGGTGGACATTCAGCAGACGCGAGTCGAAGCGCCGGTCTGGCTCGAGCGGCGCTCCGCCGGGAACTTCGACATCGACTTCTCCTCCGCGAACCAGGATCCCTCGCCGAGCGGGCTGGTCTTCAGCTGGGCGTGCGGCGGACCCGGTAACGTCGGGAAATACTGCGATCCCGCCGCCGACTCCCTGCTCCACCAGGCCATCGCCAGTCCCGGGGCCGACCGCCGGCTGTGGCACAGCTACCTCCGAAGGGTGGAGGAAAGCGCCCCGGCCGCCTTCATTTACACCCAGACATTCGTTTTCGGGGTGCACCGCCGGTTCCGGGACGTGACCATCCGCCCCCACTCGTCGTGGAGCGCGCTCTGGCGCTGGCCCGCTCCCGGGTCCTGACGTGACCGGTTGGCTCCTCCGGAGAATCGCCCAGGCGATCGCCACGTTCGCGGTCGCGGCGGTGCTCATGTTCGTGCTCATGCGCCTCGCCCCCGGCGATCCGTTGGCGCGGATGCAGGAGGACCGGCCCATGAGCGGCGAGGAGGTGGCGAGGCTTCGGACGATCTATGGGCTGGACCAGCCCATCCACCGCCAGTTCGCCGCGTTCGCGCAGGGTGTTCTCCGGGCCGACCTGGGCGTCTCGATCGAGCACGGGCGACCGGTCACGACGCTGCTCGCCTCCCGGATCGGTCCCACGCTGCTCCTCGGCGGCGCCGCCATCCTGCTCAACTTTACGTTGGGACTGTGGCTCGGCGTGCGGCAGGCCGTGAGGCACGGCAGCCGCGAGGACCGGGCGCTCACGGTGCTCTCGCTGGCCGGGTACGCCACGCCCTCGTTCTGGCTGGGACTGGTCCTCGCCTGGCTGGTGGGCATCGAGCTCGGATGGCTCCCGGTCGCGGGGATGCGGGACCCCCTGCTGCCGCGGGACGCCACCTGGCTAGCGCACGCGGTGGACATCGGCCGGCACCTGGTGCTACCGGCCCTCACGCTGTCCATAGTGACCATTGCCGGGACCATGCGCTACCAGCGGTCCGCGCTCCTCGAGGTGCTCCGCCTTCCTTATATAGGCACCGCGAAGGCCAAAGGCGTTCCGGACCGCACGGTGGTCTGGCGCCATGCCTGGCGCAACGCCCTCTTTCCGGTGATCACGCTGTTCGGCCTCTGGCTCCCGCTCCTGGTAACGGGGTCGGTGTTCGTCGAGATGGTGTTCGCCTGGCCCGGGCTCGGCTCGCTGGCCGCGAATGCCGCATCGGGCCGCGACTATCCATTGGTGATGGGCGCAGCGCTGCTCGCGGCGGGGATGGTGGTGACCGCCAGCCTGATGACCGACCTGACGTACGCGTTGCTCGATCCGCGGGTTCGATACACGTGATCCCGATGGCGGACCCGCTCGTCAGGGCGTGGCGCGACCCCCGCGGGCGGGCGGGTGCGCTGATGCTCGCGGCCATCGCGTCGGCCGCCGCCGTCGGGCCCATGCTGCTGCCGGACCCGCTGGCGCAACCCTGCGTGCTCACGTGCAGAAACCTCGCGCCCAGTCTGGCGCACCCGTTCGGCACCGACGAGCTGAGCCGTGATATCCTCTCGCGAGTGGCGTGGGGTGGCCGGATCTCGCTTTCGGTGGCGTTCCTGGCCGTGGGACTGTCGGTGACGCTGGGGGCCGCGACGGGGCTCGCCGCCGGTTACTGGGGCGGGCCGGTGGACGCGGGGCTCATGCGCCTGGTGGACGCGGCGCTGGCGGTTCCCCGCCTGTTTCTCCTGCTGCTGGTGCTCGCGGTCTGGGAGCAGGTGCCGGTCGCGATGCTGATCCTGCTGATCGGCGCCACCGGATGGTTCGGCACAGGTCGGCTGGTACGCGGCGAGGTGCTTCGGCTCCGCGAGGAGTCGTACGTGCGCGCGGCCGAGGCGCTCGGCGCCCGCCGGGGGCGAGTTATCTTCCGTCACCTGCTGCCGAACACGGCCGGGCCGCTGCTGGTCGCCGCCACCCTCGGCGTGGGGGACGTCATCCTGCTCGAGGCGGGGCTCTCGTTTCTCGGCCTCGGCGTCCAGCCGCCGACCCCGTCGTGGGGCGCGATGATCTTCGAAGCCAGATCGGTCCTGGTGGCCGCGCCGTGGGCGGGGATCTTTCCCGGCCTCGCCCTCATCGCCACGGTTCTCTCGGCCAACCTCTTTGGCGACGCCCTGCGCGACGCCGTCGATCCCCGAGGCGCATGACCCGAGTCCTCCACGTCGAGAACCTCCGTATCTCCTTTCCCGGCGCGGGCCAGGGGCGGGTGTACCCGGTCGACGGTGTGAGCT
>JACDHV010000150.1 GCA_013820855.1 Gemmatimonadales bacterium | reverse complement strand
CCCTTCCGCCGTTCCGCCGTTCCGCCGTTCCGTCACGCCTCCCGTTTCGTCCGCGCGCGTTCCGTCACGACGAGCGGAGCGACCCCTTCACTGATCGCTTCCTTGGTGATGACGACCTCTCGCACGTCCTCCCGGTGGGGCAGGTCGAACATGATATCGGTCATCATGGTCTCGAGGATCGACCGAAGGCCGCGGGCACCGGTGCCCCGCTTGAGCGCCTTCTGCGCCACCGCCCGGAGCGATTCGGGATCGAAGGTGAGGCCCACGTCCTCCAGCTCGAACAGCTTCTTGTACTGCTTGGTGAGGGCGTTCTTGGGCTCGATGAGGATGCGCATCAGGGCCTCCTCGTCCAGCGCCTCCAGGGACACCACGACCGGCAGCCGTCCCACCAGCTCGGGGATGAGCCCGAAGCGCAGCAGGTCGTCGGGCTCGACCTCGGCGTAGGGGTTCTTCCGGCTGACCTCGGGGGCGCGCTTCCGGTCGCCGTCGCCGAAGCCGATCTGCTGCCGGCCGGTGCGGGCCTCGATGATCTTCTCCAGCCCGTCGAACGCGCCGCCGCAGACGAACAGGATGTCCTTGGTGTTGATCTGGATGTATTCCTGCTGCGGATGCTTCCGGCCGCCCTGCGGCGGGACCGACGCGATGGTGCCCTCGAGGATCTTGAGCAGCGCCTGCTGCACGCCCTCGCCCGAGACGTCGCGGGTGATGCTCGGGTTCTCCGACTTGCGGGCGATCTTGTCGATCTCGTCGATGTAGACGATGCCCCGCTCGCATTCCGCCACGTTGAACTCGCCCGCCTGGAGCAGCCGCACCAGGATGTTCTCGACGTCCTCGCCGACGTATCCCGCCTCGGTGAGGGTGGTGGCGTCGGCGATGGTGAAGGGAACGTCGAGGATCCGGGCGAGCGTCTGGGCCAGGAGGGTCTTGCCGACTCCGGTGGGGCCGAGGAGGAGGATGTTGGACTTGTCGAGCTCGACGTCGCTGTCCCGGCCGTTCGAGGCGTTGATCCGCTTGTAGTGGTTGTACACCGCGACGGCGAGGGTGCGCTTGGCCCGCTCCTGTCCGATCACGTACTGGTCCAGCACGTCCTTGATCTCGCCGGGCGTGGGGACCTGGGTGATGCTGTCAGCGACATCGCGCTCTTCGTCCTCCGCCAGGATCTCATTGCAGAGCGTAATGCACTCGTTGCAGATGTAGACCGACGGCCCGGAGATGAACTTCCGGACGGAGTCCTTCGATTTGCCGCAGAAAGAGCAGCGGAGGTGCTTGTCGTTGGACATGGAACCGCGTCGCCTGGAAGTGGATGAAGGGTGCCGGAAAGGTGAGTCCCGGCCCCGGGGGCGTCAAGTCTCCTTCTTGCCGTCCGTGGTCGGCACCAGATCCTTGCGCGCCGTGAACACGCTGTCGATCAGGCCGTATGCCTTGGCCTCGTCCGCGCTCATGAACCGGTCCCGGTCCATGTCCCGCTCGATCGCCTCGATCGGCTGCCCGGTGTGGAGGGCGTACAGGGAGTTCATCTTGGAGCGCAGGTAGAGGATCTCCCGGGCCTGGATCTCGATGTCGGCCGCGGTGCCCTGGGTGCCGCCGGAGGGCTGGTGGATCATGATGCGGGAGTGGGGCAGGGCGCTCCGCTTGCCCTTGGTGCCCGCGGCCAGCAGGAACGACCCCATGGAGGCGGCCATCCCCATGCAGATCGTGTTCACCGGCGCCCGCAGGTGCTGCATGGTGTCGTAGATCGCCATGCCCGCCGAGACCACGCCGCCGGGAGAGTTGAGGTAGAGGTAGATGTCCTTCTCGGGGTTGTCGGCCTCGAGAAAGAGCAGTTGGGCGATGATGATGTTGGAGACGTCGTCGTTGATCGGGGCGCCGAGGAACACGATCCGGTCCATCAGGAGCCGCGAGAAGATGTCGTACGTCCGTTCGCCCCGGCTGGAGCGCTCGATGATGTACGGCGGATAGAGCGTGGCCATCGTCACAGTGTCGCCTTTTCGACCGTGGATTGCTGAAGCAGGAAGTCGAACGCCTTCTCTTCGGTGATGCCGCGCTCGAGTTCGGCGAGGCGGTTCGCCTTCTGCAGCGAGCCGTAGAGCTCACCCGGCGAGACGCCGCGCGCCTCCGCCATGGCGGCGATGCGGGCGTCGATCTCGGCCTCGGTGGCGCGAAGCCCCTGCTGCTCGACCACCGCGTCGAGCACGAGATCCCGCTTCACCTGCGTCTCGGCGATCTCGTGAAACTGCTTCTCGAACGTCGGAAGCTGCTCCGGGGGGATCCGGTAGATCTCGGCGTAGCCGTGCATCAGCCGGTGGACCAGTGACTCGGGGGCCCGGACGCCGTTGGCCTCGACCACCTGGGCGAGGAGGGACTGCCGCACCTGGGCGTCGGCCTCGCGCTCGGCGTCGCGCTCGAGGTCGTGGCGCACCGCGGCCCGGAAGGCGTCGAAGCTCTCGAAGTCGCCCATCTCCCGCGCGAAGCCGTCGTCGAGGGGCGGCAGATCCTGGCGCTTCACCTCGTGCAGGGCGATGCGGACCTGGCGGGTCTGGCCCCGGCGGCTCTCGTCCGGATGGTCGTCGGGGAAGCGCACCTCGGTCTCGGCGGTCTCGCCGGGGAGGAGCTGCATGATCCGCTCTTCCAGCTCCGGGATGGCCTGGTTCTGCCCCAGCACCAGGTCGTAGGGCTGCGCCGCGCCCGCGGTGCCGTCCTCGATCGGCGCCACCTCGACCCGCACCATGTGCCCGGGCGAGGGCTTCTCCCCGGCGACCGGGATCCAGGCGGCCTTGGCCTCCTGCAGCGAGGCCAGCCGCTCCTCCACCGCGCTGTCCGGAACCGGGGCGACGGTCCGCTCCACCCTGAAGCCGCCCACCCGGTCGAGCTTGATCTCGGGCCGCACCTCGATCAGGAGATCGAACTCGATCGGGCTGCCCTCCTCGAACTTGAGGTTGCGCACCGAGGGGTCGGCGATCGGCTTCAGCGACTCGGCCGTCTTGGCGGTTTCCCACCCCTCCCGGAGCACCTCTTCCAGCACGGTCTGGCGGATGGCGTCGTTGAACCGCTTGCGGACCACGGCTTCCGGCGCCTTGCCCGGGCGGAACCCCGGCAGACGGGCGCGCTTGGCGTAGTACTTCAGGGCCTTGGCCTCGGCCTCGCGAACGCGATCGACGGGGACGGTCACCCGAAGTGATTTGGAGGCGGAATCCTCTGCGGTCTTCTCGACGGTGATCTGGCTCATTTGCTCGGGAATCTAGCCGGGGCCCGCCGGGGGGACAAACAAGCCACCCCGCACCCGGCGGGACTCGGCGGGGCACTTCCAGGGGCCACGAGTCACGGCGGGGTCACGGCCCGAGTGAATGGTACCTTCCTCTCTTACCAGCGAGCCATCATGCTCCGGGTCACCGCACTGCTCCTCTCGATTCTGACCATCCTGCCAGGAGCCGTCCAGGCACAAGGTGGAGGCGCGGCCGACGGCCCTGTCCACGTCGAACGTCTCTCCGCTGTTATCTCCGAACGGCTGGGTGGGCTCGAAGGTACCCGGCGCGGTGATCTGCCGGCCGCCGTAGTAGAAGCTTCCCTGCTTCTAGATCCGGATGACGCCGCTGTTTCCCGCGGCTGCCGCTTCCTGCGCACTCAGGTCCGGGGTGGTCAGACACGCAAAGGCGGCCAGCGTTGCGGTGGCCGCCAGGCGCGATCGCGCGCGACTTCTCGTCGTCCTCATCGTTCCCCCCTTGCTGAACTCGGCTGATAGGCTGAATAAGGCGCTTGCGATCGCAGGCGTCCTCACGGGCTCGGCAATCCAGAGATTGGCGCGCGTGTCGTCACGCCGTCACTACGCAGCAATTCGACAATAGGGAACGTGGAGAATGACGTCCAACATCTTGAGCTTGTGAGGGGGACAACCGGACGTTGTACGGTGGTGGAGGTGAGGGGCAGGGGCATGTCGCGCGGCGATCACGTCGACGTGAAGGCAGCGAAGCCAAGAGTCCCATACTCCAGCCCGGAACCTCGGCTGTCGCTGCGACTTTCCATGGGAAGCTGTGGGTCGCCGACGTGCCGACCAGTTTGGTGGAGGCGTTCAGCACGTCTACTGGCAACGAGGAGCGGGCCGGCTATATCCTCATGCTCCGGGCGCGCTCGGCGGCTCCGTCACCACCGAATCGGGAGGCAACGGACGTGGCTCCGGCGGTGGACCCGGCTCCACCGGCGGCGGCGCCCAAGCGATCACCCTGAGCCGCACCCCGTCCACCGCGCTCCGCGTCATCGCGATCGTATGCGAACCCTGGGGCCCGTTGCCTGGGTCATCGGGCGGCATTCCCGTCGCGGGATCGGTCAGGGTCTCCGGGATGACTTGGAGCGGCTCCATCCGCATGCTGAAGGCGTAGCCGAAGCGCGCCGACTCACAGCTGAACTCGGCCCAGTCGAACGTCGCGCGGTCGGAGGCGCAGGAGCCGCCCAACGACTCGATCGCGTTGGTCTGCTTCCCCTCGACGGCGAACCAGATCCCCTCCTCGCCCACCAAGTACTCACCCATGAAGCCGGGATAGCCGCCCCCGCCGCCGCCACCTGCCGAGGGGCCGGGCACCGGCTCGGGCGGAGCCGGTGATCCGCCGTCAGGGACGGTGTCGGTCGGGAGGCCGGTCATCACGTCCGGCACTCCGGTGCTCACCTCGCCGCTTCCGAGGTCCGCCACCAGCCGGACGACCTCGGCCATATGCTCCGGCTCCCACGCGATGAGCGTTCGCATCGAGTAGGTGCCGACCTCCGTGCATTCGCCCTGGCGCGGAGGCTCCGGTGCGGGAGAGAACCCGCCGCCACCGCCGGGGTCGGTGGAGACGGTGTCGCCGGGCGTGACGGTGCCGGTGTCGGAGGGCCAGCTGCACTGGATCTGCGGGAATTCGAGCTGCTCGGCCACCGCGAGAAAGCTCCGGCTCGCGCCGTCGATCGAGACCGTGACCGGAGTCGCATGGCCGGTGAGCCGGACGATCTCGGCGGCGTGTCGGAGTGCGACGGCCGTGGGAGAATAGCCCGCACCATCGACCGAGTCCGCGAGGCGCTCGAACTGCGTCGCCAGGCGGGCCCCCTCGTCGCCGTCGGAAGGTCCGCCTCCGCCGTCGCCACAGCCCACCGCCCCCACCAGTGCCGCGCCGATGAGCCACACGGTGCCGTGCCGCATACTTCCTCCGGGTTGGGAAAGCCACGTCCTACGAGACCCAGTATGCGGGGCGAATGTAACGGGCGATAGACTTGGTTCGGTGGGTCGCTGGTCGCAACTGCGCGCGCCGCCGGCACCCCCGTCATGCATCCCGGCTTCATGAAGTCGTCATGAAGCTGTGCGGGTTGCGACCAGTCACGCAGAAATAGGGCTCCTCGAGCCAGGACGCTTCGTCATGCCCGCCATGACCACAGCCATCATGCGCACGCGACCCCAGCGGGGCAAGAACATGAGCGAGAGCTCGAGCGCTTTCGAAAGCCACCCCGGCCGCACCGTCCCGGTTCTGCCGAGCCCTTTCAGGGTTTGCCGGGCGACGACCCGCGATGACACTGCCATTGACATCGTCATCGACGCGCGCGCAGCGAACCCGCTGTGAACCGGTCCCGGGGCCGAGGCGACCACATCGACGCCGAAGGGGCTGAGCTCGGCTCGGAGTCCCTCGGCGAAGGCCTGAACAAACGCCTTCGTTGCGGCGTAATTGGCCGCTCGCGGCACCCCCTGGAACGCCACCAGAGAGCTCATCAGCACCAGCCCTCCGCGCCGTTGCAGCGCGAAGCGGCGGGCAAACGCATGACTGAGCGCCGCCACCGCTCGACAGTTGACGTCGATCATCGAAATCTCCGCTTCGAGCGGAGCATCGATGAACGGGCCTGATGTGCCGAAGCCGGCAGAGGCCACCAGCAATCCGATGTCCAGCGCGTCCGTGCTCGCAAGGAGCGCGTCTATTCCTGCTGGCAGGCCCAGGTCCGTCGCGACGACCACCGTTCGGACGCCGTGCGCCTGACTCAACTCGGCGGCCAGCGCCTCGAGGAGTACCCCACGGCGCGCTACTAACACCAGATTGAGCCGGGCCTCGGCAAGACAGATTGCCATCTCGCGCCCTATGCCATCGGAAGCACCGGTCACCACGGCCCACGGACCATAGCGCTCTCGGAACCGTGCATGCCAACGCGGTGAAGGAGCCGGCCTGGATGGTACGGTCGTCATGTGCTGTTCCTCTCGGACGTCAGCGTGGAAAACAGGCGGCGAAACGCGCCAGGAGGGCACGCCGTCCCCGCACCTTGAGCCGGCCGGTGAGTACCGCCACCACCGGGTTTCGTTTCTGGGTCGCGATGTCTAGCCAGACAGCGCCGGAGGCGTGCACGCGAAGGTCCGGTTCTCCCACGAGGCCAGCCTCGACCTCGAGCGCGCCATCGTTAATGCGAACCGTAGCTTGAACAGCTTCGGGCCCGGTCAGATCGAAGTGATACGTCGCCTTCCAGCCCAACGCTGCGCCGCGCTGAAAGATGAGCGAGAGCGAGCCGAAGAACCCTTTTGCACTAGTGGGCCGCAGACTCGAGCGCACGACCCGTACTCGTTTGTGCGGGAAGCGCTTCTTCACGTGGGTCTCCGCATCCGAGCCGGCCACGACGAACACAGTCTCCTCGCGCCCGGTGAGCGGCTTGACCACATCATTGAGGTGAGTCGCGCGCTGCTCGACGAAGGGACCGAGCACGTCCTCCCCGGCGGGGCACACGGCAATGCAGTAGGCCGCCTTGTAGTTCGGCTTATTCGAGAGGCTCTGCCACATGGACACCATCTCTGGCTGGGGCACCCGGTCCCGCAGGTCGTGCCGGTCCCGGCTTTCCGCGATATCCTCCACGAAGTCGCCGAAGCCCGTCATGAAGTCCCGATAGTTGTGGTCGTAGCAGGCTGAAAAACGAAAAGACCCGTCAGGCTCAATGGCGCCGACGGGGCAGGCGGCCACGCACAACTTGCATCCGACGCAGGGGTCGAACGTGAGCGGCACGGGCTCACCGTCGATTTGAGCTGCGGTCACCACCGTACCCAGCAAGACGAACGAGCCGAAGCGTGGGTGAATCACGCTGCGGTGGATACCCATGCGGCCAAGTTGCGCGGCCACGGCGACTCGCTTGTGAGAAACAACCCAGGTCCGCTCCGGAAACCCCTCCATGTCCATGGGGAAGGCCATTGCCGGATTGATGCTCCGATAGCCCTTCTCCGCGAGCGCCACGGCAAGGCGCTGCGCGGTTTGGTCGACGTCAGCGCCAACCTGGTGGAACTCCAGGTTTGCCACGCTCCGCTGCGGGCTCTGGATGTTGTGCGGGTGAGTTCGAACGACGATAGCAACGAGCGAACGGGCCTGCGGCAGCGCGCGCAGGATGTAGGGGCGTTCCTCGGCGAGATCAGGATGGTCGAGTGAGACGACGGCGGCATCGTCGGCGCCCGCTTCGAGCGCAAGGGCCCGGACGGTGGACGCCGTCAGTCGCGAGGGCGGTGGTGCAGCGGTCCTCGCGCGTAGCGCCTGCACGGCGGGATGCTCGTTAAAAGGGCTCGTACTCTCTTGTGGCATGATGAGCGTCATTCCTTATAGGCACAAGAAACCGTCGCCTCGAATCAAGGCGATCCTCAATCTGAGGAGTGCTTCCGGGCAGCTTCGAGAATGCGGTCGGCCAGAGGCGCGTCGTTGACGAGCCGTCCCAGTACCACGGCCCCGATCATCATGGAGGCCCGGGCGAGCGTCTCGTCACTGAGCGAAGCCGTTGGCTTCTTGGGGTGAAGCTTCCTCTCGAGCAGTCGCAGCATTCCGCGCGCCGCCTCGCTGAACGCGCGACGCACCTGGGCGGGTTGCCTGGCCCCATCCGTGCCCAGTGCCGCGAGCACACAGCCATGGGTCGGGTGATCCAGATGACTACGGGAGAGATACCGGTCGAGCACGTCCGGCAGCTGCTGGTCGTCTCCGAAGACGTGCTCCGCCGTCTCGGCGGCGGCCGCCGAGATTGCCTCGGCGACCAGGGCGTCACGGTCGGGAAAGTGGGAGTAGAACCCCCCGTGGGTCAGCCCAGCCCGCTTCATGAGAGCTGGGATGCTGATGCCGCCGAGCCCATGACTGCGCAGCGCCTGGGAGGTGCTCTTGACGATCCGGTCATGGACTTCGTCTTTGTGGCCTTCCGGGTATCGCATGACGATCATAATGGCATATCGGCATCCAGGGCGCAAGTGCAGAGCGCGTCGAGCCCCGGATCGCGCATCAGCCGAGGCGCTTCTCAGTGTGCGCTCTATCCTGCGTCCCATAAGCATGATGCCCCGTCGGCTTCATGCGCTTGTTAGGCGCCAACGCGGTACGGTCTAAATACATGGGTGACAGAACAGTCTAAGGACATGGGTGACACTTTCGACCAGGCTTCAGGTTCCTCAAGGAGGGACCGATGCCGTGGCAGGAGGAGT
>JACDHV010000149.1 GCA_013820855.1 Gemmatimonadales bacterium | reverse complement strand
GGGCTGGCCGCCACAGGCTGCCTCACCGACGCGGCCATGGACCGGGCGCTCCAGGCGCTGGGCCGCATGCGCGAGGTCTGCCAGCGTCGCAACGTTCGCCGGATCGCGGCCGTGGCCACCGCCGCGGTGCGGGAGGCGGAGAACGGCCCCTGGTTCGTTCGGCGGGTCCGCCAGGAGCTGGACATCCCGCTCCGCATCATCGACTCGGAGACCGAGGCCGCGCTGTCCTACCGCTCGGTCGCCCATCACTTCCCGCTCGCGGGCGAGCGCACCCTCGTCGCCGACATCGGCGGCGGCAGCCTGGAGCTGATCGGCGCGGTGGACGGCCTGGTTGAGCAGACCCTCTCGCTGCCGCTCGGTGCCGTGCGCCTCACCGAGATCCACCTTTCAGGCGACCGGACCATCCAGCGCGAGCTGGCGGGTCTTCGCAAGCACATCCGGAAGCAGCTCAAGCGGGGGCTCTCGAGCCGCGACTGGTCGGCGGCCGCGGTGATCGGCTCGGGCGGCACCTTCACCACCCTGGGGCGCATCGCCCAGGCCCGGCGCGGCGTGGCGCCCGGCGACACCGTGCACGGGGTCTCGGTGGAGACCGCGGAGGTGGAGCGGCTCCTCGACTGGCTCGCCAGTCGGAGTCCGGAGCAGCGCCGGGAGGTGCCGGGCCTCAACCCCGAGCGCGCCGATATCATCCTCGCGGGGCTCGCCGTCACCGCGGAGCTGCTCGACTGGGTCAGGTCGCGGAGCATCACGGTGAGCGCCTTCGGTCTGCGGGAAGGTCTGCTGTTGGAGATGGCGGGCGCGGAGGAGCCCGTGGTCCGCGATCCGCTCCGCCTCTTCCGGGAGTTCGCCGAGCGCTGCCAGTCCGACCGCCGCCATGTCGAGCAGGTCCGCCGCCTCGCGATCCAGCTCTTCGACCAGCTCGGCGAGCCGCTGGGCTGCGGCCCCGAGGAGCAGCTGCTGCTCGAGGCCGCCGGGTTGCTGCACGATGTCGGACAGCTGGTCAGCTACCGGAAGCACCACAAGCACAGCTACAGTCTCATCACTCACGCCGAGCGGCTGGGCCTCGCGCCGAGGGAACGGGGACTCGTTGCGCTGATCAGCCGTTACCACCGCCGGACCGGACCGCGGAAGAGGCACCCCGAGTTCGCGGCGCTGCCTCCCGGCGATCAGACCATCGTGCGGCGGTTGAGCGCCATTCTTCGGGTGGCGGATGGGCTCGACCGGGGGCACTCCGCGGCGGTGGGAGCGGTCACCTCGGAGTTGGGTGGCGAGGCGCTGGTGCTCACAGTCACGCCCGCGAACGCCAAGGCCGACCTGGGGCTCGAGTGCTGGGGTGCATCGCGTAAGGCGGACGTATTGGCCAAGCTGACCCGGCGGGACATCGTGGTGACTCCCGCGGAAAATCAGTAGCCCGACACCACCGGAGACTGTCCGCCCGCTGAGGCACTGGACTCGAGGAGCCGCCTCAGCGGCGGGGCCGAAGCTCCGAGCAGCGCGGCCATGGAGGCGGGGCTCGACACGGCGATCCGGTCCGCGCCCGCGGCGAGCATGCGCAAGGCTGCGTCAGAGCTTCGCACCCCGCCCGACGCCTTCACTCCCAGCTCCGTCCCTACCGCCCTCCGGAGCAGCGAGATCGTGCCCTCGCCCGCTCCGCCGGCCTCGTGAAAGCCGGTGGAGGTCGCCACGCAGGCGGCGCCGGCTGCCCGCGCCACGAGGCAGCCCGCCGCGATCTCCACCGGCTGGAGCGCCGCGGCCTCAAGTATGACGTGAACGGGCACGTCGCCGGCGGCATCCACCACCCGTCGAATATCGTCCTCGACGTAGCGCCATTCGCCCGCCTTCGCTTGCCCGATCGGCATCACCATGTCGAGCTCGTCGGCGCCACAGCCGATGGCCAGCCTCGCCTCCGTCACCTTGCTCTTGGTGGCGCCGGCGCCGAGGGGAAAGCTCACCACCGTGGCGACGACGACACCGGAGCGCGCCAGCCGCGAGACGCAGTCGGAGACCCAGGCGCCGTTGACGCACACCGCCCTGAGTCCGTGGCGCACCGCCTCGTCGCAGAGTGCCAGGATCGCGTCGCGCCCCGCCTCCGGCTTGAGCAATGTGTGGTCGAGAAGCCGGCCGATGCCCGCACTCCCGGCCGAGTGCTCCAGCCAGGGCGGCAGACCGGTCACGGGCTGCGGGGGCGCCGTGGTCCACGATTCCACGATCGCCCGGGCCTTCTGGACCAGCTCGCCGCGCCCGTGCCGGGTGACGCTGCGGCGCCGACGCCACCCGCGATCAGGCATTCCCCGCCGTCTCCCTGTGCCAGGCCACCTCAGCGTGCCAGGCCACCTCAGCGCTCACGGTAGCCCAGTCCGTGCATCGTACCAGCCAGCGCCCTGTGCTTGGCCACCAGCTCGTTATCCTTGAACACCAGGATCAGGACGGCACCGGCGATGAACCCGCCGGCATGCGCCCAGAACGCCACCCCACCCTTCTCGTCTCCGATGGTCGGCAGCCCACCGAGGAGCTGGAGCAGGAACCAGTACCCGAGCATGAGGAAGGCCGGCACCGCGATACGGGTGATGAAGAAGCCGAGCACGACCAGCATGTGCACGCGAACTCGTGGATACAGGACGATGTACGCTCCCATCACCCCACTGATCGCGCCGGAGGCACCGACCATCGGGATGGCGCTGTTCGGATTCACGAAAGTCTGCGCGGCCGCCGCGGCGACACCGGAAAGGAGAAAGAACACGAGGTACCGCACGTGCCCCATCGAATCCTCCACGTTGTTACCGAACAGCCAGAGGAACCACATGTTGCCGATGAGATGGAACCAGCCGCCGTGCAGGAACATCGAGGTGAGCGGGGTATACCATCCCCCGGCGGCCTCCATGACGCAGGTCGTGCTCTCACCCAATGGGACGGCGACCCCGGGCGGAGTCCGGCCGAGGTACTCGCCCGGGATCAGCCCCAGCTCGCAGACCGACCTGGACAGGTAGGGCTCGCTGCCCATGCCCTGCAGCAGGACCCAAGCGAGGACATTGAGGCCGATGAGAATACCCGTGACGACTGGAGTGGCGAGGGTGGGGTTGTCGTCGCGGTAGGGGAACATGGGGGAATGATAGTGAGGCCAAGCGGCAGCGGGACAGCCGAAGATTCCGGCCGTCCCGCCGCCCCGTTCCTGCGTCCGGCTACAACGCCCTTCTGCCCTGGATCAGCTGCATCACCGCGAGAATGACGGCCACGACCAGCAGCACGTGGATGAACCCACCCATCGTGTAGGACGAGACCACTCCCAGCAGCCACAGAACCAGGAGGATCACGAAGATCGTCCACAACATGATTCGCCTCCTTCGTTTCGGTGTCCGACGCTATCGACGGGCACCCGTGGAGGTCCTGTCAGACGGCCCGAGCCGACCCAATCCACGGGGCTGACAGACAGTAATGCCAGCCAAGGAAATCGGGCGTGAGACGGGTCACGCGGGAGATAGCCAAACTCAGCACCGCCAGTTTCTGCCAATATGACAGCAAATGGGGGTATAGGAATTGCCTCCTCCCAAGCTGGACGTTCGCCCGGATGCCAGAAGGGCACCGGAGCGCAGTGACTTACATCGAAGAACGGAGTCGAGATGGCGTCGAAAATCATCGGCATCGACCTGGGAACCACCAACTCGGTCGTCTCGGTCATGGAAGGCGGCGATCCCGTCGTCATTCCCAATGCCGAGGGCGGTCGGACGACTCCCTCGGTCGTGGCCTTCACCAAGGACGGGGAGCGCCTGGTCGGCCAGGTGGCCAAGCGGCAGGCCGTCACCAACCCCAAGAACACGATCTTTTCGATCAAGCGCTTCATGGGCCGCCGGATGGAGGAGGTCCAGGAGGAGATCAAGAAGGTCCCCTATAAGGTCCTGGACGGGCCCAACGGCCTCGTAGCCGTCGAGATCAGCGGCAAGCGCTACACGCCGCCCGAGATCTCCGCGATGATCCTCCAGAAGATGAAGCAGACGGCGGAAGACTACCTGGGCCAATCGGTGGACCGGGCGGTCATCACCGTGCCCGCGTACTTCAACGACGCGCAGCGCCAGGCCACCAAGGATGCGGGCAAGATCGCCGGTCTCGAGGTGCTGCGCATCATCAACGAGCCGACCGCGGCGGCGCTGGCGTACGGGCTCGACAAGAAGAAGGAAGAGAAAATCGCGGTGTTCGACCTGGGCGGCGGCACCTACGACATCTCGGTGCTGGAGCTCGCCGAGGGCGTGTTCGAGGTCAAGAGCACGAACGGCGACACCCACCTCGGCGGTGACGACTTCGACCAGCGCCTGATCGACTGGCTGGTCTCCGAGTTCAAGAAGGATCAGGGCATCGATCTCTCCAAGGACCCGATGGCGCTTCAGCGCCTGAAGGAGGCGGCGGAGAAGGCGAAGATGGAGCTCTCCACCACCACCCAGACCGACATCAACCTGCCGTTCATCACGGCCGACCAGTCGGGGCCCAAGCATCTCAACCTGACCCTGACCCGGGCCAAGTTCGAGCAGCTGGTGGACGACCTGATCCAGCGCACGATCCCGCCCATGCAGCAGGCGCTCAAGGACGCGGGGCTCGACCCCAAGGCGGTGGACGAGGTAATTCTGGTCGGCGGCTCGACCCGTATTCCGAAGATCCAGCAGATCGTGAAGGACTTCTTCGGCAAGGAGCCCAACCGCTCCGTGAACCCGGACGAGGTCGTGGCCATCGGCGCCGCGATCCAGGGCGGCGTGCTCGGCGGCGAGGTGAAGGACGTGCTGCTCCTCGACGTCACGCCCCTCTCCCTCGGCATCGAGACGCTGGGCGGCGTGACCACCGTGCTGATCCAGCGGAACACGACGATCCCGACCAAGAAGTCGGAGACCTTCTCGACCGCGGAGGACAACCAGACCACCGTGGAAATCCACGTGCTTCAGGGCGAGCGCCAGATGGCCACGGACAATCGCACCATCGGGAAGTTCCAGCTCACCGGTATCCCGCCCGCTCCCCGGGGCATGCCGCAGGTCGAGGTGGCCTTCGACATCGACGCCAACGGCATTCTCCACGTGAGCGCCAAGGACAAGGCGAGCAACAAGGAGCAGAAGATCCGGATCGAGGCCTCCAGCGGCCTGAGCGACACCGACATCGACAAGATGGTGAAGGCCGCCGAGCAGCATGCCTCCGAGGACAAGGAGCGCCGCGAGGCGATCGAGCAGCGCAACCAGCTCGACAGTCTGGTCTACCGGGTCGAGAAGGACAGCAAGGAGTGGGTGGATCGCCTCCCGGCCGACGCGAAGTCGCGCCTCGACGCGGCCGTCGAGGGCGCCAAGCAGGCGCTCCGCACCGGCGAGACCGACGCCATCCGAAGGGCGCTCGACGAGCTGAGCAACGCCTACTCGGCAGCGGGGGCGTCGCTCTACCAGGCGGGCCAGGAGCAGGGAGCCGGCGCGGGCGCCGGTCAGCCCGATACCGACGGTGCTCCGACCGAGGAGCCCGCGGGCAGTCAGGACGATGTGGTCGAGGCCGACTACGAGATCGTCGACGAGACGAAGAAGTAGGTCCGCGGCAAGAAGTCGGCGGGTGACGGCGGTCGGGCGATATCGCCCGGCCGCCGTGGCTTTTCATGAACCATCATGAGCTGGACCGCCGCACCCGCGAACACCACGACCAATCCCAGCAACATGAGGGTGAGACCCAGGCGGGCCATCCGAGTGGTGTGTCTGGCCATGCGAGCGTGAGCGCCTCCGGCCGAGGGGCCATAGATGATCAGCAGCATCGCACCTGCCACGTGGAAGGCCAGCCCGACGACCAGCACGACTGTTCCGCCATCCAAGGTGCTCTCCCACCGGGGGGAGCTGGCAGGGTATCGCGCTGCCGTGACTTGGGAGTGACCCGGCCGTCCTCTCGGAGAGCGCCGGCTGCTCGCCCAGGCGATCACGCCTCGACCGCCCGGAGCAGCTGCTGCGATGAAAGGGGACGGTCTCACTCGCCATAGGGGATCCAGATGTTCTTCACCTGGGTGGCCTGTTCCAGGAACTCCTCGCTCTCACTCTGTGCCGGGTCGCTCCAGTCGCGAGCCCGACCATGGCTGACCCACGTCCGCTTCATGTTGCCCGAGGAGAGACGCTCGACCTCCCCTGAACCCTCGGCGGTCCCGAAGTACCAGATGGCGTCCACGTCGTCGTGCGCCGCGAGGGTCGAGGCGAGCTCCTCCGGTGCGCCGGTGACGATGTTCACGACCCCGCCAGGCAGGTCGGAGGTATCGAGCACCTGGTAGAAGTCGATCGCCGCAAGGGGCGAGGACGCGGAGGGCACGGCCACGACCGTATTACCCATCGCGATGGCAGGAAGCACCGTCGAGACCAGCCCCAGGAGTGGCCAGTTCGGAGGGCAGACGATGCCGAGTACGCCCAGGGGCTCGGGCATCGCCAGCGTGACGTTGCGGTAGGGCGTGTGGTGAACCAGGCCATCGTACTTGTCGGCCCATGCGGCCCAGGTATAGATCCGCTCGATCGCGAGGTCCAGCTCCCGCTCGCCGGTGAGGCGGCCGACCTCGGGGGTTCGCGCGTCCAGGTTCTCGGCGATGTAATAGAGCACCTGCGCACGCTGGTGGGCGGTGGTTCTGGCCCACGCGGCGGCCTTGTGCGCCGCCTCCACGGCGTTGCGGATGTCCTTCCGGTTCCCCTGTCCCACCTCACCGACCCGCCGGCCATCGGGATCGAGCACGGGCAGGCTGTAGCCCGAATCGGGACGCACGTGCTTTCCGCCGATGTAGAGCTTGGGGGTACGGTCGATGGGGAGGACCGCGGAACGGCGGGACGGCGGGACGGCGGAAGACTCGCCAGGGTCCGAATCTCCCAGCTTCATGTCACCGGCACCTTCCGCCGTCCCGCCGTTCCGCCGTCCCGCCGTCCCGCCGTCCTCCCACTCCCATCTCACATACTCCCGCAGGCCCTCCCGCCCGCCCTCGCGCCCGAAGCCGCTCTCACGATACCCTCCGAACCCGCTGGCGGCGTCGAAGACGTTGGTGCAGTTGATCCAGACGGTTCCCGCCAGGAGCCGAGGAGCGACGTCGAGCGCGAGATTGATGTTCTCGGTCCAGAGACTGGCCGCCAGTCCGTAGCGGGTGTTGTTGGCGAGCTCGACCGCTTCGGCCGGAGTGCGGAAGGTCATGAGCACCACCACCGGACCGAAGATCTCCACCTGCGCGATGGTGGCGGCGGGGGCGACCTCGGTGAAGAGCGTCGGCGGGAAGAACCATCCGTCCCGCGGGCAGCTCCACGAGGGCTGCCACATGGCGGCGCCCTCCTCCTGCCCGCGCCGGACCAGGCCCTCGATGCGCTCCAGCTGCACCGGCGCGATGATCGCGCCCATGTCCACCGCCTTGTCCAGCGGATCGCCCAGACGCAAGGTCTCCATCCTCGCCTTGAGCTTCGCCACCAGCCGCTCGGCCACGCCTTCCTGCGCCAGAATGCGCGAGCCGGCACAGCAGACCTGCCCCTGGTTGAACCAGATCGCGTCCACCACACCCTCGACCACGCTGTCGAGGTCCGCGTCGGGAAAGACCAGGAACGGCGATTTCCCGCCCAGCTCGAGCGAGAGCCGCTTCCCGCTACCCGCCGTCGCCGTGCGGATGAGCCTGCCGACCTCCGTCGATCCGGTGAAGGCGATCTTGTCGACCCCAGCGTGGGCGACGAGGGCCGCTCCGGTCCGTCCATCACCCGTGACGATGTTGACCACACCCGGCGGCAGCCCCGCCTCCTCGCACAGCTCGGCGAAGCGGAGCGCGGTGAGGGACGTGAACTCCGCGGGCTTGAGCACGACCGTGTTCCCCATGCTCAGCGCGGGCGCGATCTTCCACGCCAGCATGAGCAGCGGAAAGTTCCACGGGATGATCTGGCCGATTACACCGACCGGCACTCGGCCGGGCAGCTCCCGCTCCATGAGCTGCGCCCAGCCGGCATGATGGTAGAAGTGCCGGGCCACCAGCGGCACGTCGATGTCCCGGGACTCGCGGATGGGCTTTCCGTTGTCGAGCGACTCGAGCACCGCGAAGAACCGGCTCTGCTTCTGGACGTGCCGGGCCAGCGCATAGAGATGCCGGGCGCGCGCGTGCCCGCCGATCGCCCACCATCCGGGCTGCGCCCCGCGGGCGGCCCGCACCGCCCGGTCCACATCGGCTTCGCCTGCCTGCGTCAGCCGCGCGAGCGGCTTGCCGGTGGCCGGATCCAGAGTCTCGAAGCTCTCGCCGCCGGGATCGGTCCAGGCGCCGCCGATGAACAGCCCGAAGTGCCGCCGGTGCCGCTCCAGCCATGCGAGCGCCGTTGCCACGGCCTCGGGCGCCGGGCCGTAGGCCATGGTCCCGAAAATGTCGGGTATCGAGGTCATGCGATCATGCCGTCGGATGCCGGAAGGCCGCCGAGTAGCGTCCGGTCACGAAGTGCTCGAGCT
>JACDHV010000148.1 GCA_013820855.1 Gemmatimonadales bacterium | reverse complement strand
GTCACGAGGCGATCCGTTTGAGCTCGACGTCCGCCCGTCGAACGCGGCGCGCGCCACTGGCGGTGCCGAGCCCGGTTCCGATGCCGAAAACCATTGCAGTCGTTAACGTTATAGTTGGGAGCATAGGCAGCGGCCAGGTCACGAGCGTGGCGGTCACGGCGGCGACATGTGGAGCGAGCCGGGACTGGACGGCGTCCACGAACCGCAGGCGGCGGCTGACGAATCGGCGGGCCATGAGGTAACCGACGATGCCTGCCGCCAGGGTCACGAAGAATTCGGTCATTGTGATGCTCCGATGGAGGAAAAGCAGTTCGCGTTCCAGTACGGAACACCGGGGTGAAAGATTCACCCGCACGACTATGGCGACTCTGTCCTTAGCCCACCGGCGCGAGGGGAGGAGGCCAGTGATGCTCAAACGACATCCGACGGTGCAGATCCCGGACATCGGTCCGATGGATCATGCGTGGGATCTTCTGGGGGAGTGGCAGGCGGAGTTCGAGCTACCGGAATCGGAATCGCCGGTCCACGGCAAGGTGACGTTCCGTTCCTGGGGCGACGCCGAGCTGCAGCTGGACCCGGTCGAGGCGGCGATCGCCGGGATTCCGTCCAGCGTGCCACTGGAGCGCGCCAGCGAGGTGCACCTGACCGACGCGGGCGGCGGAGCGCTCCAGTGGGTGCTGCACGCTCCCTCGACCAACTGGTCGCTCCAGGCCACCATGTGGCCCGGGTCGTTGCACCTGTTCGTGCACGATCCGGAGGACGACGAGGAGCATCTGTACCGCGCCCGGGCGACGCGGAACCGGGAGTACTACCTCAGGAAGTATCCACTGCCGTAAGCGACGGGTGGCGGCGTCAGCCGCCGCCTGTCATCCCTCGCTTCCGCCTACCAGGCCACGGCCGCGCTCCCCCACAGAAATCCGGACCCGAACGCGGTCATCGCGATTAGATCCCCTTCTTGGATCCGCCCCTGGCGCACGCATTCGTCGAGGGCGATGGGAATCGTCGCCGCGGTGGTGTTCCCGTAGAACATGATGTTGTTGTACACCTGATCGTCCCGGAGGCAGAGGGTGCGCTGCATCATCTCGGAGATGCGCAGGTTCGCCTGGTGGGCCAGGAGCAGCTTGAGGTCGGCGGTGGTGCGTCCGGTGGCGGCGAGCACCGCTCGGACGGACTCGGGCATGCGCGCCACGGCGTGACGGAAGACCTCCTTTCCGTCCATGTCGAGGTACTGGCGGCCGGCCTCGATCTGCTCGACCGAGACCCTCGGATGGTACCTGGACCCCGGGCTGTCCACCCAGAGCTTCTCCGCGTGGGCGCCCTCGGAGTGGAGATCGAAGGCCAGGATGCCCCGGTCCTCGCGGTCGGTCGGACCCACCACGACGGCGCCGGCGCCGTCGGCGAAGAGGACCGACACGTTCCGCCCTTCGGTGGTCAGCAGCATGCCGGTGGACTGCACCTCCGCCCCGACCACGAGCACGCGCCGGTACTGCCCGGTGCGCACCCAGCCGTCGGCCACCGAGAGGGCGTAGATGAATCCGCTGCACTGGGTGCGGATGTCGAGCGCGGGAATGGTTCCCACGCCGAGCGCCCGCTGGAGAAACACCCCGTTGCCCGGGGCGAAGTGGTCGGGGGTAGACGTGGCGTAGACGATGGCGTCCACCGACGAGGGGGCGAGGTCGGCCATCTCGAGCGCCCGCCGGGTGGCGGCGAGCGCGAGCTCGACGCCGGTTTCGCCTTCCCGCACCCAGTGCCGCTCCTGGATGCCGGTGCGGGTGCGGATCCACTCGTCGCTGGTGTCCATCATCTCCGAGAGGTCGTCGTTGGTGACGACCCGGTCGGGCACGGCGAAGCCGGTGCCCAGGAAGCGGGTGCGCATGGTACACAATGTACTGCCGGAGGAAAGGTTGTCAGGATGACGGGAGATACCGCGTCCGGCCGACCACCCAGAGCGCCCAGATCCACATCAGCCAGGCCGCGGTCATCCCCCAGCCCATGCTCCGCCAGGTCTCCCACACGACGCCGATGGGCGTCAGCCAGGCGGGCCACCAGTCGTCGGGCCTGAGGCGGTGCCGCTCGACCACCATCGCGCCCGGGAAGCCGGACCGCAGCGCGTCGAGGATGCCGGCGCAGAGCTGCCTCGGCCGGCTGCCCCAGTCGGGAACCTCGACCAGGTTCCAGACCATGCTGGTGGCGCCCCACCCGTGATGGTCGCTGACGCCGACCACGAAACTGCCGGTCCGCTCGGCGAGGGCGATCACGGTGTCTCGCCGCGCGCGGGTGAGCTCGTTCGCCTTGGGCGACGCGTTGACGATCTCGAACCCGTCGAGACCCGCCTCCACCAGCGAGTCGAGCCGGCCCCAATGGTTGCGCTCGTATTCGGGGATGGAGGCGACGGCGAGCGCGCCGTAGGCCGTATCGGCGTCGGCCAGCAGCAGTCGCAACCCGGTCCAGTCCCGTCGGTACGGCCCGCGCACGGAGTCCAGCTCGCCGCCGAGCAGAACGATGTGGGCCCGCCAGGCGCTCACCTCGCGGCCGCGGCAGAGGGCGACCTCGACATCGGTCGGCACCAGTCCGGCGGTCGTGTTGTGGTCGGTGACGAACACGGCGTCGAATCCCGCCCTCCGGTGCCAGGCGAGATTCTTCTCGGTGTCGAAGCCTCCCATCGCCGTGCCCCGCACGTCGTGTGACGCGTTGGTGTGGCTGTGGAGGTCCACCACCGCCCAGTCGGATCCGACATTGGCCAGCTTCATCATGGGCCGGTGGGAAACGAGGCCGCCGCCCACGAACACGGCCAGCGTCACCAGCGCCGCCACCAGCGCGCCGCCCTCCTCGCGCAGGTCGAGCCGCCGCCGGCGCAGCAGGCGCAGGATCCTCCATGCGGCGTAGAGCAGCGCCAGGCCGATCAGGAATCCGTGCAGCCGGCTCATGCTGAGCATCGCGACGCCGTCCCACAGCGAGTAGATCGGGGACAACACCACGTACGAGGACGGGGCGATGAGGTGAAGATCGGGGGGGAGCGGCCGGCCCAGCGGGTCGGACAGCGGTGGGGCCGCGGCGACGCGTGCCGCCAGCAGGCCCAGCGTCAGTCCGCCGGGGAGGAGGAGGCTAGACGCCCGCGAGCCAGGGATAGCCCTGATCCTCCCAGAACCCGCCGTGCCGCTCACGCGTGAAGCTCATGGTCGTGACGTACTTGGTGAGCTTGTAGCCGAGCTTGACGGGCGAGTAGAGACGGAGCGGGGCGCCTCGCTCGCGCGCGAGCGGACGGTCGTTGAAGGCGTAGGCCAGAATCGTCTGGGGGTGCATCGCGCTCGCGAGGTCCCAGCCGTTGGAGTACCCGCTGTCGAACGAGTCGAAGCGGAGATACCGTGCCTCGGGCAGCGGCCGCGCCAGCCCGGCGAGAACCGACACGGGCACGCCGGTCCAGGTGCCGATCGCCGTCCACCCTTCGACGCAGTGGTGCTTGACGGTGTAGGAGACCCGCGGCAGCCCCGCCAGCATCTCGCGGGTGAGGCGCTGGGGCGAGCGGACCAGCCCGTTCACCTCGAGCTCCCAGCCTCGCGGAGGCTCCGGGTAGATCCGCCTGCGGTTGTAGGTGATCGAGTAGGCGGGAAAGAGCCGCTCCGCCGTGCGGTCCGAGATCGGATACTCCGGGGCCAGACGGCTGCGCGACAGAAAGATCTTCTCGCCAACCCAGTCGTTGATCCTTCCGAAGGCGCGGAGCCGGGGCTCCAGCAACGGCCCGCCGTCCCAGCCGCACGCGGCCACCAGCGATGCCGGTCCGGCGGCCAGACCGAGCCGGAGGAAATCCCGGCGGCTCACTCCCAGCGAGTCAGTCATGGCTCGGGAACCTTCCGCGGTACCAGCCGGTGATCATCGCACGGAGCGACGCCGGATCCACCAGAAGCACCAGCGCCACGTGCAGCACGGTGAACCCGACGAAGATCCAGACCGTCACGAAGTGCCAGTAGCGGGCGAGCTCGAACCCGCCGAACAGCGCCGTGAGCCAGGAGAGCTGCACCGGCTTGTAGATGGCAAAGCCCGTGGCCACGGAAAGTGCGCCCAGGACGACGATCGCGGTATAGGCGCCCTTCTGGAGGGCGTTGTGCTTGCCCTGCGGTGGATGCTCCCGCCTGAGCCGCAGGTAGTAGAGCTGCATGTCGAGCGCGGGGCGGAGATCCCGGGGGCGAAACAGGAGCGAGCGCCACTCGCCGGTGACGGCGAGGAACCCCAGGTACACGAGGCCGGTGATGACGAAGGGCCAGGCGAGCGCGAAGTGCCAGTTGAGCCCTCCGGCGAGCCACCCGCCGAGCCGGGCCCACTCGGGGAAGCTCTCGCCGGCCCACGGATTGGGCAGCGGGTAGGGGTCGCTCCGGGGGCCGAACTGGGGGAACGCGCCGTAGATCTGCAGTCCGCTCGCGATCAGCCCCGGCAGGAGGATCGCGGTGAGCCAGTGCGTCAGCCGCACGAACCCGTGGTACCGCTTCACCGGCGGCGGGTCGGTCACCTTACTCGTACCTCAGCGCCGTGATGGGGTCGAGTTGCGCGGCGCGGCGGGCGGGCCAGATGCCGAAGAAGAGCCCCACCAGCGCGCTGAACCCGAAGGCCACGGCCACCGCCATGGGGTCCACCAGCGTGTTCCACTGCATGAAGCGCGACAGCGCCATGGCGGCGCCGGTGCCGAGCAGGATGCCGAACACGCCGCCGGTGAGGCAGAGGGCGAGAGCCTCCACCATGAACTGGAGCAGGATGTCGCTCCGGGTGGCGCCGACCGCCTTGCGCAGCCCGATCTCGCGGGTCCGCTCGGTCACCGACACGAGCATGATGTTCATGATTCCGATCCCGCCCACGACCAAGCTCACCGCCGCGATGCTCGCGAGCAGCGTGGTGAACACCTCGGTGGTCTGCTGCTGGGTGGCCAGGATGTCCTGCTGGTTGCGGATGGTGAAGTCGTTCTCGCCGCCCGGGCGGATCCGGTGCTGCCGGCGCAGAATGCGCTCCAGGTCCAGCATGCCCTGCTGGATCGGCACGCCGTCCGCCACCTGCACCGACATCGAGCGCAGCCGGTCGGACCCGAAGACACGGTACTTGGCGGTCTGGAGCGGGATGAGGATCTGCTCGTCGGGATTGGACCAGCCGCCGGCCGATCCCTTCTCGCTCAGCACGCCCACGATCTCGAAGTTGATGCCCCGGATCATCAGCGTCTGGTTGATCATGGCGGCGGGGTTGGCGCCGAGCATCCGGGGCACGGCCGCGCCGAGCACCGCGTAGCGCTGGCGCGCGTCGTCGTCGCCGCGGGTGAACATGCGCCCGTGGGGAATCGTGTAGTTCCGGACCTCCATGTAGTTGGGCGTGGTCCCGACCACGTTGATGTTGCTGTTCTGGTTGCCGAACTTCACCTGGAGCGACTGCTGCATCTCCGGCACCACCGCCTGGAGCACCCGCCCGTCACGAACCAGCGCCTCGTAGTCGTCGGTGCTGAGGATGGTGCGGTCGGTGATCCGGATCCCTCCCCGAGACCCCTGGCCGGCGAACACGGTGAGGACGTTGGCCCCGAGCGCCTCGATCCGCTCCTGCACCGCCTTCTGGGCCCCGCTGCCGAGCGCCACCATCGTGATGACCGCGCCCACGCCGATGATGATCCCGAGCATGGTGAGCAGCGAGCGCAGCTTGTTCGCCCGGATGGCCTCGAAGGCGACGCCGACCGTCTCGCTTCCCACCATGGCTCAGCGACCTCTCGGCTGCGACGCGGCGCCGGGGGTAGTGCCCTGCTGCTGCATTCCCGGCACGGCGCCTCCTCCGGTCATCCGGTTGATCCGCTCCTGCGCCTCGCGCTGCGACTGCACCAGGCTGGCGCTCGGCAGGACCATCACCGAGTCGGAGGGCTCGAGCCCCTCGACCACCTCGCTGTAGTCGAGGTCGGTGAGGCCGGTCCGAATCCATACGGCTCGGGGTCCGTCGGGCCGCTTCACGAAGACGATATAACGCCCGCCGAACGAGGCGTCCACCGCGCCGCGCCGCGCCGCGGTGCCGCCCATGGTCGCGCCTCTCGCCGCCCCGGTGTCGGCGAGGGCCGCCTGCCGCGCGGCGGGGCGCTGCGCGGCCAGCTCCCGCTGCACCTGCTCCGCCGACAGCCCCAGCACCTCGGCTGCCGACCCCACGTCCCGCTGCGTGCGGAGCGCCACGATGGGGACCGCCAACACGTCCTCCCGCTGGCCCACGTGCACTTCGACCTCGCTGTTCATCCCGGGCCGGAGCAGCCCGCCCCGGTTGTCGATCCGCACCAGCACCGGGAACATCGTCACGTTCTGCTCGGTCTGTGCCTGGGGCTCGATCTTGAGGACGGAGCCCTCGAACGGGCGGTTGGGGAAGGCGTCCACCGTCACGGTGGCGCGCTGGCCGACCTGGATCTTGCCGATGTCGGTCTCGTCCACCAGCGTGCGCACCTGCACCAGGCCCAGGTCGGCCATCTTCAGCAGCACCGTGCCGCCGCCCACGTCCCTGGTCGGCGACGAGATCACCTGTCCCCGCTCCACCTGCTTCTCGATGATGGTGCCGGTGATCGGCGCGAGCACGCTGGTGTCGTCCAGCTGGTCCTGCGCGTCGTCCAGCGTGACCCGGGCACGCACGACCTCCGCGCGGGCGTTGGCGTGGTCGAGCAGCGCGTTCTCGTGCTCCTGCTGGGTGATGGACTGCGACTCGAACAGGTCGTCGGCGCGGCGCTTCTGGGACGTGGCGTTGGCCAGCCGTGCCTCCGCCACCTCGAGGTCGGCCCTGGCCTGCGCTACGAGGTTGCGCGGATTGCGCGGGTCCACCCGCGCCATCAGGGCGCCGCGCTTCACCAGCTGGCCGGTCTCCACCTTGAGCTCCAGGATCTCGCCCGAGGCTTTCGACTTCACCTCGACCACGGTATCGGGCTGGATCGTGCCCGAGGCCAGGGCCGAGACCACGATGTCCCGGCGCTCGACCGGGACGGCCTGGTACACGGTGGGGGGCTCCTCCTCCTTGCAGGCGGGAAGGAGCCCGGTCGTCACGATTGCCAGGAGCCAGACGGCCCTCACGCCGTCCCCCCTTCCGTCGCGAAGTCCCGCTCCACCCGGCCGTCCCTCAAGTGCACCTGTCGCCGCGCGTGCGCCGCGATATCGGTCTCGTGGGTGACCAGCACGATGGTTTGTCCCTCGGCGTGCAGCGCATCGAACAGCCCCAGGATCTCCTGGCTGGTGACGCTGTCGAGGTTCCCCGTCGGCTCGTCCGCCAGGAGGATGCTCGGCTGGTTCACCAGCGCGCGGGCTATGGCCACCCGCTGCCGCTGTCCGCCCGAGAGCTCGTTGGGGCGGTGCTGTATGCGGTCCTTCAGCCCCACCCGGTCGAGCGCTTCGGCCGAAAGCGTGCGCCGCTCCTTCGAGCCGAGCCCGGCGTACACCAGCGGCAGCTCCACGTTGTGGAGCGCCGTGGCGCGGGGGAGCAGATTGAAGGTCTGAAAGACGAAGCCGATCTCCTTGTTGCGGATCCGCGCGAGCGCGTCGTCGCCCAGCTCGGAGACCCGGTGGCCGTTGAGCCAGTACTCGCCCGCGGTGGGGCTGTCCAGGCAGCCGATGAGATTCATCAATGTGGATTTTCCCGAGCCCGAGGGGCCCATGACGGCGACGAACTCGTTCTTCCGGATGGTGACGTCCACCCCCCGAAGGGCGTGGACCACCTCTCCGCCCATGTCGTAGTCGCGCTGCAGGTTCCGCGTGACGATGACGGCGTCGCGCGGCACGTCGGGCGGCAGCATCGCCATACGCTCGGCGGGATCGGTCATCGAGGTGCTCACAGGGTCCGTCCGATCAGCGCCTCGAGCGAGGCCTTGGCCCGCAGGTAGTCGAATCTGGCCACCACCACGTCCACTTCCGCCTGGTTGAGGGCTTCCTGCGAGGTGAGCACGTCCACGATCGTCGAGGCGCCGAGGCGGTACCGCTCCTGCTGGACCCGAAGGTCCTCCTCCGCGGCCACGACGCTGGTGAGCGTGATCTCGATCTGGAGCCGCGCGGCGTCCAGCTCCGCCAGCCGGGCGGTCAGCTCGGCGGCCACCGCCCGCTGCTCGTCGGCCGCGGTCGCGTCCGCCACCTCGGCGGTGGCCGAGCGCTGCGCGACGGCCAGCTCGCGGTCGAACCGGTCGAAGATGTTCCATCGGAGGCCGAGGCTCAGCTGCCGCTGGTTGAACAGGTCGTAGTCGTTCGAGCGACTGGCGTTCCACGCCGTGTGGGCGGAGAGCGAGAGGCTCGGCCAGTAGGCCGCGCGCGTCGCCCTGAGGCTGGCGCGGGCCGCCTCGGCGACCGCGCTCGCGCTCCGTATCCGGGGGCTCCTGGCCTCCGCCTCGGTCCGGATCGCGGCCGTGTCAGGCGGCGCCACGACCTGATAGAACGCCGAGTCGTCGGCCGCCTTCACGCGGCCGACC
>JACDHV010000147.1 GCA_013820855.1 Gemmatimonadales bacterium | reverse complement strand
CGGATCGAGCGGTTCGTCAAGAGTTACAACGAGACCGCGCGGCCCTTCCAGTGGACCGCCACGGCCGATAGTATCCTGGCCAAGATCGAGCGACTTACGAAAAGAATCTCTGGGACTTCACACTAGCGGCGCTGGCGTTCCTGCTGGCGGTGGTCAGCAACTTCACGGGACCGATTCTCGCCACGCCGGCGGAGGGCTTCTCCCGGGCCTGTTCCAACCTGGCCCTTCTCGCAATCGCACTGGTAGTGGTGTTCGGCGACCGCGCCCTTGCGGGTCGTCCCGGCGTGCTGCCCTGAGCCGGGTCCTTCTGCATAGGTAGTGGAGGAGCTCCGGCGCCGGCTCCGTGGGGTATTGCCGGCACCGGGGCATTCTCCTAGCGTAGCGCCACCTCACTCCATGTAGGATCCATCCCAAAATCCCGATTCAGGCCAGATCCACGCTGGAGTGGGACTCTCCCCTCATCTAGAGCCCCCTCCCGGAGGGCCATATGCGTCCAATCGTTCTCGGGAGCACCGCGCTCGCGAGCACACTCGTGCTGGCGTGCAGCGACGTCTCCAGCCCGAGCCCCTCCGCCGAACCAGTGTCTCCTCGCTCAGCGCGGCCGTCAGGCGATTCACGGAGCCGTTCTTCGACATCGTCGTGGACGCGCCGCGGAACCTTGCGGCCGTGGTCGGCCTGGGGCACGACCAGCTCGCCGGATTCTGTGCCGGCGAAGCGGTCGCCTTCGATCAAGTCAATATCCTGGAGGTCACCCGGCCCGACGGCTCGGTGAAGATCACCGTGCGGGGGAAGCCACGCGCGACCGTGTACTCGATCGCCGGTGTCTCGGATCTCTGTGAGCTCATCGAGAGCGCCCCGCTCGCCACCGGCCGAGCGAATCTGAGCCGGACGGACAACGATCTCTTCGTGAGCTTCAATCGGACGAACAGCTTCGGCATGAACCTCGTCGGCACGCCCTCGGGAGGCGGAGGCCGGTTCAAGGTGCGCCTGAGGTTCCGGATCACCATTCAGCGCAATGGGAATTTCGTGGTTCGAACGGAGGACGTGAGCATCAGACCGCTGGCGCACTGACGCTCAGGGTTGCAAGGGCGTCACCGACCGGCTGCCGTCCTGGTGCGGTTCACGACGGAGTATCGTTTGCCTTGACGCTCCGGGAGCTCGACAGCAGCTGTCGTACGCGCTGAAGCAGCACGTCGGCCGTGAACGGCTTCTGGAGGAAGGGAGTGGAATCGGTGGGGCCGCCGCGGCTGAAGATGTCGTTGGCGGGGTAGGCGGAGATGTAGAGGACGGGAATCGACGACCAGCGCCGAGCCAGTTCGCGGCCCAGCTCGAGGCCGTCGAGCTCCGGCATGATCACGTCGGTCACCACGAGGTCCAGATACGGCGCGGCCAGCTCGGCCAGGTGCAATGCCTCGTTGCCATGGCGTGCCTCCAGCGTCCGGTAGCCCTCGTCCCAGAACACCCGTGTCACGATGCCCCGCAGGGCGTCGTCGTCCTCGGCGACCAGAATGGTGGTTGCGCGGTCGCGGACCGGCGGAATGTCAGGCACGTTCACACCCTCTGTTGGAAGAGCCGGGCGAGCAGCAAAAAGATAGCGTTCTCTGGAGCGCCCGATAGGGCAGGACCTTGTGGTAGGGGCGGTGCTGAGCGGCTCTTTTCGCCTGACTCAGTAGGCGACGGCAGCGGCGGGTTTCTAACCGATTCTCACATGTGCTGTGGGGACAATTACTTGGCTTGCTGAATTGAAGTGATCTATTATCTCTTAGAACGCCGACCCCTTTCGCAGCTCATCGGTTACTTCACGCGCCACCGAGTCCGCGCGGGCCGCGAGCGTGCTGTCACCGGCCTTCGCCAGCGTCTCGGCCGCTCCTCCGTAGACCACGGAATACAGCTGGAGAATCGATCCCGATGGGGGGTCCACCCAGCCGTGCGGTCGGTCCTTGGTGGCCGTCCTCCAGTGATACACCTCCCAGAGCAGTCTCTTGGTGCGCGGCAGATCCACGTACCCGAGTCCGGGGCTCAGCACCACCGAGTCGCCCGCTGTCACCGGGGCGGGCATGAGCTTTCGGACGAGGCCCTGGGAGACCAGATAGGGGCTGAGGCCGAACGTCTGGTCGGGGTACCCGCCGTCGCTCCAGCTGAAGAAGACCGGGCGCTTGCCCAGATTGTCGCGGATGAGAAAGATGGTCGCGAGATCCTGCCGCAGCAGGATGTCCTGGCCGAATTGGAGATGCAGGCTGTCGAAGGCGACGCCGCCTTCGGGCGGCACCCGCATGGCCTCGGGGAGGCTGTCGATCGCCTCGAGGGGCAGGCTCAGCACCGGCTCGGTCGGAGGCGGGGGAACATCCAGCTCACGCCAGAGCGCGGCCGCTCCCGCCGGGTCGAACGGCGGCGTAGCCCGCCGGCGGAGCTGGCGCAGGTGCCACTCGGTGTTCATCAGCGACAGGTTGGCCAGCGTCACGTCCCGCCGGATGCCCTCCACCTCCTGGGCGTACCAGAGCGGGAAGGTATCGTTGTCTCCGGCGGTGATGAGGATGCCGTACGGCTCCACCGACTGGAGGATGTCGTGCGCGAAGTCGCGGGCCATGGTCTCGCCCGACCGGCTGGCCGACGCGCGGTTGGCCAGGAGCGGAATCAGCGCCACCGCCAGCACCGGACTCGCCGCGGCCCAGCGCGCCGTGGGGGTGCCGCGGTCGCGCAGAAAATCGACGATCCCCCGCATGAGCGCGCCGAGCCCGAGCGCGACGAACACGCCGAAGGCCGAGAACGAGCCCATGAAGAAGTAGTCGCGCTGACGGACCTCCCTGGGCAGGGACTCCTGGCCGGGATACTGGGAGTAGCCGTACTTGAAGTTCATGTAGAAGACGAGCCCTACCGTCAGCACGCCGAGCAGAGCCGCCGCCGCGAGCCCTGCGCGGCGGTCGGTCTTCCACAATGCCCACAGCCCGCTCAGTCCGAGCACGGTGAAGAGCGCGGTCGCGACGCCGGCCAGGCGCCCCCACCCGCGGGCGAACTGCCACCCGAAATACTGCCAGAAATTGGCGAGCTGGGCCGTGAAGGTGGCTTGACGCTCGGTGAGCGCAGGCTTCCCGTACTGCACCCGGTTGAGCAGGTCCTGAAGAGCCTGGCTGAACAGGCCGACGGGCTCGCCCTCGTTGATAGCGGGATACTGCGCCGCGCGGAGCGGCAGCCAGAGGTAGTTGAGCGATATCCCCACCACCACCGCGAGGAGGCCGAGGTAGACCAGCGGGTCGGTGGGCGCACGCCAGAGCGCGTACCCCAGCACGCCGAGGGTCAGCAGGATGAGGATGGGTCCGGTGAGCCCGTCGCCCGTGAACAGGTCCAGCCACTTGCCGGTGACCGCGAGCAGCAGGGCGTAGAAGGTGACGATGGCCCAGGGTTGCACCGCCACCCGCCAATCGGTCCAGAGCACGTAGATGCCGAGGGCGGGCAGGGCGAGAAAACCCATCAGGTGGTTGGTGGCGGTCAGCGCGAGCACGTACGCGATCAGCACCAGCCAGCGATCGCGATGGGGGCCGGGCTCGTCGTCACCCCAGCGGACGACGAGCCACATCACCAGCGCGATGGAGAGCAACGAGACGGTGTACACCTTCTCGTTGACCACGGACTGGTTCCACACCGTCCACGAGGTCGCGCCGACCAGGGCGCCCGCCATCGCGGCGCCGATCCGGGCCCAGCGGTTCGGCACGATGCCGCGAAGCCAGCGCTCCGCCACCAGAAACCAGAAGGCCGCCGCCCCCGCGCTCGTCACCGCTGCGAAGAGATTGATCCGCACCGCGTACGATTCCGCCAGCGGCAGCAGCCCGAAGACGTGAGCCAGGACCACGAACAGCGGATTGCCCGGCGGATGCGGGATGCCGAGCACCCGGGCGGCCGCGATGTACTCCGAGGCGTCCCAGAACGCGGTGGTCGGAGCCAGCGTCAGCAGGTAGACGAGCAGGACGAGGGCGAAGGTGCCCAGGGCCCACAGGTACGGCGGCCGTTCCTGAGAAATGGCGGTCATGTGCTCGGGGTCAGTGGCGGAACTGACGGCGGCCGGTCATCACCATGGCCATGCCGTGGCGGTTGGCGGCCTCGATCACTTCGGCGTCCCGGACCGATCCACCGGGCTGGATGATCGCGCTCACGCCGGCGGAAGCGGCCTGCTCGACCCCGTCGGCGAAGGGGAAGAATGCGTCGGAAGCGAGGACGGTGCCGGCCGGGTCGTGCCCCAGTGCCCGCGCCTTGTGGACCGCGAGGAAGGCGCTGTCCACCCTGCTGGTCTGGCCGGCCCCGATACCGATGGACATCTCGTCCCGCGCGAGCAGGATCGCATTCGATTTCACGCCGGCGACGGCGGCCCAGGCGAACCGGAGATCGTTCCACTCGCGCTCGGTGGGCTGGCGGTCGGTGGCGACGCTCCAGTGCTGGTCCGACCCGTCGAACTCGAACTGGTCCTGGACGAGAAAGCCGCCGCGCACGCGCTTGAAATCGAGCGTGCCGGTTCCCCGGCTCACCGGCAGCTCGACCACCCGGAGCTGCTTCTTGGCGGCGAACACGGCCATGGCCTCGTCGTGGAAGGATGGGGACACCACGACCTCGACGAAGAGGTCGCTCATCGCCTGTGCGGTGGCGCGGTCCACCACGGTGTTGAACGCGATGACCGAGCCGAACGCCGACACGGGGTCGGTCGAGCGGGCCTTGCGGAACGCTTCGGCCGCCGATGCCGCGACCGCGAGGCCGCAGGGCGTGGTGTGCTTGACGATGCAGCACGCCGGCCGATTGGTCCAGCTCGCCACCGCCGACATCGCCGCGTCGAGATCGAGCAGGTTGTTGAAGGAGAGTTCCTTGCCCTGCCGCTGGGCGAGGTCTCGCATGCCCCGCGGCTCCTCGGTGACGTACAGCGCGGCACGCTGCGTGGGATTCTCCCCGTACCGCAGCGGCTGGAGGCGCTCGATCGCCAGACTGAGCCGCTGGGGGAGCCCCTCGTCCTTCGGCGTCAGGTACCCCGCGATCGCCGCGTCGTAGTCACCCGTGTGGGCGAAGACCTTCGCGGCGAATTCCCGCCGGACGCTCGCGTCCACCGCGTCCCGGCGCAGGAGGTCGAGCACCTTCGGATAGTCGGTCGGGTCCACCACCGGCAGGACGAACTCATGGTTCTTGGCCGCGGAGCGGAGCATGGAGGGACCGCCGATGTCGATGTTCTCCACCGCGTCTCCGAACGGCACACCAGGCCGGGAAATCGTCATCTGGAAGGGGTAGAGATTGACCGCTACCAGATCGATCGGCACGATTCCGCGCTCGCCGATCGCGGCGAGGTGGGCCGGCAGGTCCCGCCGGGCGAGGAGCGCTCCGTGGATCGCGGGATGCAGGGTCTTCACCCGTCCGTCGAGCAGCTCGGCGAAGCCGGTGACCTCGTCCACGGAGATGACGTCCACCCCCGCGGCGCGCAGCGCGGCCGCGGTGCCGCCGGTCGAGACGATCTCCCAGCCGAGCTCCACCAGACCCTGCGCGAAGGGGACGATCCCGCGCTTGTCGCTGACCGAGATCAGCGCGCGCGGCACGACAAACCTTTCACTGATGAGACTCCACGGATTCGTGGACCGGAACGGGTCGCCCCGCGGCTGCGGCGGCGAGCACGGCGGCCGGCAGCAGCCGGTGCTCCGCTTCGAGCACGCGGGCTGCCAGCCGTGCCGGATCGTCGCCGGGGAGGACCGGCACCCTGGCCTGTCCGAGTATGGTGCCGCGATCGTACGCCTCGTCCACCAGGTGAACGGTCGCACCGCTCTCCCGGGCGCCGCTCGCCAGGACCGCCTCGTGCACCCGGCGGCCGTACATCCCCTTGCCCCCGAACGCGGGCAGCAGCGCGGGATGGACGTTGATGATGCGATCTCGGTAGCGCGCGATCACGCCGGACGGCACCAGCCTGAGGTAGCCCGCCAACACGACGAGATCCACCGCATGCCGCTCCAGTGCCTCGAGCCACTCCCGGTGGTCCGACGGATCACGAAAGGCAGCGGTGGGGATGCCGCGTTCGGCCGCACGGGTGAGCGCCGGAGCGGTCGGGCGGTCGCTCAACACCACGACCACGCGCGCGGGCGCGTCCGGCCCGAGCGTGCGCAGCAACGCGTCGAGATTGCTGCCGCGCCCGGACACGGCCACGGCGACGTGCATTGGCATGGGGGGAGAAGCTAATCGGGGCCGGCGCGGCAGGGCAGCGGGCGCGGTGCGGATGGAGCGGCGCCGCTCATTGCGGTGCCGCTCGTTGCGCGGAACTCATCATACCAGAATGATGCCTGCCGCCGCCTCGAGGTCGCGCACCACCGGGAAGCGGCTCGTGTCCGAGGTGGAACCCCGTTCCGCGGCCGCCCGGTCGATCAGCAGCCCTCGCCCGCGGAACCGCTCGGCCGCCACCACGTCGTTCGGCCGGTCGCCGATCCACCAGCTGTTGGCGAGGTCGATCGCGTGCTCGGTGGCCGCGCGCTGGTAGAGCAGCGCGCCCGGCTTCCGGCACTCGCAGGGCCCGGTGAAGTCCGGATGGTGGGGACAGTGATACTGCCCGTCGAGCCGCGCACCGGCGGCGGCGAGCAGCTCCTCCAGCCGGCGGGCCGTCGCGGCATAGTCCGCCTCGTCGAGCAGCCCGCGTGCGATCCCCGACTGGTTCGTCACGACGATCACCGGCATTCCGGCGTCGTTCAACCGCGCGATCGCGGGGGCGGCCCGAGGCAGAAGCCGTACCCCGCCGGGATCGGCGAGGTACCCGGTGTCCTCGATGATCGTGCCGTCGCGGTCGAGGAAGACCGCGGGCCGGCGGGTCACTCGCGCAGTGCCTCGGCCAGGGCCGCTCCCACGGCCGGGAAGCTGTTCTCCGGCAGGGTCCGTGGATCGAGCAGTAGACGCCCACCACCGATTCTCGGGACCACCGGCGGCTCGCCCAGCCGCAGCCGAAGGGCCAGGCCATCGGGACCGAGCGCGCCGGCGTCGAGGGACACGAGTGTGGTCGGCAGGTCCGCGCCGGGGAAGGAGCCGCCACCCACGGCGGACCGGCCCTGCTCGAGTTTCGGATCCAGGCTCCGAGGGCATGCCGCCGCGAGCCGGACGGCCCGCCGCTCGAGCTCCTCCGGTTCGAGCGTCAGCATGCGAAGCACGGGAACGGTGCGGACCGCCTGCTCGGGCTCGAGATAGAGGGCGAGTGTCGCCTCGAGTGCGGCGAGCGTCATCTTGTCGGCACGGACCGCGCGCGCCACCGGGTGCTCACGGCACCGAGCGACCGCCGCACGCCTCCCCACGATGCACCCTGCCTGCGGGCCGCCGAGCAGCTTGTCGCCGCTGAAGAGCACGAGGTCGGCGCCGGTGGCCAGCGCCTCCACCACCCGTGGCTCGTCTCGCAGGCCCCATGGGGAGAGGTCGGCCAGGAGTCCGCTCCCGACGTCGATCAGGTAGGGCAGGGCGGCCTCGCGGCAGAGAGCGGCCAGGGCCCCGCCCTCGGCGGTGGCGACGAAACCCCGCTGCTCGAAGTTCGAGCGGTGCACCGTCAGGACTGCCGCGACATTCGGGTCCAGGGCCTTGCTGTAGTCGTCGAGGTGCGTGCGGTTGGTCGTGCCGACCTCACGGAGCCGCGCACCGCTTCGCGCCAGAATGTCCGGGATCCGGAAGGACCCGCCGATCTCGATCAGCTCCCCACGGGAAATGACGACGTCCCGCCCGGCCGCCAGCGCGCCCAGTGCCAGGAGCAGCGCTCCCGCCGCATTGTTCACCGCCAGCGCGTCCTCGGCGCCGGTCACGGCGCGCAGCGGCGCCCGGCAGTGATCCCCGCGACTGCCGCGGGTGCCGGTGTCGAGATCGAGCTCGAGGTTGCTGTACCCCGCCGCCACCGCGGCCATCGCGGCGAGCGCGGCGGGGGCGAGGGGCGCGCGGCCGAGGTTGGTGTGAAGGACCACCCCGGTTGCGTTCAGAACCGGACGGAGGCTCGGCCGGGTGCGCTCGGAGAGCCGGTCGCGGACGTCGGCGGCCCAGCTCTCGGGAGGCCCGGCCCGACGCGTGCGGGCGGCGGCCAGGGATTCGCGCACGGCATCCACCACCGCGATGCGCGGCGCGGTCCGGAGCAGCTCCACGATTTCGGGTTCGAGGAGCAGCCGGTCCACGGAAGGAAGCTCCCGCCGGCGGTCGCTCACCGGGGCTTGGCCGGTGCCGGCTTGGCCGGTGCCGGCTTAGTTGGCGCCGGCTTAGTTGGCGCCGGCTTGACGGGCGTCGTGTCGCGGGCGCCGCGGGTGGTGTCCACGCCGGGATCGAGGGAGTCGATCGGCGCGGCGAGCGAATCGCGGGGCGGCCGCTCGGGGACGACCAGCGTGCCGATCACGTCGCCGGTGACGCCGGTGACGTTGCGGAGCCCGCGAATCTCCACGGTGTAGCGCGCGCCCGGGCGCCACGGTTGCGCGGGCCGCAGCAC
>JACDHV010000146.1 GCA_013820855.1 Gemmatimonadales bacterium | reverse complement strand
CGTGCAGATGACGATCGAGCTGATCACGCCGATCGCCATGGACGAGGGCCTGCGCTTCGCGATCCGCGAGGGCGGCCGCACCGTCGGCGCGGGCGTCGTGACCAAGATCCTGAAGTAAGAGGGAGCGACCCAGATGGCCCAGCGTATCCGCATCCGACTCAAGGCGTTCGACCACGTGGTGCTCGATCAGGCCGCGGCGGACATCGTGCGCACCGCCGAGAAGACCGGCGCGCAGGTCTCCGGCCCGATTCCGCTGCCGGTGAAGACCGAGCGCTGGACGGTGCTCCGGAGCCCGCACATCGACAAGAAGAGCCGTGAGCAGTTCGAGCTGCGCACCCACAAGCGGCTGCTCGACATCAACGACTCCCGTCCCCAGACCATGGACGCGCTGACCAAGCTCGACCTGCCGGCGGGCGTGGACGTCGAGATCAAGGTCGAATAGCGATGACCAGCGGACTCATCGGGCGCAAGCTCGGGATGACCCGGGTGTTCTCGGACGACGGCACCGCGGTGCCGGTCACGATCATCGAGGCCGGCCCTTGCCGCGTGGTGCAGGTGCGCGAGGGCGGCGTGCAGCTTGGCTTCGGCGAGCGGCGGAAGCAGCGGGCCAACCGGCCCGCGCTGGGCCACGCCAAGAAGGCGGGGCTCGACGCGGCGCCCCAGGTTCTCCGGGTCTTCCCGGTGAACGGCGACGCCCCGGCCCCGGGCGCCGAGGTGAAGGTGGACATCTTCGCCCCGGGCGAGCGGGTCAAGGTCACCGGCACCACCAAGGGCCGCGGGTTCCAGGGCGTCGTGAAGCGGCACGGCTTCGGCGGCGGCCCCGCCAGCCACGGCAACACGCGGCACCGGAAGCCCGGCTCGATCAGCCCGGGTACCGACCCGTCCCGGGTCATCAAGGGAAAGAAGATGCCGGGACACATGGGCGCCGCCCGCCACACCGAGCTCGGGCTCACCGTGGTGAAGGTGGACGCCGAGCGGAATCTGCTGTTCGTCCGGGGCGCCATCCCGGGCGCCAGGAACGGCATCGTCACCGTGGCGAAGCAGGGAGGACCGAGCCGTCATGATTGAGGCGCCACATTACACGCCGGCGGGCGCGAAGCGCGACGCGTCGTTCGCGCTCCCGGCCGACTACTTCGACGGCACGGTGAACGAGCCGGTGCTGCACCAGGCGGTCAAGGTGTTCCTGAACAACCAGCGTCAGGGCACCGCGGCGACCAAGACGCGCAGCTTCATCTCCGGCGGCAACCAGAAGCCCTGGAAGCAGAAGGGCACCGGCCGCGCCCGGCAGGGCTCCACCCGCGCGCCGCACTGGCGCGGCGGCGGGGTGGTCTTCGGTCCCCATCCGCGCGACTACCACACCGACATTCCGCGCAAGGTGAAGCAGCTGGCCCGGAAGTCGGCGCTCAATGCGCGGGCCCGCGAGGGCGCGCTGCACGTGGTCGAGCGGCTCGCGTTCCGCGCGCCGAAGACGGCTCAGCTCGCCGGGCTGCTCGGCAGCCTCGGCCTCGACGGGCGCAAGGTGCTGGTGTTGACCGCCGGCGCCAACGAGAGCGTGTACCTGAGCGGCCGGAATCTTCCGACGGTCGAGGTGATGCCGTACTTCGAGGCCTCGGCGTACGACCTGCTCTGGTCCGACGCGATCGTGGTTGAAGAGGGCGCGCTCACCGGTGTGATGCCGGAGCCGCTGCCCGAGGAGCCCGAGGCCGAGGCCAAGGCGGCCCCGCAGCGGAAGCGTCCGGCGCCGAAGCCGGCCTCGCGCCGCGGGGAAGGCAAGGCCGCGGTCAAGTCGGCGGCCAAGGCGAAGGCAAAGACCGCCAAGGCGGCCAAGGCCGCCAAGAAGTCCGCGGCCAAGGCGGCCAAGAAGGCCAAGCCGGCCAAGAAGGCCAAGCCGGCCAAGAAGTCGGCGGCCCGGCCGGCCAAGAAGGCCGCGCCGAAGAAGGCGAAGAAGAAAGGGAGCAAGTGATGCCCGCCCTCCACGAGGTCGTCGTCCGGCCGGTGGTCACCGAGAAGAGCTCGGCCGCCTACCAGACGCGGCGGGAATACACGTTCGAGGTGCACCCGGAGGCCAACAAGTACCAGATCCGGGACGCGCTCCAGAAGCTGTTCGGGGTCACCGTGACCGACGTCCGCACCATGCAGATGCGGCGCCACGGCGTGACCCGCGGTCGCACCCGCGGCACCACCGCGCGATGGAAGAAGGCGATCGTCACGCTCAAGGACGGCGATTCGATCGCCGTGTTCGAGGGCTGAGATGAGCATCAGGCAATTCCGGCCGATGACGGCCGGCACCAGGTTCCGCTCGGTCTCGGGGTTCGACGAGATCACCCGGGACACGCCGGAGAAGTCGCTGCTCGAGCCGGTGAAGAAGACGGGCGGCCGGAACAACCAGGGCCACCTGACCTCCCGGCACCGGGGCGGCGGGCACAAGCGCCAGTACCGGAGGATCGACTTCAAGCGGAACAAGGTCGGTATTCCGGGACGGGTGGCGGAGATCGAGTACGATCCCAACCGCACCGCCCGGATCGCGCTCATCGTGTACGCCGACGGCGAGAAGCGGTACATCCTGCACCCCAAGGGGCTCAACCAGGGCGATACCGTGATCTCCGGCCCCGGCTCCGACAGCCGGACCGGCAACGCGCTGCCGCTCGGTGAGGTCCCGCTCGGTACCACGGTGCACAACATCGAGCTCAAGGTCGGCAAGGGAGGCCAGCTCTGCCGGACGGCCGGCTCCAGCGCCCAGGTGGTCGCCAAGGAAGGCGACTACGTGACGCTCCGGCTCCGCTCGAGCGAGGTGCGGCTGATTCACGGGCGCTGCTTCGCCACGGTGGGCGAGGTGGGCAACTCGGAGCACGAGCTGCTCTCGGTCGGCAAGGCGGGCAAGAGCCGCTGGCTGGGCAAGCGGCCCAAGGTCCGCGGCGTGGCCATGAACCCGGTCGACCATCCGCTCGGCGGGGGCGAGGGCAAGAGCTCGGGCGGCCGCCCGCCGACGTCCCCTTGGGGCAAGCCGGAGGGCCGCAAGACCCGTCACAAGAAGAAGGCGTCCACCAAGCTGATCGTCCGCGGGCGCAAGCGCGGAAAGGCGACGAGGTAAGGCATGGCGAGAAGCGTCAAGAAGGGCCCCTTCGTTCAGGAAGCCCTGCTGTTCAAGGTGCAGGTGCTGAACAGCAAGAACGAGAAGCGGGTGGTCAAGACCTGGAGCCGGGCGAGCACGATCCTTCCCGAGTTCGTGGGCCACACCTTCGCGGTGCACAACGGGAACAAGTTCGTCCCGGTGTACGTCACCGAGAACATGGTGGGCCACAAGCTGGGCGAGTTCGCGCCGACGCGGCTGTTCCGCGGCCACAGCGGCAAGATGGTCGCCGACAAGAAGGCGAAGCCGGAGTAACGATGAGCGGCCATGCGATTCAGCGGCTGGTGCGCCAGTCGCCCCGGAAAATGCGGCTCGTGATCGACCTCATTCGTGGCAAGGACGTGAACGAGGCGTACGCGATCCTCAAGTTCAACAAGAAGCTCGCGGCCAAGCAGATCGCCAAGACCTTGAAGTCGGCGGTCGCCAACGCGGAGCAGAAGGCGCTCAAGGACAACGAGCGCTTCGACCCGGACGCGCTGATCGTCACCAAGGCGATCGTGAACGGGGGCCAGCCCCTCAAGCGGTTCACCGCCGCCGCGCAGGGGCGCGCCACGCCGATTCGCAAGCGCACGAGCCACGTGGAGATCTACGTGGACAGCAAGGAGAGCGAGTAAAATGGGCCAGAAGACGCACCCGATCGGGCTCCGGCTCGGCATCGTCCGGCAGCCGTCGTCCCGGTGGTTCGCCACCAAGGACATGCCGGCGCTGCTGAAGGAAGACGAGCTGGTCCGAAAGTACCTGAAGCAGCGGCTGGGACACGCGGCGATCGCGCAGATCGACATCGAGCGGCGGCCGGGCAAGGTCACCATCACGGTGCATACCGGGCGGCCGGGCGTGGTCATCGGCAAGCGCGGCGCCGAGGTGGACAAGCTCCGCGACGAGCTGGCCCAGCTCACCGGCAAGGAGGCCGCGATCAACGTCGAGGAGATCAAGCGGCCCGAGCTCTCGGCGCAGCTCGTCGGCGACAACATCGCCCACCAGCTCACCCAGCGGATCTCGTTCCGCCGGGCCATGAAGCGGGCGGTGCAGAGCGCCATGCGGATGGGCGCGCAGGGCATCAAGGTCCGCGCGGCGGGCCGCCTGGGCGGCGCGGAGATCGCCCGCACCGAGGGCTACCACGAGGGGCGGGTGCCGCTGCACACGCTGCGCGCGGACATCGACTACGCCACCAGCACCGCGAAGACCACCTACGGCACGATCGGCATCAAGGTGTGGATCTTCAAGGGTGAGGTCATCGAGGACGTCTCCGGCCGCACCTACAGCACGGGGGCCTGAGTCCGATGCTGGCACCGAAGCGGATCAAGTTCCGCAAGACGTTCAAGGGTCGGACCAAGGGCATCGCGGCGCGGGGCAACACGGTCGCCTTCGGCGAGTTCGGGCTCATGAGCCTGGATCCGGGCTGGGTCACCAACCGGCAGATCGAGGCGTCGCGCGTCGCGATGACTCGCGAGATGAAGCGTGGCGGCAAGGTCTGGATCCGGATCTTCCCCGACAAGCCGATCACCAAGAAGCCCGCCGAGACGCGGATGGGGAAGGGCAAGGGCAACCCCGAGGGCTGGGTGGCCGTGGTGAAGCCGGGCCGGGTCATGTTCGAGATCGAGGGCATCTCCGAGGTGCTCGCCAAGAAGGCGCTGGCCCTCGCCGCGGCCAAGCTGCCCGTGAAGACGCGCTTCGTGAAGCGCGAGGAGACCTGAGCCGTGACGCCGAACGAGATCAGGGAGTTGTCGGTCGAGGATCTCAGGACCAAGATCGACGAGATGACCCGGGAGCGGTTCAACCTGCGCTTCCGCTCGGCCACCGAGTCGATCGACAACCCGATGCGTTTCCGGGACCTCCGGCGTGACATCGCCCGGCTGCAGACGATCCTGCGGGAGAGAGAAGCCAATGGCTGAACAGGACAACGCGGCGCGCACCCGGCGGAAGGTCCGCACGGGAACGGTGACCAGCGACAAGATGGACAAGACGGTCACCGTGTCGCTGGTGCGGCGCTACGCCCACCCGGTCTACGGGAAGCAGGTCACCCGGACCAAGAAGGTGAAGGCGCGGAACCTCGAGGGTGACGCGGGGGCGAAGGCGGGCGACACCGTGCGGCTCATGGAGACGCGGCCCCTGGCCAAGATGGTCCGGTGGCGGGTGACCGCAGTCGTCGAAAGGGCCAAGTAACCATGGTGCAACAGGAATCGATCCTCCGCATCGCCGACAACTCGGGCGCCCGCAAGGCGCTGGTGATTCGGGTGCTGGGCGGGAGCAAGCGCCGCTACGCCGGGCTCGGCGACACCGTGGTGGTGGCGATCAAGGACGCGATCCCCACCGGCCAGGTGAAGAAGGGCGACGTGGCCAAGGCGGTCATCGTGCGGACGGCCAAGGAGACCCGGCGCAAGGACGGCTCCTATATCCGCTTCGACGAGAACGCCGCGGTGCTCATCAACGACGCCGGGGAGCCGCGGGCCACCCGCATCTTCGGCCCGGTCGCGCGCGAGCTGCGCGAGAAGCGCTACATGAAGATCGTGTCGCTCGCGCCGGAGGTGCTGTAGCATGAAGCCGCTCGTGTACAAGAAGGCCAAGCGGATCCGCCGGAAGCCGCCGGTGCGGCACCGGCTGCGCATCACCAAAGGCGACACGGTCCAGGTGATCTCGGGCGACGACAAGGGGAAGCAGGGCAAGGTGCTCCAGGTCTTCCCCAAGACCGGTCGGATCAAGATCCAGGGCGTGAACCTGGTGAAGCGGCATCTCCGCTCCAGCCCCACCACCGAGGGCGGGATCGTGGAGCGCGAGGCGCCGATCCATCACTCGAAGGCGATGCTGCTCGACCCGTCGAGCGGTGAGCCGACCCGCGTGCGCCGCCGGATCGATACCGACGGCACGGTCGAGCGGATCGCCGTGAAGTCGGACCAGCCGATTCCCAGGAGCCGGTGACGATGGCGGAGACGAAGGACAAAGCGCCTAAGGCCCCGAAGGGGCAGCCGAGCGCACCGAAGGGCGGCAAGGGCAAGGAGAAGGGGGCCGGCGGGGCGGCGGTAGATCACGAGCCGAAGGCCCGCGAGGGCGCGCCGCGGCTGCTGGCGTACTACCAGCAGACAGTGCGCGCCAAGCTGGCCAAGGAGTTCGGTCTCACCAACCCGAACCAGGTGCCGAGGCTGGAGAAGATCGTGCTCAACGTGGGCATGGGCGACGCCAGCAAGAACCCGAAGCAGCTCGAGTCCGCGGTCGAGGAGCTGAGCGTCATCACCGGCCAGAAGGCGGTGATCACCCGGGCGAAGAAGGCGATCGCGAACTTCGGCCTCCGCGCCGGCATGCCGGTGGGTGCCTTCGTGACGCTCCGCGGCGCCCGCATGTACGAGTTCCTGGATCGCTTCATCAACCTGGCGATCCCGCGGATCCGGGACTTCCGGGGGCTCCCCAACCGGAGCTTCGACGGGCGGGGGAACTACACCTTCGGGATCAAGGAGCAGATGATCTTCCCGGAGGTCGATTACGACAAGGTGGAGAAGATCCACGGGATGGACATCACCCTGGTGACCTCCGCCGGCCGCGACGACCTGGCGATGGCCCTGTTGCGCGAGCTGGGATGGCCGTTCCGGGGAGAGACGCCCCAACGGGTGGCGTGACGAGAGGGTAGCGTGAAAGGCGAACGGTGAAGGGTGAACGGGTCCATCCGTCACCTCCCGTTCACTGTTCACCGTTCACCGTTCACGTAGTGGGAGAAACGATGGCAAAGACTGCCTGGATAGAGAGAGCCAAGCGCACGCCGAAGTTCAAGGTCCGTGCCGTCCGCCGCTGCCAGCGGTGCGGCCGGTCGCGGGCGGTGCTGCGGAAGTTCGGCCTCTGCCGCATCTGTTTCCGTGAGCTCGCCCTGAGGGGAGAAATCCCAGGCGTGCGCAAGGCCAGCTGGTAAGGGGAACGAAGGAATGAGTCTGACAGATCCCGTCGCGGATATGCTCACCCGTATCCGGAACGCGTGTTCCGCGGGCCACCGGCGTGTCGATATCCCGGTGTCCAAGGTGAAGATCGAAGTCGCCCGGCTGCTTCGGGACAACCACTACATCGTGGACTACAAGCTCCTCGATGACGGCGCGCACGGCGTGCTGCGGTTGTACCTGAAGTACCACAACGAGCTGCCGGTCATCCGGGAGCTCCGCCGGGTCTCCACCCCGGGCCTCCGCCGCTACGTGAAGTGCCGCGAGCTGCCCCGGGTCAAGAACGGCCTGGGCATGGCGATCGTCTCGACCCCGAAGGGGCTGATGACCGACCGCGAGGCGCGCAGCGCCAACCTCGGCGGCGAGCTGCTCGCCGTCGTCTGGTAGGGAGGCCGGCATGTCGCGAATCGGCAAGAAGCCGATCGAGGTGCCCCAGGGCGTCGCGGTCGATCTCCAGGGGAGCACGGTGGCGGTGAAAGGCCCGCGGGGCGAGCTGCGCCGCACCCTGCACCCGGAGATGAAGCTGGCGCTGGCCGACGGGCAGTTCACCGTCGAGCGGCCCAGCGAGGACAAGCGCCACAAGGCCCTGCACGGGCTCACCCGCACCCTGGTCCAGAACATGGTCGAGGGGGTGTCCAAGGGCTTCGTGAAGACGCTGGAGATCCAGGGCGTCGGCTACAAGGCCGAGGCCAAGCCGTACGGGGTGAACCTGATCGTGGGGTACTCGCACCCGGTGAAGTACGAGGCGCCGAAGGGGATCAAGATCTCGGTGGAGAACAACACCACGGTCAAGATCGAGGGCGCCGACAAGGAGGTCGTGGGACAGGTCGCGGCGGAGCTCCGCTCCGTGCGGCCGCCGGAGCCCTACAAGGGGAAGGGCATCCGGTACCAGGGCGAGCAGGTCCGCCGCAAGGCGGGCAAGACAGGAGCCAAGTAAGCATGCGTCGGATTCACGCGCCCAAGACGCGCAGCCAGCTGCGCTATCGCCGCCACCTCCGGGTGCGCAGCAAGCTGGCGGGAAGCGCGGAGCGGCCCCGGCTGGTGGTGTTCCGCTCCCTCAAGCACATCTACGCCCAGCTGGTCGACGACGACCGCGGCGTGACCCTCCTCGGCGTCAGCGACGGGAGCGAGGGGATCGCGGTGGACGGCGAGGGCAAGGTGGCCCGCGGCAAGGCGGTCGGCAAGCTGCTGGCCGAGAAGGCGAAGGCGGCGGGGTTCAGCCGGGTGGTGTTCGACCGCGCCGGCTACCGTTACCATGGTCGCGTCCAGGCGGTCGCCGAGGGCGCGCGCGAAGGCGGATTGGAGTTCTAATGGCGGACGAGGCAACAGGAACGCAGCCCGGTGGTCAGACCGCGGCGCCCGAGGCGGGCACGGCGGCCGACGCGCCCACGGCCACCGAGCAGCGGCCCGGCGGCTCCGACC
>JACDHV010000145.1 GCA_013820855.1 Gemmatimonadales bacterium | reverse complement strand
GTCGAGCACGGTGAGGATGTGGGGATGCTGGAGCCGGGCGGCGAAGCGGATCTCCCGCTGGAACCGCTCGGGCCCCATGGTGGCGGCGAGCTCGGGGTGGAGGACCTTGAGGGCGACGGGCCGGTCGTGGCGGAGATCCCGCGCGAGATACACGGTGGCCATGCCGCCCCGCCCGAGCTCGCGCTCGACGGCGTAGCGGTCGGCGAGCGCGGCCTCGAGCGCGGCGCGGGGGTCGGTGGTCACGAGGTGCCCTCGACCAGCCGCTGGAACCGGGGATGCTTCCGGATGGGGTCGAAGTTGGGGTCGATGCGGAGCCAGCCGGGCGAGAGGTTATAGGGAACGCGAAGCAGCGGCTCCAGCCGGTCCAGCGCCTTTTCCGGCTCCCCCACCAGGATATAGATCCGGACCAACTGATGCTGGTAGTAGGGACCCACAAAGGCGTCGCTCTCCATCGGCACCAGGGCGAGGGCCCGCTCCCCGGCCGCGACCGCCTCGGCCTTGCGGCCGAGTTGGGCCAGCACCACGCCGAGGAAGACTTGACTCTGGGCGTCGTCGGGAATGCTCCGCAGCAGGGCCTCGTATTCGATCCGCGCCGAGTCGGCGTAGGCCCGGGCTCGAGCCAGGTCCCCGCGCAGGCGATAGGCGTCGGCCTGTACGGTGGCCCAGTTACGACGATCGCTGAACGCCGCCGGGGTCAGCCGGAGCTGGAGCGCCTGGAGGTCCTCCGGCAGCGCCCAGGAGAGCTCGTAGAACTGGCCGAAGCCGGCGGCGACCGCGGTCGGGTCGAGACCGGCCGGCGGCTCGCGAATGATGCTTCGGGCTCCCTCCAGATCGCCCCGGCCCAGCAGCGCCATGGCCTTGTTCTGGAACAAGTTCAAGTTGGTCGGATCCAGCGCGAGCCCGTAGTCGGAGGCGGCCAGCGCCTCGGGGTAGCGGCGGAGCCGCAGGAGGCTGTACGCCCGCCGCCGGGCGATTACCACCGAGCGGGGATCGAGCGCCTGGGCTCGGGTCAACTGCGCCAGCCCTTCCTCCCAGCGGCCGGTGCGGATCTGGATGACCGCGCTGGCCTGGAGCAGGTCGGGATCGTCGGGGGCGAATCGAAGGCCCGCCCCATAGGCCCGGCTCGCGCCCTCGTTCTCCCGCTGGATGTATACCTGGTAGTCCCCCTGAGCCAGGTGAGCGATGGGGTGACTCGGCGCCAGCCGCAGCGCCCGCTCGGCCGCCTCCCTCGCGCGCCGCTCGCCTTCCACGCTGGGCACCCCGTTGACGTAGCGAAGCGAATGGGCTCGCGACAGCTGCGCCCAGGCCTGGACGAATCCCGAGTCGAGCGCCACCGCACGCTCGTAGAAGTCGATCGCCGCCTGGAGTCGCTCCGGGTCGCCGCTGCCCATGTTGAGCGACGCCGCCTCTCCCCGGAGGTACGCGTCATAGGCCGCGGGATTGGTGGTCGGCTTCTCCGCCAGCGCCGCCTGCTGCCGCGAGCCCAGCGCCAGGTCCAGCGCCTTGGCCACCCGCCCGGCCACCTCCGCCTGCACCTGAAACACCTCGGTGAGCGCCGCGTCGAACGGCTCCTGCCACTCGGTGGAGCCGGTCGCCACCCGGATCAGCTCCGGGCTCACCCGCACCCGGCTCCCGCCGGCGCCCTTCTCCCACCGCACCGTGCCGGTGAGGAGATAGTCCACGCCCAGCTCCCGGCCGATCACCTCCGGCTCTTTCGCCGTCTTCTTGTACTGATTGGAGCTGCTCCGGGCGGTGACCCGGAGGCCGGGCAGCGCGGCCAGCTTGCCCCGGATCTCGTCGCTGACGCCGTCGGCGAAATACTCGTCGTCGGCGCTGCCCAGGTTCTCGAAGGGGAGGACGGCCAGCAGCCTGGTGGTGCCGGGACCGGTGGGCTCGGCGCCGCCGTGGGAGCGGAGCCAGCCGAACAGCACCCCGAGCCCGAGCACGAAGCCGACCGCGAGCACCAGCGTCAGGGGGACGCGGCGGCGGCCTCGCCCCGCCGGGACCGCCGATACCGGAGTCGCGGGCGCGGTGAGCCGGCTCGGCTCGGCGCCGGTCGCCTGGCCGACGATGGCCTCCTCCAGCGCCCGAGCAAACTCGGCCGCGGAGGGGAACCGGTCGGCGGGCGCCTTGGCCAGGGCCCGGTTGACGGCCTGGGACACGCCCTCGGGCACCGTCTCCCGGATCTCCCGCAGCGGACGCGGCGCCTCGGTCAGCCGCCGCGCGATCATCGCCTGCGCCGAGGGCGCGGCAAAGGGCGGCTCTCCCGCCAGCATCTCGTACAGCACGACGCCGAGGCTGTAGATGTCGGTCCGGGCGTCGAGCTGCTTGTCACCCGCGGCCTGCTCCGGGCTCATGTAGGCCGGCGTGCCGATCGCGAGCCCGGTCTCGGTCAGCCCCTGATCGTCCCCGCCAACCGCCCGGGCGATCCCGAAGTCGGCCACCAGCGCCTGCCCATCCACCAGGAGGATGTTCGCCGGCTTGATGTCCCGGTGCACCGCGCCGTGCCGATGGGCGAAGTCCAGCGCCAGCGCCGCCTCCCGGGTGAGCCGCACCGCGTCGGCGATGGGGAGCTGGCGCTCGCGGTCGAGCCGGTCGCGCACGCTCTCGCCCTCGACGTAGGGCATGGTGAACCAGAGCCGTCCCGCGGCTTCGCCCGAATCGTACACGCCGAGGATGTGGGGGTGTTGGAGCCGGGCGGCGAGCCGGATCTCGCGCTGGAAGCGGTCGGGGCCGAGCGTGGCGGCGAGCTCGGGGTGGAGCACCTTGAGGGCGACGGGGCGGTCGTGGCGGACATCGCGGGCGAGATACACGGTGGCCATCCCGCCGCGCCCCAGCTCCCGCTCCAGCAGGTACCGCCCGGAGAGCGCCGCCTCGAGCAGGGCGTGCTGGTCGCCGCTCACGGGGTCCCCGCGCCCACCAATTTCTGGAATCGGGCGTTCTTCCGCAGCGGATCGAACGTCGGATCGATCCGGAGCCAGCCGGGCGAGAGGTAGTACGGCATCCGGAGCAGCGCCTCGAGCTGGTCCAGCGCCCTGTCCGTCTCACCCACGAGGATGTAGATCCGGGCGAGCTGGTGCCGCAGGTAGGGGCCGGTGTATCCGTCGCCGCCGGGCGGCAGGAGGGCCAGGCCGCGCTCGCCTTCCTTGATCGCCTCCGCGTGCTTGCCCCGATGGGCCAGGGCGAGGCCGAGGAGGATGCGGCGCTGCGGGTCATCGGGATTGTCGGCGAGAGTCTCCTCGAATCCTAGACGCGCCGAGTCGGCGTAGACCCGCGCCAGAGCCGTATCACCTCGAACCAAGTGTGTCTGGGCTCGGACGAGTCCCCAGGTTCCTCGATCGCCGTCGAAGGCGCTGGGCGGGAGGCGCAGGAGGAGGCGCTGGTGGCTGTCGTCGAGCGCCCAGAAAAGGTCCCAGTAATTGCCGAAGAAAGTGACCAGCGCAGTCGGCTCCACATCGGGCGGAGCATTGGAGACCGCCAGGCGTGCGCCCTCCAGGTCTCCCTGGCCGAGCTTGATCATGGCCTTGTTCTCGATCAGGTCGAGGTTGCCCGGCGACACCGCCAGGCCGCGATCGACCGCCGCAAGCGCCTCGGGGTAGCGGCGCAGCCGGAGCAGGGTATGAGATAGCCGCCGCGCGGTCAGAGCCGACCGGGGATCCAGCCGTCGGGCCTTCTCCAGGCTCCGCAACGCGTCGTCCCATTGGCCGAGGCCTTGCTCGGAGAGCGCGGCTGCCGTGAGCAGGTCGGCATTCTCCGGAGTCAGCGCGAGTCCCTTCCGGCAGGCTTCGAGGGCGCGGCCATAGTCCACGATGACGGTCGTATAGTACTCGCACAGCGCCATCCATCCGTGGGGCCGTCCCGGGGCCAGCGCGATGCTTCGGTCGGCCGCGTTCTTGGAGGCTTCGCCGGCCTCGGGTGTTGGGGTGACATTGTAGTAGAAGGCTCCCTGTGCTCTCCCCAGCTGTGCCCATGCTTCGGCGAAGGTCGAATCGAGCGCCACCGCCTGCTCGTAATAATTGATGGCGCTGCGCAAGGTAGGCGCGTTGGAGACCGTGAGCCCTTCCGAGGCCTCCCCCTTCAGGAACGCGTCGTAGGCCGCGAGGTTCTGGGTCGGCCGCTCGGCCAGCGCCTGCTTCTGGCCGGTTCCCAGGGCGAGGTCGAGGGCGCTGGCCACCTGGTCGGCGATGTCGGCCTGCACCGTGAAGACATCCGTGATCTCGGCGTCGAACGGCTGCTGCCATTTCACCTTGGGAGCGCCGCCCCGGCTCACGTCCACCAGCTCGGGGCTGACCTTCACCCGGCTGCCGCCGTCGCCGGCCTTGGCCCACCGGATCCGGGCGATCAGCAGGTAGTCCGCCTCCAGCTCCCGCGCGATCACCGGCAGCGGCTTGCTGCCCGCCTTGTACTCGTTGGAGCTGCTGCTGGCGATGACCTGGAGGCCCGGCAGCGAGGAGAGCTTGCCCCGCACCGCGTCGGTGACGCCGTCGGCGAAGTAGTCGGTGGTGGAATCGCCCAGGTTCTCGAAGGGGAGCACGGCCAGCACCCGGGGACTGCCGGCGGTCGCGGTGCCCCCGTTGTCCCGGGAGTTCCGCCACGCGAACAGCACGCCCAGGCCGAGCAGGAAACCCGCGATGAGGGTGACGGCGAGGACGGGGACCGGGCGCCGGCGGCTCGCCGGTCTTGCCGGAGCGGGCGATGTGGCGGCGGCGCTCGCCATCGGCTCCGGCGTGGTGACCGGTGTGCCCGACGTGGTAGCGGGGCCCTGGAGAGCCCGGTTCAGCTCAGCCGCGCTGGCGAAGCGGTCGGCCGCCACCGTCGCCAGCGCCCGCTGGATCGCCTGGTCCACCGCCTCGGGCACGTTGGGCCGCACCCGCCGCACGCTGGGCGGCGGCTCGCTCAGCCGCTTGGCGATGATGGCCTGCGCCGTGGGCCCGGTGAACGGCGCCTCGCCCGCCAGCATCTCGTAGAGCACCGCCCCCAGGGAGTACACGTCGGTCCGGGCGTCCACGCCCTTGTCCCCCGCCGCCTGCTCCGGGCTCATGTAGGCCGGGGTGCCGATGGCCATCCCGGTCTGGGTAAGGTGGTCGTCGCCCCCCACCGCCCGGGCGATCCCGAAGTCGGCCACCAGGGTGGAGCCGTCCCGGGTGAGCAGGATGTTCTCCGGCTTGATGTCGCGGTGGACGATGTCGTGCTGGTGGGCGTAGTCCAGCGCCCGGGCGGTCTCCCGGGCGATCTGGAGGGCCGCGTCCACGGCCAGCTGCCGCTCCCGCCGGAGCCGGTCGCGCAGCGACTCGCCCTCGACGAAGGGCATGGTGAACCAGAGCTGCCCGCTGGCCTCGCCCGAGTCCAGCACGGTGAGGATGTGGGGATGCTGGAGCCGGGCGGCGAAGCGGATCTCCCGCTGGAACCGCTCCGGGCCCATGGTGGCGGCCAGCTCGGGGTGGAGCACCTTGAGCGCGACTGGGCGGTCGTGGCGGAGGTCCCGGGCCAGATACACCGTAGCCATGCCCCCGCGGCCGAGCTCCCGCTCCAGCGCATAGCGCTGCCGCAGGGCATCCCGATCAGCGTCCGGCAGTTCCGTCATCGGGTCTCGCGGGTGGGAATCAGCCTAAGATACGGCGGCGCAAGGAGTCGGGGTAGCGCGGCCTAAGGGCCTGTCGGGAATTCTGTGTGTGGGGCCATACTTTGACCGAAGGAGGTCCGTATGGCCAGACCACGCAAGGCTCCCCCGGAGCCGACGCCCCCGGCCTTTGACCCGGCGGCGCTGGATGCCCTGCTCGGCGATGCCCGGACGGCCGAGGACGTCGATGCCCTCTTCCGCCAGATGAAGAAGGCGCTGATGGAGCGCATCCTCAGTGCCGAGCTCACCCACCACCTGGGGTACGGGCCGGGCGAGCCGAAGCCCGCCACGCAGCCGAATCACCGCAATGGCACGACCCCGAAGACGGTGGTGACCGAGGACGGGACGCTGCCGCTGGCGATCCCGCGTGATCGGGCCGGGACCTTCGCCCCTCAGCTGGTGCCCAAGGGGGTCCGACGGCTCCCCCGGTTCGACCAGAATGTGCTCTCGCTCTACGCCCGCGGCATGAGTGTCCGGGAGATCCGCGCGCACCTGGAGGACCTCTACCAGGTGGAGGTCGCGCCCGATCTCATCAGCACCGTGACCGACGAGGTGCTCGAGGAGATCACCGCCTGGCAACAGCGGCCGCTCGACGCCTGCTACCCGGTGGTGTTCTTCGACGCGCTCCGGGTCAAGATCCGAGACGAGGGCGTGGTCCGGACCAAGGCCGTCTACCTGGCCCTCGGCATTACCCGGAGCGGCACCAAGGACGTGCTGGGGCTCTGGATCGAGCAGACCGAAGGCGCCAAGTTTTGGCACCGGGTTATGACGGAACTCCAAGCCCGCGGCGTCGCGGACGTGCTCATCGCACTCATCGACGGGCTGACCGGCTTTCCCGAGGCGATCCAGGCCGTCTTCCCGCAGACCCAGATCCATACCTGCGTGGTGCACCTCGTGCGACGGAGCCTGGCGTACGTCTCCTATCAACATCGCAAGCGGGTCGCGGCAGCGCTCAAGACCATCTACCGCGCCGAGACGGTGGCCGCGGGGGCGGCCGCGCTCGCCGCCTTCGCGGCCAGTCCGGACGGGGCGCGGTACCGACGATCGCCCCGATCTGGCAGCGCCAGTGGGATCTGGTCACACCGGCCTTCGCCTACCCGCCCGCGATCCGGAAGATTCTCACGACCACGAACGCGATCGAGAGCCTGCACATGCAACTCCGGAAGATCATCAAGACCCGGGGGCACTTCCCGACGGATGAGGCCGCGACCAAACTGCTCTATCTCGCCCTGCGCAACATCAAGAAGCGCTGGGCCCCGGCGCCGGCGTGGCAGGCCGCGCTGACGCACTTCGCCGTGCTCTTTCCTGAGCGCTTTGTGCCCGAGACATGAATATCACCCACGCCTCACACACAGAAAAGCGGATAGGCCCCGGCCTAATACCGCATCCGCTCCATCAACCTCCCAAAGTCCCTCCGCTCCCGCAGCCCATCCAACCGCGGATCCACCTTGAGAAACGCCATCTGATGATCCCGCCCCTCATACCCCCGCTCCAGCCACCCCATCGCCTCCTCCTGCTCCCCCAACCCGAGGTGCGTCAAAGCAATGTCGTACGGTGACGCATACCGCGTCTCCGCGATCCGCAGCATCTCCGCCAGCACACCCCGCGCATCGTCCACGCGGCCAGCCACAGCGTAGGCGTGGCCAAGGAACCCAAGGCTCGACACCCCCCGGTTCGCCAGGCTCGCCGTCTCCTCCGCCCGCAGCACCGCCTCGTCCGTCCGCCCGATCGCCTCCAGCCCCATCGCCAGCCACGCGTGCGCCACCACGTTGCTCGGCTCCAGCTCGATCCCCCGCCGGCACTCCGCCACCCCGCGCTCGTACCGTCGCGCGAAGTAGCAGCCCGAGCCCAGCGCCGCGTGCTTGAGCGCCGACAGCGGGTCCAGCGCCAGCGCCCGCTCGAACTCCACGATGGACTCCTCCGCCCGCCCCATGAGCGACAGGAAGTGGGCGTACCACTGGCGCGCGTTGGCGTAGCCCGGGTGCAGCTCGATCGCCCGGCGGAACGCGCGCTCCGCCCCCGGCCAGTCCCAGTCGTAGTACATCGCCGAGTACGCCAGCGCCGGGTACGCCTCCACCAGCCCTGGCTGCCGCGCCAGCGCCTCGTGCGCCGCGCGCTTGGAGTTGGGGAACGCCTCCTCCGGCGGCACCGCCGAATAGAAGCCCAGCAGCGCCCAGGTGTCGGCCAGCCCGGCGTGCGCCAGCGCAAACCCCGGATCCCGCTCCAGCGCCTGCTCGAAGTACCGCATGCCTGCGCGGAGGTCCTGCTCGGTGCGGCGATTCCAGAAGTGACGGCCCTTGAGGTACAACCCGTAGGCCTCGAGGTCCTCGGTCGGCGGGCGGACCTTGACCTCGCCCTCCGGCACCAGCAGGCGCAGGCGGAGCGCGCCGCCGATCGCCCGCGCGATCTCGTCCTGGATCGCGAAGATGTCCTCCGCCTCCCGGTCGAAGCTCTCCGACCAGAGCAGAAACCCGTCCGCCACGTTGATGAGCTGGGTGGACACCCGGAGCCGGGACCCGGCCCGGCGCACGCTGCCCTCCAGCACCGTGCGCACCTGGAGCCGGCGGCCGATCTCCCGCGCGTCCTCCGGCCGGCCCTTGAAGGCGAAGCACGAGGTCCGCGACACCACGTGCAGCCCCTGCACCTTGGCCAGCGCGTTGATCAGCTCGTCGGTCATCCCGTCGGCGAAGACCTCGTTCTCCGGCGACGGGCTCAGGTTGGCGAACGGCAGCACCGCGATGGAGGGCTCCGACCCGCGCGGCACCTCGCCCACGGCGGCTCCCCGCGCCCAGGGCTCGCCCTCGCGCAGCGCCGCGGCCATGGCGCCCGCGCTGGCGAACCGGTCCGCCGG
>JACDHV010000144.1 GCA_013820855.1 Gemmatimonadales bacterium | reverse complement strand
CCACGTCCACGATGACCGAGCCCGGCTTCATGAGCTTGAGGTCCGCGCGCTTCACCAGGTGGGGGGCCTTCGCCCCGGGAAGCAGGACCGCGCCGATCACCAGGTCGGCCCCGCGGATGGCGTTCAAAATGGTGTGCCGGTTGGAATACGCGGTGTCCACGTTGGCCGGGAGCACGTCGTCCAGGTAGCGCAGCCGGTCGAGCGAGACGTCCAGAATGGTGACGTGGGCGCCGAGACCGGCCGCCATCTTGGCCGCGTTGATGCCGACGACCCCGCCGCCGATGATCACCACCTCGCCCGGCGCGACGCCCGGCACCCCGCCGAGCAGGATGCCCCTGCCGCCAAACACCTTCTCGAGGTACTTGGCCCCCTCCTGAACCGACATCCGTCCCGCCACCTCGGACATCGGCGTGAGGAGCGGCAGCTCACCGCTCGCGAGCTGGACCGTCTCGTAGGCGACCGCCACGACTCCCGAGTCGATCACGGCGCGAGTCAGCGGCTCCGACGCCGCGAAGTGGAAGTAGGTGTAGATCACCTGCCCCCGACGCATCCGGGGCCACTCTACCCCGATCGGCTCCTTCACCTTCATGATCATTTCGGCCTGCGCCCACACCTCGTCGGCGGTCGGCAGGATCCTGGCGCCGACGGCGGTGTAGGCCTCGTCCGCAAAGCCGCTGCCGAGCCCCCCGCCCTGCTCGATGAAGACCGTGTGTCCGGCCGCGGCCAGCGCCTCGGCGCCCGCCGGCACGAGGGCGACGCGGTTCTCGTTCGTCTTGATCTCCTTCGGAACGCCGATGAGCATGGGGCCTCGGGCAGTAGGGGTGTTCGCGTTGCCTGGAGGTGAGGGTGTCACCCTGGGGAGGTGGAGGCCATCAACGCCCTGGCCCGGTCTCGGCGCTCAGGCGGACGGGGACGGACCCAGTCGCACGATCGTCTGACGGTCCGCGGAGAAAAACTCCGCGGCCACCGACGCCACGTCGTCGGCAGAGACGGCGTCGATCTCGGCGAGCATCAGATCGAGCGGCCGGTAGTGGTCGTCGTGCAGGCTGAACCCCGCGAGCCGTCCCATTCGGGCCGCGGGGCTCTCCAAGGAGAGCATGATCTGCCCCTTGAGCTGCTGTTTGCCGTGCGCCAGCTCGTCGGGCGGCAGGCCTTCGCGCGCGAGCCGGTCGTACTCCCCGCGGATGGCCTCCACCGCCTGGTCGGCGGTCGCCGTCTGGGTTCCCACGTATACGCCGAGCTGCCCGCTGCTCTGGTAGAAGTTCTTGTAGGCGAACACGGCGTAGGCGAGCCCCAGCTCCTCCCGCACCCGCTGGAAGAGCCGGCTCGACATGCCGCCGCCGAAGACGTTGGTGAGGATCGCCAGCGCGAAGCGCCGGGGATCCCGGAGCGGAAAGGTGTCGGTCCCGAAGACCACGTGGCTCTGGGCCGTGTCGCGCTCCTCGCGCCGGGTGAGCCCGCGCGTGGCCGGCACCGCCACCACCGGCCGCCGCGCGGGCTGTCGCGCGGCGCCCTCGAGCCAGCCCTCCCGCTCCAGCACCTCGATCAGGAGCCCGTGGTGCACGTTGCCGGCGGCGGCCACCACGCAGTTGCCCGGGTGGTAGCTCGTCTGGTGCAGGCACCGGAGGTCTTCCGCCGATGTGGCGGCGAGGGTGTCGGGGGTGCCGAGAATGGAGTAGCCGTAGGGATGGTCGGGCCAGAGCGCCGCGCCGTGAAGCTCGAAGACCAGGTCGTCCGGCGCGTCCTCCACCCCGTGGATCTCCTCCAGAATCACGTTCCGCTCGGGCTCGAGGTCGCTCTCGCGGAGCAGCGGCCGGTGGACCAGGTCGGTGAGGATGTCCATCGCGATGGGGAGGTCGGCATCGAGCACGTGCGCCTGGTAGCTGGTGGCGTCGCGCCCGGTGTAGGCGTCCAGGCTGCCGCCGCGCACCTCGAGCTCGAGCGCCAAGTCGCGCGCGCTGCGGCGCTCGGTCCCCTTGAACACCATGTGCTCGAGCAGATGGGAGATTCCCATCTGCTCGCGGCGCTCGTGGGCGCTGGCCGCCCGCACGTAGATCCCCACGGCCGCGGAGCGGACCCCCGGCAGCGACTCGGAGTAGACGACCAGTCCGTTCGGCGCGGTGGTCCGATGCAGCCCTTCGTCGAGGAGGACCGTTTCCACGAAGGATTATTCCTTGGGGATCAGCGCCTTCCGGGACAGCTTCATGCGACCCCGCTCGTCCACCTCGAGCAGCTTGACCTGGACGATGTCACCCTTCTTGATGACGTCCTCGGTCTTCTCGGTGCGGCCGTGCTGGAGCTCGCTGATGTGAAGCAGTCCCTCCACCCCTGGCAGGATCTCCACGAACGCGCCGAAGGCCGTCGTGCTCTTGACCGGGCCCTCGTAGGTGCGCCCGACTTCCGGCTCGGTAGTGATGGCGGCGACCATGGCGCGCGCCTTCTCGCCCGCTTCGCCGCCGACGGCCGAGATGGTGACCACTCCGCTGTCCTCGATGCTGATCCTGGCGCCGGTGGCGTCCTGGATCCCGCGGATGGTCTTGCCCTTGGGGCCGATGACGTCGCCGATCTTGTCCGGCTTGATCTGCATGGTGAAGATCCGCGGCGCGAACTGCGAGAGCTCGGTGCGGGGACCCGGCAGCGCCTTCGCCATCTCCTTCAGGATGTGCAGGCGGCCGCGGCGGGCCTTCTCCAGCGCCTGCTCCATCAGCTTGAGGTCCAGGCCCTCGATCTTGATGTCCATCTGGATCGAGGTGATCCCCTTCTCGGTTCCGGCCACCTTGAAGTCCATGTCGCCGAGATGGTCTTCGGAGCCGAGGATGTCGGTCAGGATGGCGACCTTGTCGCCCTCCTTGATCAGCCCCATCGCCACCCCGGCGCACGCCGCCTTCATCGGTACGCCGGCGTCCATCAGGGCCAGCGAGCCGCCGCAGACCGTCGCCATGGACGACGACCCGTTCGATTCCAGGACCTCGGAGACGACGCGGAGGGTATAGGGAAAGTCCTCGTAGTGCGGCAGCAGCGGCTGCAGCGCGCGCTCCGCCAGGGCGCCGTGTCCGATCTCGCGGCGGCTGGTGCCGCGGATCATCTTGACCTCGCCCGTGGAGTACGGCGGGAAGTTGTAGTGCAGCATGAACGACTTGGTCGTCTCGCCGGCCACGTCAATGCTGTCGACCCGCTGCTCGTCGTCCGCGGTGCCCAGGGTGACCGCCACGAGCGCCTGGGTCTGGCCCCGGGTGAAAAGCGCCGACCCGTGAGTACGTGGCAACACGGCCGTCTCGATGGAGATGGGCCGGATGGTGTCCAGATCCCGGCCGTCCACCCGCTCACCGCGGTCGAGCACCTGCTTTCGCATCACCCGGTACTCGATGTCCTCGAGATGGTTGCCGATCTCACGGCTGCGCTCGGGATACTCGGCGAGCAGCGTCTGCAGCGCCTGCTCCTTCACCGCTTTCACCCCCGCGGAGCGCGATGCCTTGTCCTTGGCGTTGATCGCCTGAGCCATCGGCGCCTCAGCGGCATCGGCCGCCCGGCCGTGGAGCTCGGCGTCGATCTCGGCCTTGACCCACCGCATCTCGGGCGCCGCACCCGCCTTGTCGATGAGCTGTCGCTCGAAGCCGATCACTTCCTTAATCCCCTTCTGCGCCACCTTCAGCGCCTCAAGGATCTCGGCTTCGGACACCTCCAGCGAGCCGCCCTCGACCATCACGACCGAGTCGGCCGTACCGCTCACCACCAGGTCGATGCTCGAGAACTCGAGCTGCTGGAACGTCGGGTTGAGGATCCAGTTGCCCTCGACGCGTCCGACGCGCACCCCGGCAAGCGGGCCGTTCCACGGCACCGGCGAGAGGCTGAGTGCGGCGGAGGTCGCGATCACCCCGAGGATGTCGGCGTCGTTCTCCTGATCAGCCGACATCACGGTGACGAACACCTGGACCTCGTTCTTGAACCCCTCGGGGAAGAGCGGGCGAATCGAGCGATCGATCAGCCGGCACGCCAGAATCTCCTTGTCGGAGGGGCGCCCTTCGCGCTTCAGGAACCCACCAGGAATCTTTCCCGCCGCGTAGGTCTTCTCGCGGTATTCGACGGTCAGGGGAAAGAACGGGAGGGTGGACACGTTCGAGGAAACGGTCACTGCGGCCAGCACCATCGTGTCGCCGTATCGGACAACTGCGGAGCCGGCGGCCTGCTTCGCCATGCGGCCGGTCTCCAGGGTTAGCGGCCGCCCGGCGAACTCGGTTTCAATCCGTTGTACCGTCACTGCCTTCTCTCTCTCTGATTGCGCTGGTTTCGATTGCGCTGGTTTCTTTGCTGCCCGGACACATCCATACGGAGAGGGCGTCCCGATGCTTCCGATCGGGACGCCCCTTGCGGTGCGCGACGTCTAGTGACGGAGACCGAGCTGCTCGATCAGGGCCCGGTAGGTCTGCAGGTCGTTGCGCTTGAGGTACGTCAGCAGCCGCCGGCGGGTCCCGACCATCTTCAGGAGACCCCGACGCCCGTGATGGTCCTTGGGGTGGGTTCGAAAGTGCTCGGTGAGGGAGTTGATCCGCTCGGTGAGAAGGGCGACCTGCACCTTGGTGGACCCGGTATCCGTCTCGTGGGCCTGGTGCTTGACCATCGTCCCCTGCTTGTCGAAGCTCATGCTGCCGTCCTCAAGAATGGTCGCGCGTCGTAATCCGTTGTAGCTGTGAAGAATAACCGTGATTTGCGCCCCGGGGCAAGGGTGGGCAGCACCGGCTCCACTGGCTCCGCACTCCGGCCGGGACCGCCCCCGCTCACCCCCCGAACAGCCGCCTGATGTCGTTCGAGAAGGCCAGCCCCATCAGCAGTACGATCAGCACCATGCCCACCGCGGTGAGACGCTCCCGCAATCTGAGGGGGAGCGGGCGGCGGATCACGGCCTCGGCCAGCAGGAAGAGGAACTGGCCGCCGTCCAGGACGGGCACCGGAAGGAGGTTGAGGATCGCGAGGTTGATCGAGATCAGCGCCATGAAGGCGAGGAACGGGTCCAGGCCCATCCGGGCGGTCTCTCCGGCGAGCTGGCCGATCATGATGGGCCCGCCGACCTCCCGGCGGGAGATCCGGCCACTGAAGAGACCGCGGACGGTCCGCACGATCTGGGTGGACGAGCTCACCGTCGCTTTCCACCCCTCCACCAGCGCCGCGCCCAGCCCCAGGGGCTCCGAGCGGAAATCGAGGCTGACCGCGATGCCGACCCGGCCCACCTTGCGCGGCTTTCCGTCGAGGCCCTCGACCGTCTCGACCTCGGGGCGCACTTCGAGCGTGCGCCGCCCGCCGGCCCGCCCCACCTCCATGCTGATCGGGGTGCCCTCGTTCTCCTGCAGCACCTCGAGGACGTCGTACCACTGCCGGACGGGCCTCCCGTTCAGGGCCACGATGGTGTCGCCCACCTCGACCCCGGCGCGCTCCGCCGGCCGTCCCGGCAACACCTGACCGATGACCGCCGGCCGGAAGGGCTGCAGCGCCTGAGAGGCCTTGAGGCGCTGCTCCAGCGCGTCCTGATGGATGGGCAGCACCACCCGCTTCCCGCCCTCCAGCTCGATCCTGATCTCCGGCTCAGGCGAGTTCGCGAGGCCCTCGGTGACGTCGTTCCAGGAGGCGACCGGGCGGCGGTTGATCGCGGTGATCCGGGCGCCGGCCGGGATGTCGCGCAGCGCCTCTCCACCCGGGGGCACCATTTCCTCGATGGTCCGGCCGACGGTCGTGGTCGGGTCGATCTGCCGGCCGTTCTTGGCGGCCAAAAAGGAGAACGCCAGCCAGGCGAAGAGCGCGTTCATGGTCACACCCGCGAGGATGATGATCATGCGCTTCCACACCGGCTTCGCCTCGAACACCCCGTCGGGTGGCACCCGCGCCTCGACCTGGCCGCCCTCCAGCGCGGAGCTGGTGACCTCCTCCTCGCGGCTCGCCATCTTCACGTAGCCGCCGAGGGGAAGCCACGAGATCGAGTACTCCGTCTCGCCCCGCTTGAAGGTGAGCCATGGAATCGGGGAGCCGAGCCCGAGGGAGAAGCGGTGTACCCAGACCCCGGCCCACTTGGCTGCCAGAAAGTGGCCCGCCTCGTGGATGAAGATCAGCACACCCAGCACGATGATCAGGGCGAGAATGGTTATCAGCACTACGGTCTCCTCACGAGCTCACGGGCGCGGGCGCGCGCCCATCGGTCGGCGTCGCGAACCGCCTCCACCGCGGTCGCCGGTGCGGGTGTATGCACCTCGAGCACCCGCTCGATGATCTCACTGATCCGTCCGAACGGCACCGCGCCGTCCAGGAAGGCCGCCACCGCCACTTCGTTGGCGGCGTTGAACACGGCGGGCGCGGTACCGGCCGCCCGTCCCGCCGCCATCCCGGCGTCCAGCGCGCGGAACACGTCCCGCCGCACCGGCTCGAATGTGAGCGGGCCCGCCGCCACGGGGTCCAGCCGGCGCACGCCCGAATCGGGCAGGCGGCCGGGATGGGTCAGCGCGTACAGGATCGGCAGCTCCATGGATGGGAAGCCCAGCTGCGCGATCACACTGCCGTCGAAGAACTCCACGAATGCGTGGATGATGCTCTGGGGATGCACCACGACCTCGAGCGCGTCGTACGACAGCCGGAAGAGGTAATGCGCCTCGATCACCTCCAGCGCCTTGTTCGCCAGGGTGGCGCTGTCGACCGTGATCTTCTGGCCCATGCGCCATGTCGGATGGCGGAGCGCCTCCTCCACGGTCGCGCGATGGACCCGCTCCTCGGCCCATTCCCGGAAGGGGCCGCCGGAGCAGGTCAGGATGAGCCGGCCCAGCCCCGCGTCGCGGCCGGCGACGCACTGCAGGACGGCGCTGTGCTCGGAGTCCACGGGCACGATCTCTCCCCCGCCGGCGCAGGCGGCCTGCACCACGAGGTCGCCCGCCATGACCAGGCTTTCCTTGTTGGCGAGCGCGACGCGCTTGCCCGCATGCAGCGCGGCCAGGGTGGCATCGAGGCCGGCGGCGCCCACCACGGCATTGACCACGATGTCCACGTCGGGCCGGGTGGCCGCCTCGACCAGCACCTCGGGGCCGCAGGGCCAGCGCTCGTCCGCGCCGGGCCCGGCGAGTCCGGCGAACGCGGGTCGCCACTCCGCCACCTGGCGGGCGAACTCTTCCCGGTTCCTCCCGCAGGTGAGCGCCACGACGGCGAAATGGTCGCGCTGGCGCCGCAACACGTCGAGCGTGCTCCGCCCGACCGATCCGGTCGAGCCCAGCACCGCCACGCCTCGCCGCCCGTCGCCGTCGCTCACTAGATCACCCCGAAGAACCGGTACATGGCTGCCGCCGCCGGCACCACGAAATAAAGCGAGTCCAGACGATCGAGGACGCCCCCGTGGCCCGGAATCAGGTGGCTCGAGTCCTTGACCCCTGCCTGGCGCTTGAACAGCGACTCGGCGAGATCCCCCACCTGGCCGACCACCGAGAGCGCGGCCGCCACAACCACGGCCTGCCAGAGACGCATGTCGATCCCGACCCGGGGAAAGATCCAGGCGCTGAAGACAGGCGCCACGGCCAGCGCGCCGATCACACCCGCTGTGGCGCCCGACCTCGTCTTCCCGGGACTCACGGTCGGCGCGAGCTTCGGTCCCCCGAGGGCCCGGCCACCGAACATCGCCGCGGTATCGCAGACCCAGGTTACGACCAGGGGAAAGAAGACCAGCCACGCTCCCGCCCAGCTCCGCTGGGGCAACTGCCCATGGCGGATGAGGAGGAGGAACGCGGGCAGTCCCCCGGTATACGCGACGCCGAGCAGGGTGACCGAAACCGCCTCCAGGGGCCGGGCCGCGGCTGGGCGGGCCGCCAGGGCCCACGTGAGGAGCAGGAGCAGCCAGAGCGCGGCGACATGGAGCCCGAGGTCGGCCACCGCCGCCGCCACCGCCGGTCGGGTGAGGACGAGATGCGCGAGCAGCGGGACGGCGGCGGCCGTCGCCATGCCGAGGAGGCGCGCGGGACGCACTCCGCCGAGCTCCGCCAGCCTGAAGAGCTCGCCCGAACCGAGCGCGCCCACCAGGGCCAGCAGCACCGCGAGCGGAAGCCCGCCGTACCAGATGATGAGCAGGGCGAGCGGGATCGCGACGACCGCGAACCCGATACGCCGGACCAGCTCGGAGTTCATCAGGCCGAGACGCGCCCGAACCGGCGGTCGCGCCGCTGGAACTCCAGGATGGCCTCGAAGAGATGGCGTCGGGTGAAGTCCGGCCAGAGTACCGGCGTCACGTAGAGCTCGGCGTAGGCCAGTTGCCACAGCAGGAAGTTGGAGATTCGCATCTCGCCCGAGGTGCGGATGAGCAGGTCGGGATCGGGCCAGTCCGCGGTGTAGAGCCGGCGGGCGAGCGCCTCCTCGTCGATCAGGGCGGGATCGAGGCGGCCGGCCGCGGCATCCTCGGCGAGGAGCCGTGCCGCCCGCACGATCTCGGCCCGAGAGCCGTAGGAGATGCAGAGGTTGAGGGCGAGCC
>JACDHV010000334.1 GCA_013820855.1 Gemmatimonadales bacterium | reverse complement strand
TACGGTGAGACGGTGGAATACCCATCGGGTTTTCCTTGCATGGTCATGGGTCAGGCTCCGGCTGGGGTGAGATGGAAGCTACAGTAGGAGTCATGGAATGCGGTGATGCTGCCGTCGCCGCCCAACGTTTCAGGATCAGGCGCGAACCCGCGGCGCCGGAACCCGAGGAACACCGAAAATATGGACGCGGGTTCGTCGCCTGCATCCGCTCGTTAGGTGGCGGGTTGTGCGCCCGCGAGACCTGATCACTGACGCACGGCGCAGCCAGGCTGGCGTTGGAGCCACGCCACCGCGCGCCGCAATGGGGCATCAGCTTCGCTGTCGTTCGGCGGCACTACCTCCTCGGGGGCGATCTGCAGCGCATACGTGCGGCCGAGCCGATCCCTTGGGTACGACGAGGTGACCAGCATCGTGGCACCGTCGCGTAGCGGCACGCTCGTATTCGCAGAGGCGAAGCCCGCCGTCGAGTCGCCGAAGCTGCGAACGCCCGGGCGGCCGAGGAACGCCACCATGACCATCTCCCCGGAGCTCGCCGTCTCCCTGCCTACAAGGAGCGCAACGGGTGCGTCGGCGTGCGCGAGCCGAGGTGCAGTCATAGTCCCCCACCCGAGCGGCTCATCAGGCGGCGGGCTGCTGCCGAGCCAGCTGCGGCCGTCGCGGTAGCGCCACCCCGATCCCGGCGCACTATCCGTGAAGGACCCGACCAGTTCGGCCCCGAGCAGCGGCCCGATGCCGGCGAGCATCGGCCACATGTTGCCACCCGTGTTCTCCCGCAGATCCACGACCCAGCCGCACACGCCCGCGCTGTCGAGCGCAAGCAGCTGCGTCCGGAGCGAATCCACGTATGCCGGCCGGTTGCGCCCCCCATGCGGCGGGACGGTCACAAGGCCGATGCTGCCATCGAGGAGCCGGCCGAGCGGGCGGCTCTCCACAGGGTGTGGGGCCTGCGGCGACATACCGCCGGTCATGGCTGCCATCATTCGTTCCGGTGGCATCAGAAAGCTATGCCGATCGACGCGGCGCAGCGCCCACGTGAGCGCAAGCCACGTCTCGGCGGGCGTCTGGGCCTTTCCAGCGCGGGCGAGCACAGAGTCCTCGAGCGCTGTCCAGTCCACTTCGCTACGATGTACAGAGTGGGAGCGGAAGGCCCCAATCGCGGTGCTCACGTAGTCCCGCACCGAGTCCGGCATCACCGGCTTCGGCGTCTGCGCCGACAGGGGCGCGGACACGAGAAGCAGCGCGGCGGCGACGATGCCGCACATGCGGAGGCTGGATAGCGTGCGCGATCCGATCTGTCGGTTCATAATGTCCGGACTCCTGATGTAAAGTGCTGTTCCGTGGTACTCTCCCCCACACCCCACAATGATAAAGCCACCTAACGCTCAGCGTAAGGCGCCGAGGGCCGGCGCACAAGCTCGTGAACGGCGCAAGATTGTACGATTCCACACGCACCAGCCGAAACCATGCATGGCCCTCGGTCGCCTTCACGCACTCGTTAGGACCCGGCTCTCAGGGCAGCCGCTCAACCCGGGTGATAAAGCCTGCCACTCGTTCCACCAGCACGGGAGCGACTGGTAGCGAAGGATCGGAGTACGAGGCGCTCTGCTGCGCCGGATTCAGCGGTACGAGCTTGAGCACGTGGTTCATTCCTTCCACGATCACCAGATCCGCCTCGGGACGTGCTTGTTTGAGGGCCTCCGCTTCGCTGGGGCCGACCTGCACATCCGTGGTGCCGTGGACGATCAACACGGCACCGGGAACACTTCGAATTTCCTCGGTGGGCACATACCGGAACCAAGAGATCAGGTAGGGCTGCACACTGGGGCGGTACAGCGAGGCCAGAGCCGGCGGTACGGCTTCCGTGGTGCGGCCCTGCTCCAGCTCCGCAAGGAGGCGCTCGCTCTCCTGCCAGAGCTCCGCAGGAAGCTGCGGGCGCAACTGCTCACGGAGAATGTCCGAGGCACGACGTGCCGGTGCGGCCACCGAAATGAAGGCGTCTGCGCGCGCCTGCTCTGCGGCGAGCATGCCGATCAAGGAGCCTTCACTGTGGCCGAGCACCGTAATGGTGCGAAAGCGCGGATCCACACGAAGCTGGCGGACCCACGCCACGGCATCGTCCACATAGGTCTCGAAGCGCAGGTCGCTCTCCGAGGGTGCTGCTGCAGCACTGGCTGCAACACCGCGCTTGTCGTAGCGAACGGATGCGATCCCCCGCGCCGCCAGCCGCTCGGCGAGCAGCTTCAGGCTGTTGTTCGCACCCGGAACAAGAACACTGTTGCCGTTGCGATCCGTAGGGCCCGAGCCAGCATGCAGCAGCACGAGCGGGTGAGGTCCGGCAGACGAGGGCAGGAGCAGGGAGCCGTGAATGGTTCCGGTGGCGGTCTCCAGGCGAACCGCGGACTCGGCAGCCTGCGCCGGAGGCGGCGGCTCGGTCGCGGAGCCGCAGGCCGAGAGCAGGATCAGGACACCAAGAACAAGACGCAACATCATGAGAGTCAACAAAAAGGTGGTGAGGGACCTAACGAAAAGCATAAGGAGCGAAGGGCATGGCGTCACAGTGGAGCGAAGCCACTGCTGCCCAATATTGCTGCGGAGCTAAAAGCATGCACAGCCCTTCGTCTCCTTCATGCGCGG